>WRFX01000006.1 GCA_009787445.1 Chitinivibrionia bacterium | reverse complement strand
TTCATTTAACTTTTTTAAAAAGGAGCAACTATTATGTTTGCTAAAAAAATGCTTGTCGCATTGTTGATTGGCGCGTTTACGTGTGTTACGTTTGCGCAGGATTCTAAACTTGTTTATTTAGGAGTTCGCGCGGGCGCGGGCGTTGGTCTTTCGGCTATGAGCGAAGAAGAAGAAAAAGACATTACCGAAGACGGCGGAAAAATTACCCGCGGCGGCGCTTCTTTTGACGTAGCGCCTTTTGTAAGCATACAGTTGGCGGATGTTTTTGCGCTTCAAACGGAATTACTCTTTACTAAATTTGGCGCGGGATATAAATGGGAAGAAAGCGGATTTGACGAAGAATACGGCAGTTGGAGCGAAGAGGAAGAATATAAAATTTCAAGAAACGCTTTGGTAATTCCTATTTTGGCAAAAATGACTTTTAGACCTGAAAATCTTTCTATTTCGGCTTTTGTAGGTCCGCATTTTGCAATAAATATTGGAAAATATAAGATTAGCGAAAACGAAACGTGGACAGAAGATGGACAAACCGAAAGTGAAAAGTGGGACACGACGCTCACCGACGACGAATTAAAAAAGATGTTTGGTTATACCGAACTTAAATATCCGCCCGTTGGATTAACGGCGGGAGTGTCTTTTGGATTTGCGGCGGGACCGGGAAATTTGTTTTTTGATTTCAGATTTCTCACAGATTTGGGAATGGCTAAATCTACACGTATGAGCAATTACGATGATAAAACAGATGAGTATTTAGAAATTCCAGTGAAAAAGGAAGAAGATTTTATGCGTCGTTCAAAGTTGAGTTTTACGGTGGGATATGAATTTGGCGCGGGTTCAAGGTAATAGATTAGTGCGAAAAATTGCCGTTTAATTTTGTCGCAACATTTTTTTAACGGCAGTTTTGTTATCGGGGCGGGCGTAGAAATACGCTCTCCCCTTTTTTGTTTTGCGGCAAATAGTATTTTTATTAAAAAAGGAGAACGAAAAATGGAAATAAACAGCGATATTCTTGATATTAAAGACAAAATTCTTGAAACGGTAAAGGATTGTGAAAAAATTATTTTATTCGGCTCTTATGCTTACGGAACTCCGCGTGAAAACAGCGATTACGATTTTTACGTCGTTTTGAACGACAACGACAAAAATCCGTTTATTGTTATGGGAAATATTTACAAAACATTGGCAAAACAACCGATGAAAATACCCGTTGATATTTTGGCAAATTATAAAAATAAATTTGAAACGCGCAATAAAATGCCGACTATTGAACGAACAATAGCCAATAAAGGAGTAGTTTTATATGAACGAAATACTGCTTAAAGAGTGGGTTAGACATTCTACAAACGATTTGATTACAGCGCGGCATTTATTTTTTGAATTTCATCCCAAACAAACGGAAATTTCTTGTTATCATTGTCAGCAGTGCGCCGAAAAAGCGTTGAAATCATATATAGTTTTTAAGGAAGAAGAACCTGAAAAAACGCATAATTTAGTATCGCTTTGCCAAAAATGTATGTCTTTTGATACTACTTTTTCAGAAATTTCAGATAATTGCGCCGAATTATTGCCTTTTGCTACTGCGGTTCGTTATCCGGTTGAACTTTCGCCCGACGATTATATTGCAAAACAAGCGATAGACAACGCGCAAAAAGTTTTTGATTTTTGTATTCAAAAAATCAAAGAAAGCGGAATTAGTTTTCCGCAGTTGTCTTAAAATTTCTTTATTGAATTTCCTAATATTTTTAATTTTACAATTCGGCAAAAATTTCCCGATTTTTCGCCAGACTCACAAACGAAAACAAAATTTTTATAATTAAACTACAATTTGGCACGAAATTTGCATATCCTAACAAAAACCAAAAACACACGGAGGTGTAATATGAGTTTGTTTTCTATGATGAACGTCGCCAACAGGGCGCTTTTTGCGAGTCAGATAGGTATGGACGTTACCTCGCAGAATATCGCCAACGTCGATACTCCCGGATATTCCAGAAAAAGAATGAATCTAACGGCGGAATATCACAAACACGCGAATTTCGGACAATTCGGATTCGGCGTGCAAGTAACTAATATCACGCGAATAAGAAACGAATATCTTGACCAGCAAATTCGCCGTCAATCGCACGAACTTGGAAAAAATCAGGCAATCGATTACGCGCTTGAATCTTTGGAAAATATTTTGCAAGAGCCGTACAGCACGGGAATTTTGGAATATATGAACAAATTTTTCGATTCGTGGGAAAATCTTGTAAATAACGCCGACGAAGTTTCCGCAAGAACCGCCGTAAGAACAAACGCAAGTATGCTCGTCGAAGTTTTTAACAATATCGGCGCCGAAATCGACAAACTAAAAAGAGACCAAAACAGCGAAATCGAAGCGGTGGTAAATCAAATAAACAACATCGCAAAGGATTTGTTTCAACTTAACAGCGAAATCGCCGCGGTGGAAATAACGGGAAATTCGGCAAACGATTCCAAAGACCGCCGCGACCTGCTTTTAAGAGACCTTTCGGAGTTAATAGATTTCGATACGTTAAGCGACGCAAACGGACAAATTACTATCCTTATAAACGGAAATATTTTAATTTCGCCCGTTTCGATAAATCCGATAGAAATTTACGAAGATTTTAACACGCGAATAAACGCCGACGAAGGTTTTAGCCAGTTCGGCATAAGAATGAGCAAAGGAAGAAACCCGATAAATCCGCTTGGCGGCAAACTTAAAGGACTTTTTATAGCCCGCGACGAGGCAATTCCAAAATTTGAAAATCAACTTAACGAATTGGTAAAAACATTCGTTACGGCGATAAACGACCAGCACAAAATCGGCTTTAATCTTAACGGACACACGGGCTTTAATTTCTTTGACCCCGAAGGACTTACGTTAAGAAACATTAAACTTTCTACGGCTGTCGCGTCGGACGTAATAAACATTGCGGCGGCTCGCGGCGGAAATTCCATAACAAACGTAACAAACGAATTGTCGCTCGGACTTACGTTGGCGGGCGGCGCGGTAAATTTGTCGAGAATCGGCGTAGACCCGACGATAACTCCCCCGACTCTCGACGAAAGAGCGGTAAATCTCGTTTCGGGAAGCGTAAAAGTAACCACAGGCGCAAGCGGTAGCGGCGTAGTTTTACGAGAAAACATAGATTACAAAATAGATTACGTTTACGGAACGATAGAACTTTTAAGCGTCGCGTCGCCGACTTATGAAAACATTCCGCTTTACGTTAGTTTTGATTATTCGACGGGAAATTTTTCGGGAGCAAGCGACAATCTTAACGCCGTCGACATAAGCGAACTTCGCAAAAAATTGACTATGGCTCCTAACGGAATCGGCGAGCCGTCGGTGTCTTTCGACGAATATTTCAGTTCTACAATAGCCGAATTGGGCTTGGACAGAAACGAATCGACGGCAAACATAACAACCCGCGAATATTTGATAGAACAATACGATACGCATCAGGACGCCATTGCGGGAGTTCAATTGGACGAAGAAATGGCGGAAATGATAAAATATCAGTACACGTATCAGGGAGCCGCAAGAATTATGAACGCGGCGCAAGCGATGCTCGACGTGCTGATGAATTTGTAAAAACATTTTGGCACGAAATTTGCATATCGTAAAGCGAAGTTAATTTTCAAGGAGGAAAATAAAATGATAAGAACGACTTTTCAATCTACAAGCCGCCACACGCAAAAGGTAATTCGGGATAAATTTGCCGAATTGAACGACTTGCAGCAAAAAATGGCGACGGGAAAACAAATCACTCGTCCAAGCGACGCTCCCATCGATACCGCAAACGTTATAAAACTTAAAACGCAAAATTCGCAGTTAAGACAATACGAAAAAAACATTCAGGACGGACTCGCTTGGATGCAAATTACCGACACGACTATGGTGAGTATGAACAGCATTGTCCAGCGAGCGCGCGAACTTGCAATACAGGGCGATACCGATACTCTTTCGACGACGCAACGAAGATACATAGCCGAAGAAGTGGAGCAACTGACTCGTCAGGCGGCAAGTTTAATGAATACGCGCTACAAAGGCGATTATCTTTTTAGCGGCGCGCACACCGACAGACCCGCGATAGTTATGCGCGAATCGCTGTCTTCGCCGCAAGATAAGGCAAACGGAAGAATGTGCTATTTTGACGGCACGCAACCGACCATTCAAATTATGGGAACTCTAACGATTCCCGACGGAAGCCCGATTCCCGGCGGCTCAACCATAGACATAGCGGCAAAAAGGATTATTCCGAGTTCTATGGAAATAAGCGTAAGCGGAGTAAAAATGGAAGAACACGTAGATTACAGAATAGATTATCTTAAAGGCGAAATTACGCTTATGGGAATAGGCGACAAATATCCCGCGATTACCGACCATCCGATGTACGGCGATTTTTCGCGAGAACCGCTTGCCGTTCCCGGACACAACGCGCTCGACATAAAATTCAGTTATATGGACGAAAGCAGAGACCTGAATTGGAACACAATTAACACGGACAGCAGAATTTACAGAATAATAGAGGAAAATATTTCCGTCGCGGTAAATACGACCATAAACGATATGGCGGTCGACAGAGACGTAGATATTTTTACGTCTCTTATAAAACTCGGCGAAGGTTTAACTTATGGAAATCGCGTGCAAATTAACGAAGCAATCGGCTGGCTCGACAGAAGCGCGGATAAAATTCTCACCGCGCAATCTACAAACGGTTCTTTGGTAAATCGCTTCGATTTAACTTTGGAAAGAAACGAAACGCGACAAGTCGAAGTAACCCGCTTGCAATCAAACTTGGAAGACGCCGATTACGCAAACGTCGTAACGCAATACGCGGTAAAACAAACGGTTTTTAACACGGCTTTAAGTTCTACCGCAAGAATAATTCAATCGAGTTTAATGAATTATTTAAGATAAAAAATAGGTAAAAAAAGAAAAAACAGGAAAAAATTGCTCTCATAAATTTCGTTTCCCGAACAAATTGCGTGTTGAAAAACCTTTTTCAAATAGAAACTGCGTTTTTTGGCACGCAATTTGCATATAAATTACAAATGTAAAACGTCTCTGATTTATGGAAAGAATAGAGAATTAAAACAAGGAGGGCAAAATGCCAAGAATTAACAACAACATTCAGTCGATGCTCACGGCGAGCGCACTGAAAAGAACGGAACGCACGCTTACTACGACGCTTGAAAAATTATCGACGGGTCGCGACATAAACAGGTCGTCCGACAACGCCGCGGGACTTTCGGTCGCCGAACAGTTGAGAACGCAAGTAAACGGACTTACGATGGGAAATCGCAATATTCAGGACGGAGTATCGCTTTTGAACGTCGCGGAAGGCGCTTTGATTGAAATTGAAAATATTCTTCAAAGAATGCGCGAGTTGTCCATACAATCGTCGACGGCGACGGTTGGGCCCGAAGCGAGAGAATTTGTTCAAATGGAAGTTGAACAGTTGAGCGACGAAATTGACCGAATAGCCGCCGCGACGCAGTTCAACAAAAAGCAACTTCTTAACGGAAATTCGGGAAATCCCGACAGCCCCGATTATAACGCTTGGGGCGACGAAGTTAGAGGCGGCTTCATTCACATAGGCGCAAACAACATAGAACAAGACGATATTATAAACATAAAATTGCGCGCGGCGAATACTTTTGCGCTTGGAATAAGAGACAACGCCACTCCGCCCGCACAACTTTTGGATATGAGTACGCAAGCGGGAGCGCAAGCGGGAATCGAATTGCTCGACAAAGCCATAGATTTCATAAGCGAATATCGCGCAGACCTTGGCGCATATACGAATCGTCTCGAACATTCGCTTACGAATCAGGAAAATATGATACCGAACGTCGCTTCGGCGGAATCGCTGATAAGAGACGCGGATTTTGCCAAAGAAACCGCAGAATTTCAGCGGCTTCAGATTTTACAGCAAGCGTCGTCGGCAATGCTGGCGCAGGCAAATTCTCTTCCAAACACTATTTTAAGTTTGCTGAATCAGTGAAATTACTTTTGCCGCAATTTTTTGAAGCGACTCCGCGACGGGGTTGCTTCGCTGTTTATAATTTATTTCTTTCTTAAAAAAAATAATTCCCAATCAATAATACGCTATATTATCTCTACCCCCAAACAATACTTCCCTTCCCGACAACAATATTCGCAGTTAAATCGGAAATATTATTCGCGCCGATTGTCAAAATTTCCATTAGCACGGATTTTATATCGTACGATTTCGCATTTGGGTTTTCCTTTATGAATTTTTGTATTTCTTCTTCGAGAGAAAGTATTTCCGACGCGCTTATATCGCCTCTTCTCAACATTTCCAGCATTGCGTTCAATTTATATTCGTAATTCGCCTCAATCGATTTTTTGGCTTTATAATACGGGTCGGGTTCTATTGAATTTATAAGTTCGTTCAAATCAATCGGCAAGCCCATAATTCTACCGTTTTCAACATAAAGTTCGTCAAGCGAAATTGCAGCGCCGCTTGCATTTTCAATATAATTCGCCGCAAGCGTTTTTAATAATTGCGGCTTCAAATCGTCAAAATCATAAACGCCGTTTCGGTTCAGAATTAAGCCCCAATTTTCACCGTCGGGCATAGAATTTAGCAGTTTCTCGATTTTTTTCGCTTTTTCCTCATTATCTCCCGTAACGCTAACTTTACAGTATTTATCTACGCTTATATTAAATTTTTCGTTTCCCGACAATACAATTCCGTTTTTACTCAAAAGATTTTCAAACTCATTAGTAAAATATTCATTCCACTTCGCTTCTCGGATTCTGTCATATTCTTCTTGTCCGATTTCTTTAACCCATTGTTGCCACGCTCTTATTCCCGTAAGTTGTTTTTTATTAGAATTAAGCAATTCTTCAATCTCTTTTGCTTTTTCTGCCGCTTTTGCTTTTGCCGCATTATTTATCGCAGCGATAACTTCTTCACCGTATTTCTTTGCGTAAATTAGCGGTATGCCGCCGCTTGGGTTCGTATCTTCTATCGTAACGGTAATTTTACCGTATTTATCTTGGCTTATAGTAATTCTTTCGTATTTCGTCAATACAAATTTCGCCATAATATCTTTAAACCAATTAGTATTATTTTCCAGCATTTCCGGCGGAAAGTATTCAAGTTGAAATTTTTCTCCTATGACATTCATTCCGTAACGCGCTTTTTCCGGCGAAGAAGCGTCTAAAATCCAATTCAAGTTTTTTTCAACGGCATTCGCAATTTCGCGTGAATTTTTATCGGATACCGCGATTTCGGATACGGAAACGTCAGACGCGGCAGTCGTATTCAACGTCGCGACAGTTGTCTTGTCGGATTCGCATATATCCTGCAATATTTTCTTAAAATCGGTATTTTTTGCCGCATTTGCAAAACTACGTTTCGTACTATCGTTTGCGATTGTTCTGCCAAATCCTTTGTTTGTTTCTACGCTCGACACCATAATTCGCGCTCTCTTTTAAAATATATCTACCGCAAAATATTCGCAAAATTCGTGCCAAATTATAGTTTTATGTATTTTTTATAAAAAATTTATTATTTTATATAATTAAATATACTCCGAAACGTATATTTATAGTACAAATTTTAACAATTTAGAAGGAAAAACAAAAATGCGAAAAATCATTTTTTTTACGGCGTTTTTTATATTTTCAACTTTTGCGCAAAAAGTTCAATTTGAACCGAACGCCGCTATCGATAAAAGAATCGATGAAATATTGCAAACGCTTTCGTCCCGTTCGGACGTCGCTTTGCCTGCGGGATTTTATCAGCAGCCAGCAAATTATGAAGAAATTCGTAAATTTCTAATAAATGTAGAAAAAAGCGAAAATTTAACCGCGACCGACAAGAATTTGCTGAAAATTCTCAAAGACAAATATTTCGGAAACACGAAATTAGCCGAAATTCGCGACGACGACGACGTTTATCGTCTCTTGCTGAATTTGGATTTGACGGGACAGGCAAAATTTAACGGCGATTTGGACGCGGGCGGAATAATAAATCCGAAAATTACCGCAAATTTGGGAATTTTTTCTTTTTATTCGGATTTGCACGTTTCTACTCAATATAGAAGCGATACCGTTTGGACGGGTGGAAATTACGAGCCGTTTCGCGGAAAAACTTACAACGCAATAGGCGGCGATTCTTCGCATTTTCGGGCGATTGACGGTTTTCGAGCGGGAATTTCGACGCAAACTAAACGAACGAGAGTCGATATTGCCGTCGACAATTTGACGTCGGGTCCCGCGGCGCACAATCGGCTTATGCTAAACGCCGTAGATAAGCCAATATTTTATACAAGAATAATGTTGGATTTCGACAAATTGCAGTATTATCAAATTTTCGGAATACTAAAAGAATTTAGACATTACAGCAAATATTTGTATTACCATCGGGTTCAACTTCCGCTTTTTGAAAACAAAATCACGCTCGGAATAAACGCTTCCGTCATAAGCGGTTCCACTGCGGACAGCGCAAAAATGAGCGAGCCGTCCGCGCAGTATTTTCGCCCCGACGACTTAAACAGAGAACGAAAAATCGAGCCGATTTATATAATTCCGTTTATTCCGTATTTTTTTGCGGAACATTACACGGGCGATTTGGACAACAAACAAATCGGCTTGGATTTGGAAGTTAAAATGCCGAAAATCGCTCGCTGGTACGCGGAGTTTTTTATTGACGACGGCTCGGCTCCGCATACGCTTTTTAACGACGGATGGGGAAACAAATGGGCGATTACCGTCGGAACGCAGTGGTATCCTGTAATTGCGGGAAAAAACGCGATTTTTGGATTTGAATATTGCAGAGTAGAGCCGTGGGTTTATACGCATTTTCGCGGCGTATCGACTAATTACGAACATTACGGAAAATCGATAGGAGCGGAACTCGGACCTAATTCGTCGCAAATTCGCGGACTTTCGCAATTTAATTTTTCGCAAAAGCACGCAGTCCGATTAGAAGCGGTTTACGATAGATTTAACCGAAAAGTTCGCGGCGGAAATATAGGCGACGTTTTTGTTTATAACGAAGTCGCCGAAGATTACGAAATTCCTGCCGACAACGAAAAAAAAGAATTTTTAGGAAACGATTTTACAAAAAACTACACGGCGACGATTTCGTATATTTTCAGACAATTCAGCCGTTTTGAAATGGAAACGAGCGTTTTTTACGAAAAAGAAAACGGCGCTGGGATAGGCGTTTGGGGCGGTTTTAGATTTTAGTCGCGGCTTTTTTTATAGTTTCTTTTGCAATTTGCGAAAAAAATTCGATTTTTTGTTGAGCATATATTATTTTACGGGTACCGTTTTTGGTGTAACAATTTAATTTTGGAGGATTTATGGCTATCAAAGTTGGAATCAATGGATTTGGACGTATCGGTCGCAACGTGCTTCGCAGCGCGGTTCAGAGTTTTGCGAACGAAATTGAAATCGTAGGAATTAACGACTTGCTTGAACCGAAATATTTGGCGTATATGCTGAAATACGACTCGGTTCACGGGAAATTTAAGGGCGAAATTTCGGTTGACGGAAATTTCCTTGTCGTAAATGGCAAAAAAATTCGTTTGACTGCCGAAAAAGACCCGGCAAACCTCAAATGGGGCGAAGTCAACGCGGAAGTCGTCATAGAATCGACGGGCTTCTTCCTTGACCAAGAAACTGCGAAAAAGCATATCGCAGCCGGCGCGAAGAAAGTTATACTTTCGGCTCCCGCAAAAGACGATACGCCTACTTTCGTTTATGGAGTAAATCACAAGACCTATGCGGGACAAGCGATTATTTCTAACGCTTCCTGCACGACAAACTGCCTTGCTCCTTTGGCAAAGGTTATTCACGAAAAATTTGGAATTGTAAAAGGTCTTATGACTACGGTTCACGCGGCTACCGCTACGCAAAAAACCGTCGACGGTCCTTCTAACAAGGATTGGAGAGGCGGACGCGGAATTCTTGAAAACATTATTCCGTCTTCTACCGGCGCGGCAAAAGCGGTAGGTTTGGTTCTTCCCGAACTTAACAAAAAACTTACGGGTATTTCGCTTCGTATTCCGTCAAGCGACGTTTCTATCGTGGATTTGACCGCAGAACTTAAAAATTCCGCCACTATCGACGAAATTAAAGCGGCGCTCAAACAGGCGTCCGAAACCGACGTAGAAAAAGGCGGACTTAAAGGCGTTTTGGGATATACCGACGAATCCGTCGTTTCGACCGATTTCAGAGGCGACGCCCGCACGTCTATTTTTGACGCGGACAAATCGTTGGCTCTCGACGGCAATTTTGTAAAATTGCTTTCTTGGTACGACAACGAATGGGGTTATTCTAACAAATGTCTCGAAATGGTGAAAGTGATTAAATAATCGTTTTGCGATAACCGAAAATAAAAGGCGGGTCGGGGATTTCTCGGCTCGCTTTTTTTGTTGTGAAAAATTTTCGCGACGTTTTTTATTCGTCGGCAAATAGTATTTTTGTAATAAAAAAAGGAGCGAAAAAATGATAATCGCAAATCCGATATACGACGCGACGTTCAAACGACTTTTGGAAAACGACAAAGTTGCGAAATTTCTTATCGGCACTATTTTAGATTGCAAAGTATTGACTCTTGAACCGACAATTCAGGAATATACGGACATAGACAAAGACACTTTGCAAGTATCGCTTTTCAGAAAAGATTTCGCCGCGACCATAGAAACGGAAAGCGAAGGAAGCAAGCGAGTTATTATAGAAATGCAAAAAGCGAAAAGTTTGGGAGATATTTATCGTTTCAAAAGATATTTGGGCGACGAATATAAAAAATCCAAACTTCCAATAATTTCCATTTACATTTTGGGCTTTAATTTGTCCGTTGATTCGCCCGCTTTTATGGCTCGTCCCGATTGCTGGGATTTGATTAGCGACAAAAAATTGGAAATAAACGACGATTTTGTAGAACATTTGACGCATCGGGCATATTTTATTCAAACATTACAGATAAAGCCGAGTTTTAACACAAAATTGGAGAAATTGCTTTCTGTTTTTGAGCAAAAAAACTTTATCGGCGGCGATGAGACGACAAAAAGTTTCCCATTTGAAACGGACGACACGGAAATGAAGGAAGTATTGAACGTTTTGCAATACGTCGCGGCAGACGAAAAAACGCGAGAAGAGTTGAGCAGAGAAAATTATCATCACGAAGCGATGGAAGGAATGTTCGGCGAAAAAGACAGAGAGATTGAAAAAAACAAGAAAACGATAGAAGAACAGAAAGGAACTATCGAAGAACTTCAAAAAGAAAAAGCCAAAACAGTCAAAAATCTTAAACAATTCGGAATGTCCGCCGAAAAAATATCCGAAATTACAGGACTTTCCAAAAAAGAAATAGAAGCGTTATAAATTCGGCGAATAGTATTTTATTTTGAAAAACAAAAAGGAGTAAATAATAAATTATGGAAAAATATTTGCAGGAAAAATACGACGAACATTTTGACGCACAATATTATTATTGGCGCGAAAAAGCGTTTGAAAATCCGTCGCAAACGCTAAAAGACATCGAAGCCGAACTGAAAGCGCTTTACATTCGTTTGGACAACGACCAAGAAGGACGCGGAAACGTTGCCGAAACGGGCATTGTGGCGGCGGTTTCGGGAATGGAAGCCATTCGCGCCGAATGTTTGCATTTGCTTAAAAACGGGTAAAAAATTATGCGAAATTTTACGATAATTTTATCTATAACGCTTGTTTTTTCGTGCATTTTTATTCCCGATGAACCGCAAAAACCCGACGGCGGCAAGTTTATTGACCTGCTAAACTTAAACGAAATTCTTTATGGAACGCTGGCAGATTTTTCTTCTTTTAGAAATTATCGCGAAATATTTGAAGAAAACGACGAATTTTTTATCGACGCAAACCAAAAATCGTATTCGTCGCAGAGATTTATTTCTCGACTAAACGTCATAACCAAAGACGCAACTATCGAATGCCGCTGGACGACAACCCAAAGCGGCGACGAATTAGTATCGATGGACGGAACAACTACTCGCTTGCGCGCGCGTAATTTCAGAATTACTTCGCAAAATTTTTCTAACGAAATAACGGGCGAAGTGCGAATCACCGTGAGAAAAACGGAAACGTCCGGATGGCAAATAACAAGATGGGAGGAAATGGATGAGAACTATTCTTATTTTCATCCTGATTTCGGCGGCAATTTCGGCAATTAGTTGCAGTTTTAATCCGTTTTTTCCCGAAACGTCTCTGCCGCCGCCGATTAAAAGTTCGCCCGCAAGAACGGTTCAACTATTGAAAGCGGCGTATGAACAAAGAGATATTTACGCATTTGAAAAATTGATTTACGACCGCGCCGAATATTCGTCGTACACGCAGGTTTCGCACGATTACGAGGGTTTGACCAAACTTCAATTTCAACTGAAAGTACCCATAGACGATATTTTTATGCAGAACAGATTTTTGCCGTCAAATCAAGATTATTACGAATTGAAATGGGGAGAAGAACAAAAAATTCACGAAAAAATGTTTAGTCAGGCGGATGAAATAGTATTTTTATCGCCGTTTTCCGCAGGTGAAACTATTTACGAAACGTCGGGAACGGACACGATTTCGGCTTTTGTGAAAACAAATCAGTCGCAAATCAGAATAAAATACAAAGGCGAAGAATTTATTATAGACATAACGGGGCAAATTTTTGCAATGAAAAAAGACGACGACGTTTGGAAAATTTGGAAATGGATAGAATTAAACAATTAAACGGCAATTAACGGAGAAAAATATATGGTACAGGGAATATCTTACACAAGAATAACGCTCGCGCTTGATATTATTCAAAAACTTACGCAAGGTCGGTTTGCGGGTTTTCACGAACTCGGAATAATAAAGCATCAAATAGATTTGGGCGACGTTATAACCATAGAAAAATCCGACGAAATGAAAATATTTTGCGATAATCCGAAAGTTCCTTTGGATGAAACAAATATTTGCTGGCAGGCAGCGGAGTTGCTTAAAAAAGAATTTGGCATAAAAGAAAACGTTTCTATCGCCATAGATAAAAAAATTCCCGTGCAAGGCGGACTTGCGGGAGGAAGCGCAAACGCCGCCGAAACCTTAAAACTTTTGCTTGAATTATGGAACATAAATATCGATTTGGAAAGAAAAATCGCGCTTTCTCGCAAACTTGGAATGGATGTTCCGTTTTATTTTTACGGAAAAACCGCGTTTGATTCCGAAGCGACAAAAAATTTAATTCCCATCGAAAATAATTGTCCGAAACTCTACTTTTTACTTGTAATTCCGCCGTTTGGCGTTTCTACGAAAGATGCGTATTCAAAAATAAATTACGCTAAAATCGGACAAAATATTATACAAACGCAAGAAATGATAGAAGGTTTAAAAACAGGAAATTTAACAAAAATTCAAAAAAATGTACATAATGATTTTGAACAAAGTGTATTTTTGTCATATTCCGATTTAGGCAAAATAAAAAAAGGACTTTTGGAAATTGGAGCAGACGCGGCTGTAATGTCAGGTTCGGGCTCGACTGTCGTAGGAATTTTCAGCGATTTGAAAATTGCCGATATTGCAAAAGAAAAATTTGAAAACGCGTTGTTGGCAAACTCGCTGAAAGAATTGTAGAAAATTCGCTTTTCCAAAAAAACAAGCGAATTTTACGAAAATATATTATATTATAAAACGACGAGTTTTATAAAAAGTTATGAAGATTAAAGATTAAACAAATATAAAGGAGAATACGGAGATTATGGGGAAAATTTGGAAACTCGGTTTTTTAATTGCTTTTTCGGCGGCGATAATGTTTCCGACCGCCGTTTGCGGACAAACCGCGGCTGACAGAGAAGCGGCGAAAAAAGAAAGAGAAAGACAAGAACTCCTGAAAAAAATGGAGGAGTTGCAGAAGAAAAGAGCGACGGAAGAAGCGAAGGTACAGTCCGCGCCTCCAACAGCGGGACTTGAACAGACAATCGCGCAGCAGGAAACATATTACCAAAATAGTTGCGAAGGCAATGCGGAAAATAAAAACGTAAATCGTTGCGCGGATATATTGTTTTCGCTTGCGGCGGGATACTACAAAGACGCAAGAGACGGTTTTGTAAAAGCGCAGAACGATTACGAAATAGTATTTACTCGATGGCAAAAATCGGGCGTCGGCAATAGACCCGTGGCGCCAAGACCAAATTACGACAAAGCGCTTACGACGTTTGAAAAAGCGGTTAAATTGTATCCGCAGTCAAACAAAGCGCCCGACGGTTGGTTTAATATAGGAAATATTTATTTACTCGACGGCGACACTAAAAGGTCGAGAGACGCATTTGAAATTCTTACGAGAAATTATGCGACTTCCGCACGCGCTTCGGCAGCGCACTTTCGTATTGCCGAAATTTGTTTTTCGGATTTGCGAGATTTTAAGTGCGCACTTGAAAACTTAAACAAAATAAAAGACGAACACGTTACTCCCGATATTCGAGAAATGGCGCATTTCCGTAAAGCGGAAATCCATTATAACCGCGGCGATTTGGACGAAGCGGCAAAACTTTTCGGCTCTTACATAGATAGATGCGACCGTCGCGAATATCCAAAACGCGAACTTCGCAACGAAGCGATTGAATATATGGCGGTAGCGTTTTCGGATATGCCCACAGGAGCGGACGCGGCAATAGATTATTTCAAAAAAATCGGCAGTCCCCGCACATACGAAGACACAGTTATATATAAAGTCGGAGAGAAAAATTACAATCACGGGCAATACGACCAATGCGTTATCGCGTTAAGAAGAGCGATAGAAAAATTTCCGCTTTATATAGAAGCGCCGCAAGCGCAAACGTACATTATAAATTCTTTGGTTATCCGCAAAAAAATTGACGACGCAAACAAAGAACGCGAAAAATTGGTGGCAAATTTTAGCACGGGAAGCCCTTGGGCAAGAGCCAACGCAAATAATTCCATCGCAAGAGCAAAAGCCGACGAGCAAATTAAACTTGCTTTGAGTTCTATGGCTCTTTATAATCACGCTCAAGCGCAAGAACGTAAAGACCCGAAAGAAAAAGCCGCGCTTTATGCGAAAGCGATAGAATATTAC
The DNA here is from genome assembly GCA_009787445.1 of Chitinivibrionia bacterium. Classification (GTDB taxonomy): domain Bacteria; phylum Fibrobacterota; class Chitinivibrionia; order Chitinivibrionales; family Chitinivibrionaceae; genus WRFX01. The sequence goes on along the minus strand of WRFX01000006.1, from coordinate 27,948 downwards.
GAAAGAATCATAAAAGATTATCCGCAGGATAAATGGGCTGGTTATGAGTACAGTTACAACGTAGCAGAAGCGTATTGGTCTACCGGACAATTTGAAAAAGCGCACGAAAAATACGACTTTGTAGCGACCGCCGATTTAAAATCGTTTCCCGTTTTCAGAGCGGATGTAGATACTTTGGGCGCGGATGCCGGCGATGTTGAAAAAGCGAGAGCCGAAAATACAAGCAAAACGTCTCCTGTAAATATTTCTCAAGCGGACGCGGGATTTAGCGCGATTGTCGCGTTGGATACTTTGCGTAAAATTCAGATTGCGCAGGGAAATTTGACTACCGCGCAGGCATACGCTTTGCCTTTAACGAGAAAATATCTTGATTATATTAAAACTTATCAGGCGAGATTTCCGCAGAGCGAAAACGCCGCGGAAGTGCTTTATTCTGCCGCAGGAGTTCACTTTGACGGCGAAAATTACAAAGAAGCGGTCGTAATATGTCAGACGATTCTTTCCGCTTACGGAAAATCCGACACTTCGATGTTTCGCCGAGCGACAAAACTTACGGCGGACTCTTACGTAAAAGACAAATTGTACGATTTAGGTATTGCAAATTACGATACTCTTCTTGCGCGAACGGATAGAAATACGGAAGATTATCAAACTTATACGGATTTGGCGGCGGCGGCGATTTTCCAAAAAGCAAGCGATATGAGAACAAACAGACAAATTGTTCCCGCAGTTAACGAGTTTAAGAGAATAGTCGCGAAATATCCGGGGTCTCAAGTCGCGGATGACGGCTGGTTTGAAGCGGCGTTTACTTATGAAGAAGCCGATTCCGCGCTTGCGGCGGCGGCGGTTTTCAAAGAATTGCCCGCAAGATTCCCGAAATCCGATTTGGTGCAAAAAGCGTTTGTTAGAGCGGGGGAAAATTTTGCGAAAGCGGAACAGTTTGAAAACGCTGGCGCAACTATGAGAGAAGCGGCGGAATTTGTTAAGACGGCAGAATTTTCTATTCCTACTTACGGAGTTGCCGCAGGATATTATAAGAGCGCGAAAAATTTTGATTTGGCGGGAGCAATGTATTACGAAATTTACAGAAATTATCCGACCGACCCGCAAACTCCGCTTGCATTGTATAATTCGGGTTTGACATACGAAGAAGGCGGCAGTTATGAAAAAGCGATTGAAGTATATACTATTTTGGGAACAAAATTCTCGGAATCGGAATTTGCTCCGTCCGGATATTTCTCAATCGGTTTGTGCTATGAAAAAATGGGCGACAGCAAAAGAATGGCGGAAGCGTTTGTCGATTATTCGCGTAAATTTACTTCAAACCGCGACAGCCAAGTAAAAGCGTTGGTTAAAGCGGGTCAAGCGTATATGGATATGAAAGAATACGCGAAAGCCGAAGAAAATTTTCTTTTAGCGACGCAAATTTTCTCGAAATTTAGAGAAAGCGACGGACTTGTGAATGAAGACGGCGCAAAAGCGTTTTTCTTTCTTGCGGAAATTTATCGTATGAGATTTGATGAAATTAAAATCACCGGTAAAACGCAGAAAGACATAGAAGCGGCGGCGAAGAGAAAAGGCGACGAGTTCAAAAAAGTTGCGGAAACATATATGAGCGCGGCGGCTTTGGTCGTCGCGGAATGGACGATTCGTTCGGTTTATTCGATAGGTATCGCGGCTAAAACTTACGCGGCGGACTTCCGCAATCAGACGCTTATAGGTAAAGAAGACGTAAAATTGGCGACGCAAATTCAGATTTTAAGCAACTTTGTCCATCAGTTTTACGAAGAAGCGTTAGGAAACTTTGTGAAAGCGATTCAGTTGGCTCGCGAAAGCGGTATAAAAGCGGGCTACGTGAGAGAAGCGGAACTTTATCTTTCGCAAACGTGGTTTTTGAAGGGCTATGCGTTTGAAGAAGCGGGAAATATTCTTCGCAACTCCCCTATTCCCAAAGGATTGGACGAAGAAGAGGAAATGGCTTACATAGACGCTTTGGAAGAATATTACGTAAATTTTGTTCAGCAGGCATTGCCGGTTTACGTCGCGGGTATCAACAATATGACGACGCTTTTTGTCGGCAAAAACGTGTGGTCTGATACCATTCAGTCGCACATAGGACTTTTGGCGGCAGGTTTGGCTGCGTCGGGATTTGATATCGGCGAAGTTGCCGAAGCGACTACGGATTTGGACGCGGAAGTCGCGAAAGCGAGAGCGGACGGACGTTTTGTTGAAGTTTCTGCGGCTGACGTCGCAAGAAAGCAGGCGGAAGCAGACCACGAACAGGCGCTTACCGCAATTAACAACGTGCTTATGGGAAGTATGAGCGTAGGCGATAAACTTTCGGCGCTTGCTTCGAGAAGGGCTAACGCGGAAAGAGCGAAGATGGACGAAGAGCAAAAAATTGTCGCTCTTAGAATGAAATTAGGATTGTAAAAGAATTGGTTTTAAATAAAAATTATTAACAACGTAACCTTGGAGGGTTAAAAATGGCTGTATTTGCACAACTTTTTGAATATGTGGCGGTTGGTTTCAGAATTGAAAACAATGGAACTTGGTGTCAGGTGTGGATTCTTGCAATGGGACTTGCCGGTGTGGGATTCCTTATTGAAAGAACAATTTATTTGTTTTTTACCGCCGGTGGAACCGGAAAATTTATGGGCGAATTGCAACGTTTTATCAAAACGGAAAGATGGGACGACGCGCTTAAATTTGCGGAATCAAGACCTAAAATGCCGCTTGCGAAAACGGTAGCGATTATTATCAAAAACCGCGACGCGGGCTCGAAAAAGATTCAGAAGGCGATTGACGAAGTGTTTTTGGCGGACGCTCCGAACATTACAAAAAACATCAGTATCGTTTCAATGTGCGCCAACACCGCGACGATGGTGGGTCTTATGGGAACGATTTTCGGACTGATGTTGTCGTTTGACGCAGTGGCGAACGCGCCGGCGGCGGAACGCGCGACCAAATTGGCGGCTGGTATTGCGATGTCTATGTCAACTACGCTTTTTGGACTGATGAACGCTATTGTGTGCGTTATTTGGCAGGGTTTTATTGTTGCTAAATCGGATAAGGTACTTGCCGAATTGGATGAAAAAGCGGCGAAATTAGTAAACCTTATCGAAGCGTAAGAACGGCTTTTTTACCTAAAAAGAAGGTTTGTTTATGGCAAATAAGATAAGAAAAAAGAACACGGAACCTCAAGATTTGGATTTGACGCTTTTTATGGCGTTGATGGTTTGTCTTATTCCAATATTGTTGAGTTCCGCCGAGTTTGCAAAAATTGCGACTGTCGATATTGCGCTTCCGAAGGGGCGCGGTTCGCAGACGCAGACAGCGCAAACGGACGCGCCGCCGGAAGAGGAAAAACTTCTTCTTACCGTTATGCTTTCCGATTCCGCGCTTACGATAGGCGCAAAAACGGGATTTCTACCGTCGATAATGTATCGGGAATTTCATGATTATCGTTCCAGAAGAACGGGCAATTTGCACGAAGCATTGGAATACGACCCGAAATTATTGAACAGAAGAACGATGGAATACGGCGAAGGTAACAGCAGATTGCCGATAGACCCCGAAACGCAAATACGATTTATTCCTCAAGAAAGAGAGGAAATAAAGTTGGTCGCGTACGATATGAAGCCCGACGGCGTAAATTTTAACGACGAACCCTTAATGGGTTATTATTCGATTACCCGAAAAGACGCAAGCGGCAGAGTAACGCACGATGGCGGCGACTTGCTTGTGAAGCAAGACGGGCAGTTGGTCGACAGTATAAAAGTCGGCGACGAGGTGTATGCTCTTGCGACTCAGTTTTCTTCTACGGTTTTGGCTGTGAGAGAAGCGGCGGAGGGTAGCGATACCACCGAAGTTCACACGCGACGCAAAATCGTAATAGAAAATATTGCGGATTACGAGCGCAAACCAGTGTCGGCTTACGACCTTTTGAAATCGCTTCTGGTGCAAATTCGCGAAAGATTTAGGGACATCGTAGAAGATAAGAACGATTTGATAATAGTCAGCGACGACCACATTATCTACGATAAAATAATTCAGGTTATGGACGTAGCGAGAAGTTCGAATCTTACCAATATCTCCATAGCGAGATTCAGAGAACAGGGGGACTAATATGTCGGGACGCGGACACCATAAAAGAAAGAAAAAAATGGATGGTCTTAACATAACGTCGATGATGGATATGTTTACGATTATTCTGTTGTTTCTTCTTAAAAGTTTCTCGGCGGACGGCTCAATGCTTACCGGCGCCGACAACTTGCTTCTTCCCAACTCGATATCCAACAAGAGACCTACGGAACTTCCCATACAGGTAGCCGTTACGGAAGACGCGATTCTTGTGGATAACGATATGGTAATGAACACCAAAGAACTTGCGGATAAGAAATACGACGATTTTGTTTCGGAATTCGGCAATGGCGTGCTTACGCCGTTAGACAAAGTTCTTGAACTGAAAATGCAAGAGTTGGAAAAATTAGTGGCACTTGAAATGATACAGTCAAAAGATGAAATTATCGTTCAAGTGGATAAAAATATGAGCCTTAACGTGATGAACAAAATAATGAGCATTTGCGGAAGGCAGGGCTTTTCGGATATGAAATTTGCTGTAATGATGAGGGACCAATAATATGGCTTATCAAATTAAATTAAAAAGGATAACCGACAAGGAAACTCTCGACAAAGTCGTCGCGGAGTTGGTAGGTTCGTCGGGAGCGCCTGCTGAAAAAGTGACCGAGTCGCTTTCCGCGCAGGCGTGGACTTCTATCGGCAAAAATTTCGACAGAGCGAGAGCAAAAGAACTTCGTACGACGTATGAGGCGTTGGGCGCAAGAATTCAGACGATTGATTTGGACGACGTCGACGACGACGATGAGGACGACGCAACAGGAGAAGAAGGTAGAATTCTCAGTCAGGAAGAGTTTGTAAAAGCGCTCAACGAAAGAGGCGACATTTTTAGCGTTGAAGAAGACACTAAAACAAATAAAGTCGTTTTTCCTATTATGATTGTTATTGGAATTCTTTTCACTTGGGGCGCGTTGATTTTCGATATCGGCAAAATTGCGCCGGATTTCTTGGGAAAGCCGCAGGAGTTGAAAGAAGCCACCGTTAGTATGATAGAAATAGACCGTCTTGACGAAAACAAAGAAGAAGAGAAAAAAGAAGAGAAACCAAAACCTCAACAAACTGACAGAGTACAGCAGCAGAGAAAAGGTAGCGGCGGAGTTTCCGGCGGCGGCGGCGACCCGAAATCGAGAGCGACTCAACAGGGAGTTCTCGGCGTTTTGTCGGGCGCGATAACAGGCGCAAGCGTTAGCGGCGCTTTGGGAGCGGCGGGCGGTTATGCGGCGGGTCTTGACGCTATTATGTCGGGCGGCGGCGGTCTTGCAGCCGGCGGCGGCGGCGGAATAGGACGCGCGGGCGGCGGCGGAATCGGTTTTGGCGACGGACAAGGTTCCGGCTTTGGCGGCGGCACAAGCGGCGTCGATAAATTTGCCGGACTTATGGGCGGCGGCGGTTCCAGTATGAAGTTTGAGAAAAAAGCAGACCTCAAAGTAAAAGACCCGGGCGGAGCAAGCGCGGCGGGACTTACGGGCGGTCGTTCGAGAGCGGAAATTATGCGCGTTGTTCGTCAGAATATGGCGAGTTTGCAATATGCGTATAACCAGCGGTTGAAAGATAATCCGGGAATGCAGGGGCGCGTAACGGTTAAATGGGCTATCGACGAATTTGGAAACGTGATTTTCTGCAAGTTGGTCGGTACCACAATTAACGACGACACTTTTGAACAAACGGTTATAAATAGAATAAAAACGTGGGCGTTTGGAAAAATAAACATACCCGGCGACGTTACGGAAGTCGAGTATCCGTTTGTGTTTACGCCTAACTAAATTAAACAAAAGGAGTTTTTTAATGTTAAAAAAGATTATTGGCGGCGTTGTTTTGGCAGGTATATCTTGCGCGGTTTTTGCGACGGACGCGAGAGTGGAAACTATGGGTAACAGCGACCATTTCTTTCGGGACGAAATATCGATTCATAGAAACGCGGCAAATATGGGAATGTACGACAATATTATGTTTGGGTCTTACGGGGCTATCAATGTAAATCCTGAAAACACAGGCGGCGCCTATTTAACTCCCAAATCTCCGTTGTTCGGCGGAATGATTTCTTTCGGACAGAAAGAAGGAAGTTTGTCTAAATTTTCCATCGGGGCTGCGTTTAACAGAGTAGATTCCGCTCTTAATTATGTCGCGTTCAATATTGACTCGTTAGGATTGAGAACAACTAAAGGAGACAACAAACTTTTGTTGTTTGCCGGAAATAGATATAATGGAGATGGTAACAACCCAAGCGGACAAATAGACCTTGTAGGAAAAGTGGACTTAATGTTTGCAAAAACACTGGAAAACGGAACGACCATAGGTTTGGGCGCTTATCTTGCATTCCTTGAAGGTTCAACAAACGAGGTAATTGAAAGCTATCCAATAGAAAGCGGTTCAAACGGATTAAAGAACAGATTTATAAAAGGTAACGTAGGCGTGAATACTCCTATTGGCGACGGAGTTGATTTGGAAGCGTCGGTCGGCATTTCTACTCTTACGTTAAAAGGACGTTTGAATGCCGATGGAAGCGATTCGCTTTTTCGTTACGCTGCGGACAACGACATAGGCATACAGATTGACGTTCGTATGTTTGCGGATATCGCGTCGTTAAACGGCGCTTTTGTTCCGCATATTCAGGCGAACATTTTCAATTACAACGGCAGCGGCGATAGCGATACCGCTAAAAACGATAAAATTATTGACATCAACGCGGGTTTGGGTTTGAACATAAATATTGACCGCGGTTTCTTTTGGACGGGTTTTGAAGGAAGGTATAACAAGAAATCGGTTGTTATCAGTTCAAACACTCCCGACATAAACGGCGTACGTAAAGACGAATATGGCAAAAAAGACATTATTGGCGGAAAAATTGGTTTCGGTATTGAAAGAAACGTTCTTACCGACTGGTTTGTTATTCGCGTAGGCGGTTCAAAACTTCTTGCTAAAGAGTCCATAGACAAAGAGAATGGCGGTTATAAATGGATTGAAACCGACGACGGCGACCACGTTTCGCTTGGTATGGGCGTGAATGTCGAAGAGCGTTTGAAAATAGATTTCACCGTCGCTAAAAATCTTCCTTACACGTTTACGGGCTTGTTTAGCAGCAGTAGCAATCCGTATCTTGTAAGTCGCGTCAGCGCGGTGTTTGCGTTTTAACGGCAAGTTAATTTGACTTAACAAAATAAAAAAAGAAGGGTGAATTTTTATCCTTCTTTTTTTCGTTTCGCTTTCAATAAATTTAATTTATACTTTTATGCGCTTTATAAACCCAAGCAAGAATTTCGGCGACCGCTTTATAAAGTTCGGGCGGTATTTCGCGGTCGAGTTCGATTTCGCTTAAAACTTCGACCAACGCTTTGTCTTCATAAATCGGAATATCGTTTTCTTCGGCTTTTTCTATAATTTTTTTTGCAATTTCTCCGCTTCCTTTTGCGACGACTTTTGGCGCGGCGTTTTTTTCTTCGTCGTATTTAAGCGCGACGGTTTTTTTTTCTTTTATTTTTGCCATAATAATTTATCCCGTTATGTCGAAATTGCTTTTAATTATTTCATTTTTTTCTCTGCGTTCTTCTTCACACTTTTCCCTATTAAAAATTACCCGCACCGATTTTGTGCCGATACTTTCCAACGCTTCGCAAAATTCTTTGTAATTTTGCTTAAACCATTCGAGCATTTTATCGTTTGTAAAATTTATTGAAACCTGCAACTGTTTTTCCAACGTTAAATTCGCTTTTGCCGAAACCGAATTTCCTTTGTCTAATTCCACGTTCAGTTCAACTTGTTCGGCTTGTTTTTTGCCTTTGTTGTTTTTATTTTTGTCGTCTTTGTTTATGCGAAATTCCATTTGAAGCCACGCGTTTCCTATTTGAACGGGAACAATAACGGTTTGCTCGCTTCTGCCGACGGAAATATCTACTTTGTTTGCGAGTAAATTAGCCGCGTCTATTTTTCGCGAAAGTTCGTTTACGGAATTTGACAAATTTTTTAATTTAGAAAAAGCGTCGTCAAATTTGTCGGCTGTTTGCAAATCGGGCAAATTTTGCAATTTTTGCGAAGATATTTTTATTTGTTGGGAAATTTCCTTCAATATATTTCTTAAATTTTCTTCGACTTTTGGCTGTTGTTCTCGCGGTTCTCGCGATTTGTTTTGCAAAATTCCTATTTTCTCCATTAAATATTCTATGGAATTTTCTTTTTTGAAAATCGTTTCGGCATTTTTCAAAATTTTTTCCAAATCGTTTAATTTTTCAACGGATTTTGTAAATTCTTGCGAAATCAAATTCGGTTTTTTATGCGAATTTTCGGCGGTTTTTTGAAAAATATTTTCAAGATGTTCAACAAAATTTTTCATATTGGACGAAATATTTTCTATACCTTTTTCAACTGTAAATACGGTTTTGAAATTTTGAAGAATCGTTTCGTTTTTATTCGGTTCCGCGGCGTATTGTAATAAACTTGATAAAATTGCAGGTGTGATTTTCCACTGCGCGGCGGCAGTTGGCATCTGCGAAGTTTGCGTTTGATTTTGATTTTGCGGTTCCGCCGAACCATTTGAATTTATTGACTTCAATATATTTTCTACATTTTTTAGAACGCTTTGAGAAATAATTATCGGTTTTTCGCCGTTTCTTATTATGTTTGCCGTATCGAGCAACAATTCTTTTGAAAATTCGGGGAAATTTTTGCTTAAAATAGACGAAAATTCGCTGTTAAACTGCGTTTGAAGCGCAAGCGGAAGAAAGCGCGCAAAAGAATCGTTTTTCCCGTCGATTTTCACAAAAGCGAACGCGGCGTTATCTTTTTCGGGTAAAATTTGCGCAAATATCTCGTTCAATAAATTTTTTATCGACTCGTTTTGAATTTGCGGAATTAAATTTTGAATATTTTCTTTAAGATTTGCGTTTGTTTGCTGAACAAACAATATTTCTTTCGGTTCTTGCGGCGAAAGCGAAAAATTATTGACTGAAATTATTTTTGGCGTTTCAGCAAGAGGTATCGCATTTTGTATCGGGTTTGAATTTACCGCGATAATCGTCGTCGCGTTTGGCGTTTCAATAATCGTCGCGGGATTTGAAATTGTATTTTGCGCCGCGTTTGGAATAGAATTGTTAATATTTGTTGTTTTGTTATTTTGCGAAAAATCGACATTCGCGGGAATCGAAACCGCGACGTCTATTTTTTGAATATTTTGTGGATTTACATTTGGCGTTTCAGCAATCGGTTTTGTATTTTGCGGATTTACATTTGGCGTTTCCATATTCGATAAATTTGTATTTTGCGTCGTTTCATTTGGTTTTTCTACGGGAGAAGATAATGTAAAATTCGTCGTTTGTTTATTCTGCAAAACTTCAACGGGAGAAGCGGGAGAAATTGAAACCGCAATATCCGCTTTTGGATTATTCTGTAAAATTTCCGTTTTTTGCCCGCTTTGCGAAATTGCAACAGAAGGAATTGAATTTGAAATTTCTATTTTTTGATTTTGCTTATTCTGCGAAATTTCATCGGGAAGAATTGAAAGCGGAATTTCCGCTTTTTGTCCGCTTTGAGAAATCAAAATCGGCGCGGATGTTAAATTTGCATCTGCAACAGGCGCGGCGACATTCACGGACGAATAAACGACGGGCGTTGAAATTTGCGCGGACGGATAATTTGTCGGCTCAATAGCGAAATTAGTTTTGTTCAATAAAATTTGCGGCAGCGCAAATAAATCGCGCACGGGTAAATTTCCGTTTTTAATTTGTGTTGTAACCCATTTATAAATATCTTCTATTGAAGCGGTTTTCGGCAAATTTTCGGCAAGTTGAACAATAGGCGAAGACGGCGAATTTTTGCGAATAATATTTTCTATTTCCCTTAAAAACGCTTCTGTAAATTCCTTTTCTTTCGGCAAAAGCGGCAAATTGTCAAGTTGTTTTAAAACTTCTTCGCTTAATTTGGCGAAAATCGCCGCTTTATCTATTGCGGTTTGCGCTTGCACGGCAAATTTATCGACGGATTCCGCGCTTGAATTTTGCGTCAAAACGACGTTTGGCGATTGATTTTGAATTTTAGAATTATTTGAAACGTCAATATTTTCGGCTGTTTTTGAAGATTGCAAAACGTTGTTTAAAATATCCAAAAGCGCGGGATTGGAATTTGCGGAAGCGGAAAAAAGCGAACTTTGCGTTTGCGTTTGCGTTTGCGTTTGCTGTTGCGGCTTCGGCAAGGATTCGATTTCCGCGTCAGTTCCTTCTTTTTGCGACGTTTGCGCGGCAATTTTGTGCAATAACGCCTGCACCGAAATATTTTGCAGTTCCAAAAATTATTTCCTTCCCGCCAATCTCAAAATCATTGAAATTTGGTCTTGGCTAACGTTAAAATCGCGCGCGATACTGGCGGCGTCTTTGCCCGAGTCAAATTTTCTCAATATTTCGTTTTTAAATCCTTCCACTTGCTCTTTTTTGGTCATTTCTTTGTTTTTCGGCGGAATATTTTCAACAATTTCTTGTTTAATTTTCACTGAATTTTGGTTTGCCAAATCCCTCAACGAATACGTAATATTTTCGGAAATTTGCGGCGTTTGCGCGCTCTTTTCTTTATATCGGTTAGTTGCTTTCGCTACATTCGCTTTTTTTGGCAAAACTTTCTTTTTGACTGCGCTTTTCTCTCTTTTTGGCGAAATCGCAAGGAAGAGCCGTATAAAAATTAAAAATATCGCCGCAAGTATCGCGATGACTCCCATCGCGATTATCAAATTATCCAAAAGTTTATTGCCCGCGAAAAAAGCGGTTATTTTTTCTATATATTCGGCGTATTCGTTAGTTTCTTTGGCAAAATCGGGAGCGGCGACTTCGCTTTTTAAGTTCTCTTCCTCAACTCTTTCTCTTTCCGTCTTTATTAACGTCTGTAATTGCTTGATTTCAGCGACGTATTTGTTCTCTTCGCCGCTTTGTCTCGCTTCTCGTTCCAACTGATACAAAGAGTCCAATCGCGTTTGCAACTGCTCGTTTAACAGTCCGCCGTTTTGTCCGAATACGGTCGAAAACGGTATAAATAAAAATGTCGCCAATGCCGCCAAAAATGCCTTTTTCATAATATTATCTCCTTTATTTCAACAAAATTCACTCCGATTTTGTTAAAGTTCTTTGCCATTTATTATATTAAATATACTTTATTACTGTTTGTACAAAGGATTTGTTTCTATGATAAAGGTAATTGTTTACCATAATGAAGAACTTATAAAGACATACGAATTTAAAAAATCGTCGATAACTTTAGGGCGTCTTCCGCAAAACGACGTCCCGATTAACAGTACGGCAATTTCTCGTATGCATCTGAAAATTGCGTATAATTGGGATAAGGAAGCGTATTTTGCGACCGATTTAAACTCGCTTAACGGAACGTTTTTGAACGGCGAAAAGATTTCCGAAACGCAAATCGAAAGCGACGCAAAATTAGTTTCGAGCGAATTTGTTATCGTTCCCGAATTTGTAGGAACGCCCGAACCTAACGACGCAAACGGCGAATTAGACCCCGCCGCGCAGCCGGAACTTATGAACTCGGCGGAAGAATCGAATATATTTTCGACGGTCGCGGCAAACAGAGACGGAATATTTTTCTCGCAAGTCGTTTCGGAAAAAAACCGAGTAGAAGAAATTGCCGTAAAAGCGGTTTTAATCGACGTAAACAACAAAATAATTTACAAAATTAACAAGCGCGTAATGTCTTTTGGAAGCGCGGCGACCGACGATTTTTACATTGAAAGCGGCGTTTTCGCTTCGGAAAATACGACGACGCTAACCGCAAGCAACGACGAATATTCGCTTCAATCGAACACTATGATGGGAAGATTCAAACTAAACGGCAACAAAGTTAGCAAGTGTGTGTTGCAAAATAACGACCGCATAGAATTGGGAAGTTGCGTATTTACATTCAAACTTAAAAGCGATTGAGTCGTCGTGCGAATAGCGATAATTTCGGACATACACGGAAACCTTGAAGCGTTGTCTTCAGTTATTTTTGATACTCGCAGTCGCAATGTCGATAAAATAGTATGTTTAGGCGACATAGTAGGTTATGGGGCAAATCCTAACGAATGCGTGGAAATGATTAAAACCGAATGCGATTTTTGTCTTATAGGAAATCACGAAGCGGCGGTTTTTGACGATTCGATTTCGCGGGAATTTAACGATTTTGCCCAATACGCCATCAACTGGACGCGAGAAAATTTAACGAAAAAATCGGCGATTTACATAAATTCGCTTTCGATGTCGCAGATTTTCGACAATTTTACGGCTGTTCATTCTACGCCTTACGAGCCGCATTTGTGGTATTATATCTCTTCCGTCGAAGACGCGATTTTTAATTTTAATTTTTTCAGAACAAAATTCTGTTTGATAGGACACACCCACGTTCCCGGAACCATAGTATTGGAAGAAAACGGAAACATTTCGGTTTTGCAGCCAAAAACTTTCAATTATGGCGCCGATTTTCCCGAAAGCGCAAAATTTATAATAAACGTCGGAAGCGTAGGGCAGCCGAGAGACAGAAATCCGAAAGCGTGTTACGTAATTATCGACACCGACGAAAAAGAACTCTCTTTTTTGCGCGTTTCTTACGACGTCGCGCAATATCAAAAGAAAATGCGCAACGCGGGAATGCCCGAATTTTTAATAATGCGCGTCGCCGAAGGCAGTTGAAAAATCCCGAAAACATATATTTTTTTCTAATTTTTGCCGAATAAAAAATATTTTCTTGCTTATTTCGTTTGCCAATAAGTATTTTAGCAAACGTAAAATCACCATTATCGGAGAATTTTAAATGAGCAGAAAAATATTTATTGCCGGCAACTGGAAGATGAACACGACTCTCGAAGAAGCGGTTGACTTGGCGAAAAGCGTCGTTCAGGAATGCAAAAACAGAGGCGACGTAGAAGTTGCGGTTTGTCCGCCTTACGTAAGTTTGTCGGCGGTTGCGCAAGTTATCAAAGGAAGCGGAGTAAAACTCGGCGCGCAAGACGTTCATTGGGAAGTTAGCGGCGCGTTCACAGGCAAAGTTTCGGTCGCGATGCTTAAAAGCGTAGGTTGCGAATACGTAATTATCGGACATTCGGAACAAAGACAATATTTCGGCGAAACGGACGAAACCGTAAACAAAAAAGTAAAAGCCGCTCTCGCAGGCGGATTAAAGCCGATTATTTGCGTGGGCGAATTATTGTCCGAAAGAGAAAACGGCTTTACCGAAAAAGTTGTTGAAAAACAAATTGTCGGAGCGTACAAGGATTTATCCAAAGAAGACGCGCTTAAAACCGTTATCGCATACGAACCCGTTTGGGCAATCGGAACGGGAAAAACCGCGACTCCCGAACAGGCGGAAGAAGTTCATTTGTTTATAAGAAAAGAACTTGAAAAGTTGTACGACTCGGATTTATCGAGCAAAATAATTATTCAATACGGCGGAAGTATGAATCCGAAAAACGCAAAAGAATTGTTGGCAAAAGAAAATGTCGACGGCGGACTTATCGGCGGCGCGTCGCTTAAAGGCGACCAGTTCAAAGGCGTGGTAATCCCACAGTAAAGGATGTAAAAAAATATGGTATTTGGATTATTGACCTTTTTATTTTTGTTGGTTTGCGTAATTTTGGTGTTTTTGGTACTCGTTCAAGACGACAAAGGCGGCGGAATTTCGGGAGCGATAGGCGGCGGAATCGGTTCTAACGTCAATTCGCTTGTCGGTTCGCAAAACGCAGACAAAATATTAACTCGCGGAACAAAGATTTTTGCCGCAGTATTTTTTGGCTTGACAATAGTTATTACGCTTTGGGTGGCAAAAGGAAACGTGGCGCAAAGCGCTTCGGGAGCGAAAAAAATAGCGGAACGCGAAAACGCGGTTTTGTTTGACGCCGCGCTTCCGCAGCAAGAAAACGCCGACGAATTTATTCCGCAACAGGAATTTACGCCCTTAACTACGGAATAATAAATTATGAAATTTATAAGCGGTTATGGTGGAATTGGTAGACACGCAGGACTAAGAATCCTGTGGGGATTGCTTCGTGCCGGTTCAAGTCCGGCTAACCGCACCAACTTTTTTTACGCGAATTACGCGGATATGGTGGAATTGGTAGACACGCAGGACTAAGAATCCTGTGGGGATTGCTTCGTGCCGGTTCAAGTCCGGCTATCCGCATTTTTCAATTCGTTTTGAGCCATTGTTATTAGCGCGTTCATAAATTTCTTTTTCGCAGTCGAATTATATTCCAAATAATTTAATAAAACGGTTGTCGAAAGCGCGTCTTTGGTCAATATTTTGCGAAGATTTGTCCATTCGCAACTGCCTGTAAAAAATTCTAATATATTGTTCAAACTTTCGTTTTCTATCGTTTCGGTTTTTTCGCTAATCGCTTCGGCTTCGTATTCGGATTCGCTTTTTTGCGACAACATTTCTACGATTCCGCTGTCTTTTTCGTAATGCTTGCAATGCTGTATAGCGACTAATATTTTTGCGTCGTTACAATAAACTTTGAGATTTTGAAACGTCGCCCCGCGATATTTGCACGCTTTGCAATCTCCGTCCGAATGAGGCGATTTTTCTTTGTTTGCCATAAATTATTCCGTCCTGAAAAGCGCTACCATAGTTATGTCGTCGAATCTGTCGTTAATTTTTCTAAAATTGCTTACGTCATCGTTTATAGCCGTAATTACTTCGTGCGAATTATTGTATTTTTTTGCGGAAAGTTTATCGACAAGACGTTTGGACGAATAGAATTTTTTCTTGTTGTTTTGCGTGTCGGTAACGCCGTCGGTGTAAAGAAACAAAAATTCGCCTTTTTGTATAACGCAAGATTTTATTGGAAATTTAGCCGCGTCCGTAATTCCTATCGCGGGACCTGCGGACTTCAATTCTTCGCGCAATTTTCCGTCGGCGGAATATAAAAATCCGGGATTATGCCCCGCGTTTATGTATTCAAATACGCCCGTTTCGGGATATAATATTCCAAAAAGAAGCGTCGTAAACATAAAACGACCCTTGTGATGATGATTATATTTGACTATGTAATCGTTTGTCGCATAAACGGAATCAAACGGACTGTCGCTGTTTTTGAAATATTTGTCGGTCAAAACCTGCAAAAGCGTATTCGTAAGCGCCATAAAAAGCGCGGACGAAACGTCTTTTCCGCTTACGTCGGCAATTAAAACGACAACTTTATCGTCGCTTAATTTATAAACGTCGTAAAAATCTCCCGACACTTCTCGCGCTGGTTCATACACGACTTCTATATTGAAACCGTTCGGCTGATAAATTTGCTGCGGCAGGAAACTTCGCTGAATGTCGCTTCCGAGTTCTAATTCGTGCTTTACGCTCTGGAATTGCGAATGTTCTTTTTCGCGTTCTTTTTCTTGACGGCTCATAAGTTGCTCGGTATGAATCGCGTCCGAAATTTCGGCTCCCAAAATTTCAAAAATATTGTCTTCGTATTCTATCTCTTTGTCCAAAACGAAATATAAAACGCCAAAGGTCTCGTTTCTGAAATGAAGCGGTTCGGTTACTATTACAAAGGGTTTCGTCGCGCTGTCAAAAACCGTTTGCGGCAAAACTTCGCTTTCCGAATTGGAATCCGCAATAAGTTTTTTTCCGTTTTTTACCGCTAAAACAAGTTTTGGAGTCATAAATTTATTAGACGGCGACGATTTATATCGCAACATAAAAAACGTATCGAAACCTATTTGCGGCAGAGATTTTGCGATAACGCTTAAAATTTTGTCGTAATTTCCCGCGTTTGCGAGTTTGCGTTTTATTTCGTGCAATAATGCGTAATCGTTGTGCATTTTCAGTCGCTTAAAACCGTCGTATTGATTCAGCATATCGAATTTAAGTTCGCTTGCGCGGGTCAAAAGCATATCGGCGTAAGCAAACGCCTCGCGATTTAAATGCCCTATGGAATAATACCAAAAAACTCTGCAAATTTGCGACAATTTTGACAATTTACTGCCTTTCATAACGCTGTTTTGAAATTCTTTGCGTATAAATTTCAAAAATCTTTCGTTTTCTCGCGAATTTACGTCTTTGCAGAAAAGATACGCCAATTGTTTTAGCAAAATTTTGTCTTTGTTGGTTACTTCGCGCACGTTGTCAAAAAATTCCGACGTTCTGCCGTGCAAATCCTCTTTTGACAGAAAGTCCTTTGTCGCGACGGGGTCGAGAAGCGACTGTCTTATGCGTCCTTTTGGAATGTCGTAATCGAAAAAACAGCCGCAGGAATGACGTTTTACAAGTTCCGTTCTCAATATTACGCCGTCTGAAACGTCGTTGTTTTCAATTTTTTTCAAAAGCATAATAAGCGATTCTTCGCCGAGTTTTCTAAGCGGCTGGTCTACGGAAGTTAGCGGCGGAAAAATATATTTGCCTTCGCTCGTGTTGTCAAATCCCGTTACGGCGATATCCTGCGGAACGTCCAAACCGAGTTCTTTTAGCGTTTCTATCGCGCCGAAAGCGGTTTCGTCGTCAATGCAGACAATCGCTTCGTAAGGTATTTTTCCGTCGTTTTCGCCCGCTATTTTTCTTACGGCGTCGGCGCCCGATTTTCTGTCGAAACTTCCCGAAAATATGCTGTCTTTCGATATTTCTATATTTCGCGATTTTAACGCGTCTTTGAATGCCGAAAGTCGTTCTTTTGCTTCGGGATTGTTTGTCGGTCCGCAGATAAACGCGAATTTTTTAAACTTGTGTTCGTCGATAAGGTGAATGGTAAGTTGTTCCATTCCATAGCGATTGTCTATTGTAGCCGCGGGAATTTTAGACGAAAGCGGAAGTATCGACGCCATAGGAATATCGGAATATCGGGCTATAAATTCGTCAATATTTTCTTTTGATATGTAACTGCACAGCGAACCGCTGATAACGATTCCGTCAAATTTCATAAGTTTGGGAATTTCGTACAATAAATTTCTATTTTGTTCATACGGGTCGTTTGGAGAATCGCCTAAAGAACCGCCCACAAACGCAATTACGTTTATGTCTTTTTCCTGCGATACTTTTTTTATTCCGCCCCACACTCCCGACTGATAATAACCGTCCAAACTTTCTATGAATACGGCGATAGTTTTTTCTTTAGTTTCGGCTTTTTTCGTAACAACCTCCACTGTTTTGTAAATAATTACGATAAATCAATAATACAAAAGTAGTTTTTCGGCAAAAGCAAAATCAATAAAAAAACGCAAAGAAAGCGTAATTTATCGTTTTTTTTATATAATACTTGATTTTAAGATGTTCATTAGCGTATTTTTACGCTAAATTTTTTATGAAATATCGGAGGAACAATGAAAGAGGGTATTCATCCTAAATATCAGGCGGCGACTTTTACCTGCTCTTGCGGAAACGTAGTGAAAACAAGCGCGACAATAGGCGACCAGCATATAGAAATATGCGACAACTGCCATCCGTTTTATACGGGAAAGTCGAAATTGGTCGATACGGCGGGTCGCGTAGAAAGATTTAACGCTAGATATGCGTCTCTTAAAACGGCGAGCAAGTAGAGCGCAGTTTTTATTTTAATTTTATTGAAGAACGCGCACAAAATAGGCGCTTTCTTTTTTGTCGTCTTTAATATGTTTAGTGGAGTAAAAATATGAAGGATAAAATACGGCAGATAATCGAGCGTTATGAAGAATTGGGCGATATAATGCAGGAGCCGAATTTTGCCTCTGACTTAAAGCGAATGCAGGAAATAAGCCGCGAACGAAGCAATATCGAAAAGCGGTTGCCCGTATTTAAAAAGTATCTTGATACGTTAAAAGTTATCGATGATTCGGAAGAAATACTTCGCGTTGAAAACGACGCGGAAATGCTTGATTTCGCCAAACAGGAATTGACGGCGGCAAGAGAATATTTGCCCGAAATTGAAAAAGAAACGCAGATTTTACTCGTTCCAAAAGACGTAAACGACGAACGCAGCGCAATTCTTGAAATTCGCGCGGGAACAGGCGGCGACGAAGCGGGACTTTTCGCGAGCGATTTATATAGAATGTACAAATATTACGCCGAAAGTAAAAATTGGAAAATAGAAGTAATGAGCATAAACGAAGGCGAAAAGGAATCGTTAAAAGAAGTTATAGCGTTAGTCAGCGGCGAAGAAGTTTACGGCTCGCTAAAATACGAATCGGGCGTTCACCGCGTTCAGCGCGTTCCCGAAACCGAAGCGCAAGGTCGCGTTCACACTTCGGCGGCAAGCGTAGTCGTGCTTCCCGAAAGCGACGACGTAGAGATAGAAATAGACGAAAAGGACTTGCGCATAGATTATTTTCGCGCAAGCGGCGCGGGCGGACAACACATAAACAAAACGGATTCGGCGGTTCGCTTAACGCACTTTCCAAGCGGACTTGTCGTAAGTTGTCAGGATGAGCGCAGTCAAATAAAAAACCGAGCGCGGGCAATGAAAATTTTGCAATCGCGGCTTTTGGATTTGGAAATTCAAAAAAAGCAGACAAGCGAATCGTCGGCGCGGCGGTTAATGGTCGGAACAGGCGACAGAAGCGCAAAAATCAGAACTTACAACTATCAGCAAGGTCGCGTTACAGACCACAGAATAAATCTTACGCTGTATAAATTGGAACAAGTTATGGCGGGCGACATCGAAGAGTTTATAACCGCCTTAAAACAAGCGGACTTGGAGAAAAAAATGTCGTATCGGGAGTAATTTTGAAAAATACTCTGAATATGCTTTTGCAACTTGGATTAGACAAAAACGAAGCGCAAGAAATTATTTGCCGCGTTTGCGAATGCAAAAAAAGCGATATTTATCTCAATAATTCTTTGCGCGTTAATTCAAAACAAAGCGAAAAAATAAAAGAAATCGCGCTTTTGCGAAAGAGCGGAAAGCCGCTTGCTTATTGTATGAATCGCGCATATTTTTACGAAAAAGAATTTTTTGTGAACGAAAACGTACTTATTCCTCGCTTTGATACCGAAATTTTGATTGAAACAATTCTAAAAAATGAAAACGACGAAGAAAAAAATATTCTTGAACTCGGAACGGGAAGCGGAATTATTTGCGAAACTTTGCAAAACGAACGTCAAAATTGGAATATCGTTTCGGTTGATATTTCGCAAAACGCGCTTTTTGTCGCAAAAAAAAACTGCCAAAGCAAAATACTGCTTGTAAATTCCGACAAATTTTGCGCAATTTCTCCCGAAAATCAATTTGATATTATAGTATCGAATCCGCCGTATATTGAAAGTAAAACGATAAAAACTCTCGACGTAAGCGTAAAAAATTTTGAACCGACAATCGCTCTTGACGGCGGCGAAAACGGACTTTTCTTTTACGATTATCTTGCAAAAAACGCAAAAATTTTTCTTAAATTAGGCGGACGAATTTATGTGGAAATCGGCTTTAATCAAGGCGAAAGCGTTCCTGAAATATTTGAAGAAAACGGATTTTTAAACGTTTCGCTTACAAAAGATTTGGGCAAAAATCCGCGAGTCGTTTCGGGGGAAAGTTTAAGTGATTTTAGCAATTAAAATCTCTTTTTACGTTGAAAATCATCTTAATTTAATAGATATGCGCACTCTACAAATGGAAATATAGTATTTTCAACAAGAAAATTAACAAAAAAAGGAGTATTTTCAAATGAAATTTATAAAAGTTTTAACTTTAACGCTTATCGTATCTTCTGTTTTATTTGCTGAAACGGAACTTAAAAACAGCGGCGGTATTTTGGGATTTAAAGAAGGCGACAACGAATTTGCCGTCGGTTTTTTGGCGGGATACTGGAACGGAAGCGGCTTTGGCGTTCCGATTGTTTGGGATAGAGGAGCGTTCGGCGGGATGTTTTCTTTCGGTGCGGAAGCGCGACTTTGGTTGGATAATTATATTAGAACCGTTCCGGGTCCGGAATACACGAAACGCGGCGTTTCTTCAAGTTTCAGATTCGCATACCATCCGCTTGGAATGCCGTCGCTTAAAGGACAGGCAAAAGCGGCAAAACACATAGACCCGTATGCAGGAATTAAAATCGGATTATCAGTAATATCTTTGGATGGCAACGACCCGAATAAACAAAATAATCCTGACGACCCTTATTTTGATTTACCTGTGGTTTCTTGGTTTGTTACGGGAATTCGCTGGTATTTCAAAGAAAATATTTCGCTTTGGTCGGAATTTTGTAGTTACGACTGGGCAATCGGCGTTTCCTTTAAATTTTAATTTTTCTTAAATACCCAAAAGTTGCTGACGCAGAAATTTACTGCGGCGGCAACGAATATTCCCGCGAGGTTTGATATCCAATATTTTATATGCGCGACTTCGGTTAAAAACACCAAAGTTCCCCAATTTAACAAAAACGCCGTCGCAAACGACGTCGCGTTAAATTTTAGAAACGCCGCCGCTTTGCTTTTAACGTCTTTGCGTTTTCTGTCGCCGAAAGTCAAGTTGTAATTCAAAAGAAAATTTGTTATTATTGCGGTTTCTATCGCCATAAGCGAGCCGATTTTATAATCAATATTAAATATTTTTACGCACAAAACCAAAACGCACTGATTAACGAATATTCCGCTCGTTCCGACGATGCCGAACTTTACCATACGAAGAAAAAACGCTATTTTTTCATTCGTCATAGCGCTTGTATTTCTTTATTTCGTGCGCTCTGTTGGGAGCGACGACCTGCATCGTTTGACGATGATTTACGCCGCTATCCGTCGCTATAAACGAAAGAGTAAAACTTATTTTCGCATATTTGTTATCCAAAAAGCAGACGTTTATGTCCGCTTGTCCAAAATCTTCCAAAAATCTGTCGTCGCTTGTTTTTAAGTTATATTCGTAAGGCGCATTTCTATAAATCTTAAAATATTGACTGTACGAGAGTTCAAAAATTCCTAATTCGACTCCCGCAAAACCTTCAATTCCAAAAGCCGTGTCGTAATCGTCCGATTTATCTCTTTGCCTGTCGTAAGTAAGCATTCCGCGAACGCCCGTTTTAATCGCGTGAAATTTCGGATGGACAAATCCGTCCAAACAATATATAATATTTGCGACGAGCGCGCCTATGTCTTCGACCGAATCGTTGTAAAATTCGCGGTCTCTGCTCGCAATGTGATTGTATATAAATTGCCAGCCGAAATCGATGGAATTTCTTTCGGCGAATTTAAGAATATACGAAAAATTGTGTCCGTGAATAAATTCTTCTCGCACGTCTTTGCTTTTTAATCCCGTCCAGTCAGCCCAAATAGCCCATTTCACAAACTCAAAATCCTGACTGAAATATGTTCCCTGAAAAATGGGATTTTCGTATTGCCAGCGACGCGATAAAACATAATCGTGATAATTTATTATGGTGAGGCGATGCTCGGTTCCGAAAATAAAATTGTTCGTTTCGTTTTCAAATTTATACGCTAAAAGCGGCGAAAAATCCGCTTTATTGTCGTCGCCGAATTTTTGAGAATAGTTTATTCCCACAAAAACCGCGCTGTTTGTATCGGGCAAATATCCAAACGTTAAACTCGAATTTGTGCCGTAAATCGTACCAGATTCTTCCTGCGAATATTTGTTTTCGAGGTTGTCGAATATTCCGTTTATATATCCGTTAATATCAAAGTCGGATTCGGATTCTAAAGCGAAAGCCGCCGCCGTAAATAAAAAAAATACAAAAAAACATTTAATTTTCATAAAAAATTAGTTTCCGAATTACAAATATTGTTCTTCGTTTGTAGAAAATCCCAAAAACACTTTCAATCTGTTGCGGGAATTGGAATCTTTGTAAAGTTTTCGCAACGCTTTATCGCGCATAACTCGAACTTTTTCGCGGGTAACGCCCAATTCCGCGCCGATTTCTTCAAGGGTTTTCGGCGATGAAAAATTTATTCCGTAATACATTCTTACGACATTTTCTTCATTCGTGGTAAGAATGGGCAATTCGTGGATTACTTTCTCTATTTCTTCTCGAAGTTCGCTCAAAAGAAATTCTTCGTTTTGCGACGGGTCTATTCCTATCGTATCGAGAAGCGTTTGCGAACTTTCTTCGTCGGTTGCGCCCGACATCGGCTGGTCAAGCGAAGTATTTTTGCTTTTTTCTATAACTTCGACAATATCGTCTCTGTATTTTTTAAATTCGGGCGATTCTATTGCTTTGTCAAAATCGCCGTCGAATTTATCGAGCGATTGTCTAAATTTGTTGAGCAACGCAATTTTATTTACGGGAATATGCATCAAACCGAATCTGTCGAAAACCGCTTTTTGTATGGACTGTCTTATCCACCAAACGGCGTAAGATATAAATTTCACGTCTCGTTTTTTATCGAATTTTTTCGCCGCCGTAATAAGTCCCAAATTTCCTTCGTTTACGAGTTCCAAAAACGACATTCCGCCGGTTATTTTGTGCCGCCTCGCCTCTTTCGCGACAAAACGAAGATTCGCCGTGATAAGTTTATCTTCCGCGCCGGGAACTTTGTTGTGAACGTCTTCTACGAGTTTTTGTTCTTCTTCTTCCGTGAGAAGTCGATACTTGCCGACGTCGCGAAAGTACAGTTTTTCCGCTTTTGACTGTTCTTTTTGTTTTTTTGCCATATTATTTATTTTCAAAAAAGCGAGGCGACAAAATATTTTGCGCCCCGCTTAACAATAAAAAACTATTCTGAACGCAATGAACGCTGATTGCTTGGGTTTGTAACTACTACGATTCCTTCGTCCGAAACAAAATATTTCTTTTTGTCTTCTTCCAAGTTGAAACCAATTTTTTCTCCCGGTGCGATATGAACGTCCTTGTCGATAATCGCTTTACGAATTTGCGCTTTTTCGCCGATATCAACGTCGGGGAAAACTATGGAATCTTCAACTTTTGCAAAACTATGAACTCTCACGTTTCGCGAAAGAACCGAACGAATTACTTCGCCGCCGCTGATAATGCATCCGCCGCAAATTATTGAATCGATTGCCGAACCGACGCGCTTGTCTTTTGTCGTATCTCCGCTTCCAAACACGAATTTTGCAGGCGCCGACTGCTCGGACGACGTTCTAACCAACCAGTGTTCGTTATACAAATTTATGTCGGGAACAACGTCGTGCAAGGTCATATTCGCGCGATAATACGCTTCAAGCGTTCCTACGTCTTCCCAATATTGACATTGCTGCGGAGATTCGCCGGGAATTACGTTTGTATAGAAATCGTAAACGTAAACGGGATATTCCTTATAAATGGAAGGAATAATGTTTTTGCCGAAATCGTGCGAAGAGTTTGTGTCTTCCGCGTCTTCGTTGAGTTTTCTTATTAAGAAGCCCGTGTTAAAAATGTAATTTCCCATTGAACAAAGAGCCATTTTTGAATTGCCCGGCATCGGTTTTGGTTTTTCGGGTTTTTCTTCAAAACCTATCATTTGTCCGTGCTGGTCAACTTGAATAACGCCAAATTGCGACGCTTCTTCTATCGGTTTTGGAATTGCCGCGACCGTTGCCACCGCTCCGTTGTTGCGGTGATAATTTAGCATTCTCGAAATATCCATTTTGTAAATGTGGTCTGCGCCGAAAATCGCAACAAAATCGGGATTTTCGTCGTAAATCAAATTTAAATTCTGATAAATCGCGTCCGCAGTTCCCTGATACCAATTTTTTCCCGTTCTCATCTGCGCGGGAACAGGGTCGATATATTGTCCAAGCATACTTGACAACTGCCAACCGCTTGACAAATGTTTAATAAGCGAGTCCGCCTTGAACTGCGTAAGTACTTTTATCTTAAATATCCCTGAATTTACGAAATTGTTCAAAACAAAGTCGATAATTCGATATTTACCGCCAAATATAACCGCCGGTTTCGCTCTATCGCGAGTGAGCGGATACAAGCGAGACCCCTCGCCGCCAGCCATAATCATAGCCAAAACGTTTGCGTAGCCCGATGCTCTTTTAAAGTTTTCCATAACGCTTTCTCCTCCTATCACCACAAGGTTTTTTTTAATTATTTTCCTATTCTTCCCGAATATTCGCCTGTCGTCGTATTTACTATAATAACTTCGTCCGATTCTATAAACATTGGCACCTGAATCGTGATGCCCGTTTCTAATTTTGCAGGTTTGGTAACGCTTCCCGAAATTGTCGCGCCCTTAATTCCGGGCTCGGTTTCAATAACTTTTAATTGAACGGTAGAAGGCGGTTGTACGCCTATCGCTTTGCCGTCGTAAAGCATAATTTGACAATTACCGTTGGGAAGCAAATATCCTATCGCGTCGCCTACGTCGTCGGAGTTCAGCGTAATCTGCTCGTATGATTCGCTGTCCATAAACACGTAATCGCTTCCGTCCGCGTAAAGATATTCAAACTGTTTGGTTTCGACGAATGCCGTTTCAACTTTTTCGTCCGTCCTGAAACGATATTCAACTTGACGTCCGTTAATTATGTTTTTAAGCGTCGTCGCAATAAAATTTGAGCCGCGCGCCGTCATAGTTCTGCTAATATCTACTATGCGACAGGGCGCGTTTTCGTGAATAACAATCGTTCCTTTTGAAAGTTCGTTCGCTTTTATAGTCATCTTTTTTCTCTTATACTCCTTTGATTTTTATTGTATTTCTTCCAATGGTTCAATAGAAAATACATCATTGCCTTTGTCAAGTGGTATATTTTCTTTTGTTTTTACGTTAGATTTATTAGTTTTGTCGGTTTTAGTCCATAATTCCAAAACTTCTCTTGCGGCTATTCTTAAATTTTCGTCGTAACTATCCGCATATTCTTCTATTTTCGGCATAACGATTCTGTCGTTTATTTTGCCCAAAGTCGTTATTATTTCAACTTTCAAGCGGCTGTCCGTCGCTTCGTCTAACATATCGACTAACATTGCAACTTTGTCTTTGGATTTCAATTCTCCCAAAATCGTAACGGCGCGCACTTTTACCGTCCATCTCTCCGTTTCTTCTTTGGCGACTTTGGCTACAATAATTTCGCCGTCTTCGCCGTATTTTCTTATTTCGTCCAAAATTCTGCGAACTTCTATCGGGTCAAATCTTTCCGCCGTTAACGCCCGCGTATAAGCGACTATCCGCGAATAAACTTCGGAATAATGTACGGGAAGCGTATCTATCATTCCTATCGCGACTTTAAGCGAATCTATTTGCCATTTAACCGTATCGATTTGCGACTGTAAATCGGTAACCATTGCGTCGTATTTTTTAAGCGTGTCGACTTGTCTTGCAAGCGTTTTTATAAGCGTGTCGTGTCGCGCAAAATTGTCTTCTATCGTTCTAAATTGCGCTCTTTCGTCTATCCAGCGTTGTTTTGCGCCTATCGAAATTGAAAATCCAGCCATAATTCCCGGCTTTACCCAATCTTCTCTTTTTCTTGGAGTTAGCGACACGCCGAAATCGCGTTTGTTCGTAGCGAAAATTCTCTCCAAATCCAAAAGCGACATATACATTTCTACGTTGTTTCGCTCCGCAAATCTTAAAGTTGCGGTAATAGCCAAATAAAATTTTCTTTGCTGCGTAAATCCTTCGAGAGTCAAAAAGAAATCGTCGCTGAAATATTTTTCTATGGCGGCAAATCCGTTAATTCTGTCCCTATCGCTGTTTGGAAGCGAAAGAAGTCCCGCGTGAAAACGAGTCGCAAACAAATCGCTTCCTTTGCCGAGCGCCGCGTAAAATTCGCTTGTCAAATCGCGCACGTCCGATTGAAGTCGGCTTCTGGCAAGCGTTTCGTTGTGAAACATATTTCGTATTCCGATGGCAAGCGACGGCGACCTACTAGTATATTCGTCGAGAATGCGACCCTTAAATCCGAAATTTACGCCGCCCGCATAGCCCAAACTCGCCTGCACCCATTCGCTTGCGCCTATTTGCACAGACATTATTGAATAGCCCGATACTTTATCGTCGCTAAATTCGTTGTTTAGAAAAATATTATAATTCGTAACGAATTTTCCCGCGCCCAAAAAATCGGCAGTCGGAACAAAACGAGTCGACGTCCAATGCGTTTTCGCAGGAATTATCGAAACGATTATCAAAAGTATTATTGCTATTTTTCTCATTTAACTTAAATCCTCCATAACAAAAATACTTTTTGCGTTTGCATAAAATTGCGGTTTTTTTTATAACTTGTATTTTTTATATATAATTCCATCTTCGTTGACGCGGATAATAAGCATATTTTCCGTAGAAAAGTCGTTTTTGGCGAAAAATCGGTAATAATTTTTGTAGGGCTTTAGCGGAACGTAAATTATGTCGCATTCCTTATTTTTATCATAAATCGGAAACGGTTTCTCATTTATAAGTTGTAAAAAATCGTTGTAATCGACTATATCAACGTCCGTAAAAATCGAAAATTCACTCTTATGATTTTGCATATCCTGTTTTATGTACGAAAACGATTCTTTGTAAAGAGGTCTTTTAAGCGGATATTCCGTATTCAAAAAATATAAGAACGCCGTATATCCAAATAAAATTCCAAACGCCGAAGTTCTCTTTTCTCTTAACAATCCCGAAACAAATATCGATATTACGCAGATAAACAACGGCAATCCGATAACCAAATAACGTTCGGTTAGAATCGGACGAAACAGCGAAATTGCAAAAACCGTTTCGTAGCCGATTACTATCGTAAAAACGATAAAATTCAAAAGTTCGGTTTCGTTTTTAGAGAAAAAATTACGCAAATTTTGTCGGAAACGAAAAAATGACGCAGCCAGCAACGGAAAAATTAACGCTAAAAGAGAAAATACAAGTCCCGGCTTTCGTATCCAATCGTTAAATTGTTCGTCGAAAACCGTTTTGTCTATTGAAATTGACACAAAATACGGCATAAAAGACAGTAAAACAATCGCGTCAAAAATTAAAAAATTACGAATAAGATTCTTTAAATCCGTATTCTTGTTTTTAACTGTTTTTACAATAAAATATATCGCCTGAACAAAAACGAATATTGCGCCGTAATAATGCGTGTTAGCCAGCATCGCGCTTGTAATTGAAGATAAAATTACATATTTTACGCGATAAGGATTTTGAACGAATTTTAAGAATGCCGCAACGGTAAACGGAATCAACATTATTTCTAAAACATATCCGCGTATTTCCTGCGATTGTCCTATATGGTAGCCGCAAAAAGCGGTCAGCAACGCCGCAAAAAGCGCGGTTTTTTTATCGGAAAAAGTTTTCAACAAAATATATGTCGTTATTATTGCGAGCGTTCCGCAAATTACGGAAAAAATTCGCGCGGAAATTTCGGTATAACCGAACAAAAGCATCCAAAGCCGTAACAAAACATAATACAAAGGCGGATTGCCGGGATCGCCGAAAACCGCGGCAAACGGTAATTGCGGATTTGAAGCGCGAGTCAGAGAATAAAGTTCGTCTATCCATATCGAAGTTTGAGATATTCCCGTCAAACGAACTAATAACCCGAAAGCGATAATTATCGATAACGCCGCTATTATTTTATTTTGTGAAGATATACTATTTATAATTGTGAAAAGTTTTTTTCTTGCGGCAATAAACAAAGCGATTAAAAATGCGTATGTAAGCGCAAAATCGAACGGATTTTTTACCATCCAAAAAATTGAATTAACGATAAAAATATCATTGCCCGCATAATTTACAACTTCCTGTTTTATAAATCTTTGCGTCGTTTTTGCGTATTGTATATCGGGCAATTTAAGCGTATAATTACTTGTCGAAAATTTTGTCGAATTTTTTTGATATAAGTTGTTCAAATCAGACGTGGAAAAATAAAAACATTTGTTCCCGATAAAAACGCTCAAATTGTCTATTGATTCCAAAATTTTTTCGCGGTTATCGGAAAGAATTTCAAGCGATATTGACCTGATAAACGGATATCCGATATGTCGTTTTCCGCCGAAAAACCGCAAGGTATTATTGGAAACATTACCCCCC
>WRFX01000005.1 GCA_009787445.1 Chitinivibrionia bacterium | reverse complement strand
TCAATTTTGCAAATTTTGTCGGAAACAACCTTTTTTACTTTCATTCTGTTTTGCCTATTTTTAAATTTTTTGGTCAATTTTCGGGGTAAATATAATATTTGCGTAAAATCAAACGCAAGGGGTAAAGTAAAAAAATTAAATTTTGTAAATATTTTTATTTTTTTTGTTTTTTATCTAAACATAACCGCAATTAAAATTTGCAATTTATCAAACATTCTTTTTGCGGCGTTCGCTCTGCTTTCTTTAACTTCCGTGGGATTTTCGGGCTTTATTTTGTCAATTATTTCGTATGCGACTTCAAATCCCGCATTTATCACTTTTACGTTTGTTATGCCGTCGTAATATCCGTCCAAATGCAAAACGTTGTAAGCGTTGCGAAGACAATTTAGCATTTTTTTGTCTATTTGCGAAATATTTAAAGTATAATAATCTATAGATTTTCGTTGTTTTTTGTTGGGTTTCGGTATTCCTTTTATAACAAACCACGCGTCAAGAGCGCGCAATACTCCGTTATATGCAGTTCCGCAAGCCGTTTGAACGTATTTTTGGTCAGTATAATAATTCCCGTTTTTTTTTGCTTTTTCCAACGTTTCTTTGGCGTTATCCATATAACGAATTGCTTCGGCGTATTCTTCGTTAAAAAAGACGTTTTGCTCTTCTCTCGTCATTTTAATACTCCGTAAAAAGTGTTT
This sequence comes from Chitinivibrionia bacterium, assembly GCA_009787445.1. GTDB lineage: Bacteria > Fibrobacterota > Chitinivibrionia > Chitinivibrionales > Chitinivibrionaceae > WRFX01. Next base: position 43,018 of record WRFX01000005.1, on the reverse strand, counting down.
TTGTTCTTTTAATTACAATAAATATACTATTTTGGCAGTGAAAAAATATAAAAATGTCGAAAAAAACGCGGGAATTTAACTTTTTTGCGAAATTTCTTTGACAAATAGTTGCGCAAATTATTATTTTATGTCGCGAAATTAAGCGGTCGGGTAGGAATGCCCGATTTTTTTTGTATCGGAATAAAAATGAAACTTGACGAAAAAATAATTTGCGAAATTGAAAAAATTGTAGAAAGTTTAAATGCAGAACTTTACGAAGTAAAATTTTTTCTTTGCGGCAAAACGACAACCTTGCGAATTTTCGCCGATACGAAAACGGGAATTACGCTCGACGAATGCGCGAATATTAGCAGAAACGTTTCGGATTATTTGGATTTGATAGATTTCTCGAAAGGCGCGTATACGCTTGAAGTTTCGTCGCCGGGAGTTACGAGAACGCTCGTTAGCGTAAAGGATTTTGAGCGGGTAATCGGCAAAGAAATAAGCGTCAGATACAAAAACGAAGACAATAATTTGCGAAAAAAATCGGGCGTTTTGAAAACGGCAAACGAAAAAAAACTTGCGTTTGAAAACGGTGAAGAAATAGAATTTTCTTCTATATTAAGCGGAAAATTAGTAATAAATTTATAAAAAGAGGAGCGTGTTTTGGCAAAGAAAGACAAAGAACTTAAAAAAGGCAACGAACTTGCGCTGTTTTTGGCGGAGTTGGCAAAAGATTCAAAGGCGTTTAACCCCGAAAAGGGCGCGAGTTTGGATCAGGTATTGGAACTGCTTGAAGAATCATTGGCGGCGGCGGCGCAAAAATCGCTTGCCGACAAGCCCGATGTTTCGGTAAAAATCAACAAAAATACGGGAGAAATTGCCGCGTACTCATATCTTACCGTAGTCGCCGACGACGAAATGGAAAATCCATACACTCAAATTACCGTAAGCGAAGCCAGAGAAGAAGAAGCGAGAGAAGAATACGGATACGGAGACGAAGAAATTGAAGTGGGTTATCAAATAATTCTTGAAGAAAATTTGGACGTAAGCAAGTTCGGACGAATGGCGATGTTGCACACAAAACAACTTCTTTCGCAAAGAATAAAAGACCACGAACGCGAAAAAATTAAAGCCGATTTCTCCGAAAGAGTGGGCGAATTGACTTCGGGCGACGTGCGCCATTTGGAAAAAGGCAACGTTATAATAGATTTGGGCAAAACCGACGCGACGCTTCCGAGAAATCAGCAAATAAAAGGCGACAGATACGCGCAGGGAGACCGCGTAAAAGGCATAATTTCCGAAGTAAAAGACACGCCGAAAGGCGCGCAGGTTATCCTTTCGAGAACTTCACCCGTATTTTTGCAACGCCTTTTGGAAGTGGAAGTTCCAGAGATTTTTCAAAAAGTCGTTCATATCGTAAAAGTAGAAAGAAATCCGGGCTATCGGGCAAAAGTCGCGCTCGAAACAAAAGACAATCGCGTAGACCCCGTCGGCGCGTGTTTGGGAATGCGCGGAAGTAGAATTCAAACTATTGTGCGCGAACTTTCCAACGAAAGAATAGACGTTTTTGTTTGGTCCGACGACGCGGTTACTTTGGCAAAAAGAGCGCTCGCTTCGGCAAAGGTTTCAAACGTAATTCCTGTGGACGCAAAAAAAGTCGTTATTGTTGTTCCCGACGAAGAACTTGCCAAAGCGATAGGAAAAGACGGCTCAAACATAAAACTTACGAGCAGATTTTTGGACAAGGAAGTTCTTATTTACGGAGAAGACGAATTTGACGATTTGAGCGAAGAAGAAAGAGCCAAAATCCTATCGCCAAAGGGCGAAGGAGTAAAAATAGCAGACGCCGACAATGTTATTTTCAACGAAGAGATTGGCGACGACGACGTTCACGAACTCGGCAAAGAAGAAAACGCAGAAGAGTCCGTAGGTACGCAACTCGTGGAAAAAGGCGCGTCGCAGGCGTTAAACGATTTGGAAAAATAAAAAAAGGACAAAATTTATATGGCAATTGTAAAAATTTCGCAATTGGCAAAAGATATGGGACTTCATACCGACGCCGTTATATCCGTGCTGCATAAACTCGGACACGCCGAAATTAAAGCGCACAATTCGACTATCGACGAATCGATAAAACAGCAAATTTCGGAAAAGATGAAGGAAGGCGCGGAAATGGCGAAGCAAAAATTCGCGACCGCGACCATAGGAAGCCGCGCCGAAAAAAGAAGAGCGTATATACCGCCGACAAACGCGGACGGCGGCGAAAACGCTACTTCCGCGCCAAATCATTCTGGAAACTCCGCGCACGCAAACGACGAAAACAGACGTCAAAGGCAATCGGGAAACAACAATAACAACAGAAATTCCGACGGCAATTCGAGACAAAAATCCGATTCCCGTTCGCACAACAGAGGCGAACGCGGAGACCGTGGCGAAAGAGGCGACCGCGGCGAACACAGAGAACGCGGCGAAAGAGGCGACCGCGGGAATCGCGGAAATTTTGACGGGCAACGTCAGCACGACGGCAACAGAAGCGAAAGAGGTTCGGGAGAACGCGGCGAACGCAGAGACGGGCAACGTAGCAATCAAGACGGACAGCGTAATCAGGACGGGCAACGTCAGGACGGGCAACGAAATCGGCACAATCGCGGGGGGCAACATCGGGATAATCGCGACAACCGTCCTAACGACGGTCAGCGAGGCGGAGGAAATAATCGCGACAATAGAGACAACCGCGATAATCGCCAAAACAGAGACGGAGGAAATAACGGCAATCAACGTCAGCATTCGTCGGGCGGACAACAGGGTGGACAACATAGCGGACAAAGGGATTTTCGCAATCGTTCAAACGACGGACAACGAAGCGGCGACGGTCAGCGCGGCGGTTATTCGGGAGGAAACAACCGCGATAATCGCGACAACCGCGACAACCGCGACAATAGAAACAACAATTCCGGTGGAAATAATAGAGATAACAGAGATAACAGAAACAACAGCGGCGGCGGATATAACAGCGGCGGGTACAATCGCGATAATAGAGGAGACAACAGGCAACATCGCGACAACCGCGACGGCAGAGACAATCGCGATAATCGCGACAACCGCGACAACAGACAGCATAGAGGAGATTTCTATAATCGCGACGGCAGAGACAGAAACGATGGCTATCGCGAAAAAAGCGATTCGAGCAATGTTATCGATTCTGCGCTTGCAAAAGAATTAGCCGATAAACAGGCGGTTTTGCAAAAAAACGAAGACCCTAACGCAAAAAAGAAAAAAGGCAAAAAACGCTCGGTAAAAGACAGAGTTGAAAAACATCGCGAAGAAGAGTTTGAAATGAAAGCGAACGTCCGCAAAACTATGACTCAAATCGGCGGCGGAAATGCAAAGAAAAAATACAAAAAAGAAAAAAGCGAAGAAAGCGGCGAAGAAGAAGAAAACAACATTATTCAGGTTAGCGAATTTATTTCGGTTTCGGAATTTGCGAAAATGGTCGAAGAAGATATTCCGAGCGTCATTTCAAAATGTATGGATTTGGGGCTTTTCGTTACGATAAATCAGCGAATCGATTTTTCTACAATTCAACTTCTCGCGGAAGAATTTGGATTTCAAGCGCAACTTTTAGAAGAATTTGAAGAGCAGGAATCCGAAGCCGAAGAAGAAAATAAACACGAATTATTTCCTCGTCCGCCCGTCGTAACGATTATGGGACACGTCGACCACGGAAAAACTTCGCTTTTGGACTATATTCGCCGAACAAACGTCGTTTCGTTTGAAATGGGCGGAATTACGCAGCATATTGCGGCTTATTCGGTTCAGACAAAACAGGGGGCGGTAACGTTTTTGGACACTCCCGGACACGAAGCGTTTGCGGCGATGCGCGCGCGCGGTTCGCAAATTACCGACGTGGTCGTGCTTGTAGTCGCGGCGGATTCCAGCGTAATGCCGCAGACAAAAGAGGCGATTGACCACGCGAAAGCGGCGGGAGTTCCTATTGTCGTGGCGATAAATAAAATTGACCTTCCTACCGCAAATCCCGATAAAATAAAGGGAGAACTTGCGAATTACGGCGTTTTGGTAGAATCTTACGGCGGAAAAGTGCAAAGCGTAGAAATTTCGGCGAAAAAAGGCACGGGAGTCGACGATTTGCTTGAACTTTTGGCTTTGGAAACGGGAATGTTGGAACTAAAATCGCCGCTCGAAGGAGCCGCAAAAGGCGTGGTAATAGAATCGGAACTTGACAAAGGAAAAGGCGCGCTTGCGACGGTTCTTATTCAATCGGGAACTTTGCGCAAAGGCGACGTTTTTTATACGGGAGTTTATAGCGGAAAAGTGCGTGAAATGCTTAACGAATACGGACATAAAATCAAGGAAGTTTTGCCCGGACACCCCGCGATAATTTTAGGACTTTCGGGAACTCCGCAGGCGGGCGATAATTTTAGAGTTTGCAAAACCGAAAAAGAAGCGCGCGAAATCGCCGCAAAAAGACGACTCGCCGAAAAGGAACGCGAACTTCGCAGTATGCAAAGCGTCGTTTCTTTGGCTAACCTTTCGCAGAAAATAAAAGACGGAAGAATGCTCGCGATAAACCTTATCGTTCGCGGCGACGTAGACGGCTCGGTAGAAGCGCTTGCGGGCGAATTGCAAAAATTATCCACAGACGAAATTAAGGTAAATATAATTCTTAAAGGCGTCGGCGGAATAAAGGAAACGGATATTATGTTAGCGCACGCTTCGGGAGCGATTATTATAGGATTTCATATAAATCCGAATCCGAAAATTAAATCGAGCGCGGCGGACGCGGGAATAGAAATCAAAACGTTCAGAATTATTTACGAGGCGATTGACCAAGTAAAAGCGGCTATGATTGGAATGCTTGCCCCCGACATAAAAGAAGAAGTTATAGGTCAGGTGGAAATTCGCGAATTATTTAAAATTCCAAAAATCGGTTTGGTTCCCGGATGCTACGTTATCGACGGAAAAGTAGAGCGGCACGCTTCAGCGCGGCTTATTCGCGACGACATAGAAATTGCCGATACGAAAATAGACACGCTTCAAAGATTCAAAGACCAAGTAAAAGAAGTCGCGACGGGATTTGACTGCGGACTTACGCTTGCAAAAGTATCGGATTATAAAATCGGCGACCGAATCGAAGTGTATAAAGAAGTGGAAATTAAACGCAAAAGTTTGGAGCGTTAAAATGCCCGAAAATTCGTGGTACGGCGAGCGAGTGAGCGAAAATTTGAAACGTGAGATTTTGTGGGTTATAACGAACGAAATGAACGACCCGCGTCTTGCGAAAACGATAATTGTGCCTAACGTAAATTTGGCGAAAGACAACCGAAACGCTACGGTTTTCGTTTCCGTTTTGGCGGACGAAAAAGAACAAAACGAAGCGTTGAAAGTTTTAAATAAAGCGGCGGGATTTATTCAATCGACGGCGGCGAAAAGAGTGAAAATTAAACATTTTCCTAAACTTTTTTTCAAATTGGACAAATCGTTTGAAAACCGAAACAAAATAGACGAAATTTTGGAGAACGTAAAAAATGATTTGGAATGATTTACTAAAAACCATAGCAAAAAACGACAAATTTTTAATTTGCGCTCACGAAAGTCCCGACGGCGACAGTATCGGTTCGCAGTTGGCGTTTTATAAATATCTAAAAAATATCGGTAAAAACGTCGCGATTTACAATAAAGATAAACCGCCGCAAAAATTTAGATTTCTCCCGAATTGCGGAGTAATAAGAGACGTTTTGGGAAATGAAAAATTTGACGTTTTAACGCTTATGGATTGTTCAAATTTGCAGAGACCCGCCATAGAAAATATAAACAAATTCGCTCCGAAAATCGTAAATATAGACCATCATCGCGACAATATGGAATTTGGCGACGTTAATTGCGTGGACGTAAAATCGGCGGCGACTTGTCGGATAATATATGAGTTTTTTGTTGAAAATAACATAAAAATAGACGCCGATATGGCAAACTGTCTTTTTGCGGGAATATTGACCGACACAAGCGGTTTTCAGTTTAACAACGACGACGGCTCGCTTTATTTGGTAGCAAACGATTTGGTAAAACGCGGCGCGAACAACGCGTTTCTTTTCAAAAAATTATTTGCGCAAAATTCGCTTGCGGCGTTAAAAATCCGCGCAAAAATTTGGGAAACTTTAGAATTTTACGCGCACGACAAAATAAGCGTAATTTCTATGCCGAAAAATTTACTTTCGGAATACGGCGAAGACAGTTCGGCGACGGAAGGAATGTCGAATTTGGCGATGAATTGCGAAAACGTGGAAGTCGGAGTTTTCGTAAAATACGACGATAAAGAAGTGCGCATTTCGCTTCGTTCGGCAGGAAACGTAGACGTCGGCGAAATTGCGGAACAATGCGAAATCGGCGGCGGGCATAAATTCGCGGCGGGCTGCACAATAAAAAACGTTTCCGTCAAAGAGGCGATTCGCATAATTGTAGATAAGATTTCTCAACGGCTTCCCGCGACTTGTTAAGCAATCCCGCCGTATTTTCGTTTTCTTGCGGAATTATCGCTTCCAAAATACGAATTTTAACGCAAATTTTTTTGCGAAAAATAAAACTTTCGCAACTCTTGCTCATAATCGGTTTTGAATAATGCAAAACTATCGGAAGTATGACAATATTCATTTCCTTTGAAATTTTGAAAGCGAGCGAATTAAACTTTTTAATTTTGCCGTCCAAACTTCGCGTTCCTTCGGGAAGAATTAACATCGATTCCCCGTTTTTAAGAAATTCGCGAATTTTTTCGTCCGCTTTCGTTATTCCGTTCGGAGTATATGAAATTTCCACAAAATTAAAAAGCGCAGATATCCAAGCAAAAAGCGGATTAAATTTATAAGACGATTTTACCAACGGAACGCTTGGAATATGTCCCATAATAATAAATCCGTCCAAAAAACTTTGGTGATTTGCAATTATTATTGCGTTTTTTTGAATATTTTCTAAACCCGTTATTTCTCCTACTTCGAGGACGTTAAAGAATTTCAACATATCGCGTACCGCCCATTTCATATATCCGCATAAAAATTTTGAAAAGACGTTTTTATGTTTTTTCAAAGGCAGAAAACATAAAGAAATCGGGACTATGAAAAGTAAATAAATTAAACCTGTAATTAAATACGCGAAGAGTATTAAAAGCGATTTTAACATTTTTTTTCCTTATTTTATGTGTGAAAATAAATTATATTTACCCCAAAAAAACGAAAAAAAGAAGAAAAATATGGAAGAATCTATAAGTATTGAAGAAATTCGCGAATTGGCGTTAAGGTATATTCAAGAAGACGAATGCGGCGTTATTCCCGCTCGCAAAGACGCATTTGCGCTACTTATTCGTCCGATTTCGGCGAAAAAAAAGGAATGGCGGCTTGTATGTTACGGTATGATTTCGGATTATACCGTCGATTCCGACGAAAAACCGTACGGAAAATGGATAACTATGAAATACGTTTCGTTCGATTCGTTTCCTCCCCGACCCGCATCGATTCGTTTGCAGCCGCCGCATATCGCAAAGGGGTATTTTCAAAGTTTTGACAGAAAATCCGAAATGAAAATTGTCGCAATTAGCGATTTCGTTGAAGACGGTTCAAACGAAAAAGAAGCGGAAATTCTGCAATTCCCGCCTCCGAAAAAAGATTAAATTCGGCAAAAGTTTTCTAATTTGTGGTTCCGGGAACCGGTTCAGATAGTTGTCCGCCTGTGCCGGAACCATAGGAACCTGTTAAAGCTTCCACCTTGTAATAATACGTCGTAGCGGTTGCTAATTTGCTACTCGTGTATGACAACGAATTTGTGTTGCCAAGTTTAGTATAAAGCCCGGAAGAACTTTCGCTAATGTAAACGTTGTAGGAATTGGCTCCCATTACGGCATCCCAACTGATAATTATACTGCTTGACGAACTGCCCACAGCCGTTACATTTACAGGAGCGTGCAATAACACAGTCGTATTAACGTAACTTGATTGGTCTCCCTCCAAAGCATCATTACGCGCTGATACTTTGTAAAAATAAGTAGTATTGAACGGCAATCCCGTATCGGTATATGTGTTTGTCGTCGAAGTGCCAATTTCGGTGTAAGTATCGTAAGAAGAAGATCTTTCGCTCTTATAAATACGATAACCCGTCGCGTTCGCAAAATTATTCCAAGTTATAGTTATACTGCTAGAAGTAAGGGATTCCGCTTTTACACCAGAAGGGGCTTTCAATAACGTAGTTGCGGAAACCGGCTCTGATAGAGACCCATTGTCAGTTTTCACCTTGTAATAGTACGTCGTAGCATCTGCTAAACCACGGCTCTCATATGATAAAATATTCGACCACGTACCACCTATCCTAGTATAAGGATCAGAAGAAGTTTCGCTAATATAAATTTCATAACCAGGGGCGTTGGCTACGGGTTTCCAACTGACAGTAATACTGCTTGACGAACTGCCTACCGCCGTTAAACCGCTAACTTTGTTGCTTTGGCTACCGCCGTTGTTGTTACCGTTGTTATTTCCGCCGTCAACACTCCCGTTATCGTCAGGGTCTTCGTCTTCTCCAAAAAAACTACACGCGGTAAAAAACAACGCAACGCACATAAACATCATAGCAATCGCTCGAATTGCCGCCAATTTTTTGATTTGAAAAGATACTGCCTTTTCTGCCATAAACCAACCTCCCGTAAAAAAGTTAATAATTGTATATTATGAAGGAAGCAACGTCCGAGAAAAAACAGATATGGCTGTCCTACCCATAATTATACGTTTTACGACAAATGTAGAATATAGCACGTTCTTTACTATTAAAATAAATACGGTACGTTACGGTAGGTAGAACAACCAATGGCAGTTTTACCGCAACGTGCGCAATATGGAATTAGTAAAGAACTAACGAATTATTGAGAACAAACCCAACAATTCTACATTTGTCGTGCTGCTAAAATAATATTTATGAAGAAACTCTGTCAAGGGCTAAAAATGTAATTTTTTATTTTTCTTTATTGATTTTTGGCAACGGCGGATAGTATATTGTTTGATTAGAAAAAACATTGCGAAAGAATTATGATATGAAGCGAAAACAAAAAATATTAAAAAATGTAAATATCGGCGGACATTTCTATCCGCCGAGTTGTTTTATCTTGTAACGTCTATGTTTGCGCCGATTCCCGCTCCGCTTGGCGATTGCGGCAACGACTGAACTAAATCTAATACTTGTTGCGCCGCAAAATCCTGCGTTTTTCTTAACATCGCTATATTTACCGCGCCTAAAACTTCGCCTCCGAGTGAAATTCCATCCATATTTTCCTCCTTGAAAAAATCCTCCTGTTTTGTATATCGGCAGAAAAAGTAAATACTTTAACGAAAAAATTTGTATGCGAACGAAATATTTATTTAAAATATTTATGAAAATGAAAAATTAACCGATAAATTACTTGAGAAATTATAAAGCAAGCGACTTTTTAAAGTAAAAACAATAATTTCAACAAATATTTCATTTTTACGCTTTGCAACATATTATTTTTATTACTTTAAACGTTATTATAACGTCGAAAGATAAGGAGCGACCGTTTATTATGAAAACGATTTTTATTGTGGACGACAGCGACATAAGTTTAGTCAACGGAAAGCAGGTGCTTGAAGAGCATTATCGCGTTTTTACAATGCTTTCCGCCGCGAAAATGTTTTCCCTTTTGGAAAAAGTTACGCCCGACCTGATTTTGCTCGACATAGAAATGCCCGAAATGGACGGTTTTAAGGTAATAGAACAACTAAAAGGCGACGAAAAAACATCAAGAATCCCCGTTATATTTTTGACGGGAACGGTCGACGAAAACATTGAAGCGCGCGGCTTTCAACTCGGCGCAATAGATTTCGTTACAAAGCCGTTTTCAAAATTATCGCTCATAAATCGCATAGAAAGCCACTTAAACGTTACCGAACTTATAAAAATGCGCACGGAACACATAGAAAAATTGCAAAACGGAATAGTTTCGGTTTTGGCGGACGTCGTAGAAAATCGCGACGAAACCACTGGCGGACACATCGAAAGAACGTCTTCTTACGTAAAACTTTTGCTCAACGAAATGGTACAAAGAGGCATATACAAAGAAGAATTGCAAAAAATGAGAAGAAATTGGAATATCGACGTCGTTTGCGCTTCCGCTCGGCTTCACGATATAGGAAAAATTGCAATTTCCGATTTAATTTTGAACAAACCCGGCAAATTATCCGACGACGAATTTACAAAAATAAAAGAACACGTCGTAGAAGGCGAACACATAATTGACCAAATCGCATCAAAAACGGGAAACGTAGAATTTTTGCGTTTTGCGCGGGCGTTTGCGAGTTATCATCACGAACGTTGGGACGGAAGCGGCTATCCACGCGGACTTGCGGGCGAAAATATTCCGCTTGAAGGCAGAATTATGGCTATCGCCGACGTTTATGACGCGCTTGTTTCCGACAGACCTTACAAAAAAGCGTTTTCGCACGAAAAAGCGGTAGAAATAATTGTAAACGATTCGGGAAGACAATTTGACCCGAAACTTGTGGAATTGTTTAAGGAAATAGAAGGAAAATTTTACGAAATAAGCGTCGCAAAAATACTCGGAGAAGAGAATGGAGATTAACCCGTTAGGCGACGATACCCTGAAAATAAGAGTTCAACCGATGTCGCGGCATTATATTTTGGCGGGACTAATTTTTTTAACGTTTAGTATTTTGTCCGTTTCGTGCTTTTTTTATATGAAAAAAATAGAACGCAGGCACTTATACAACGACGTTCAACGCATACTGACAAACACGCAAACGACTCTTTCTAATAATTTATTTGAAATGTCGACGCTTTTAAGCGCGGTTTCTCAATCCGTGCAAACTTTAATTTTGGAAGAAGACGGCGAAAAAAAAGTGCGCGGTTTTCTAAAAAGCGTAAATGAAGATATTATAAAAAATCCAAAAAATTCGTCGTTTTTTTTTAATTTGCAAGGATATTTTGAAATATTTGAAGACGCTTTTATAGACGGCGAAATTTGGAGTCCCGCACGAAATAACACCGTTACCGAAAGCGAATGGTATAAATCGGCGGTCGAGGCAAACGGCGAAATTGCGCTTACAAAACCGTATATGGATACGTATGGATTTTTTGTGGTATCTTACGCGGTTTGCATTTTTAACGAAGAAAAAAAACCGCTCGCCGCGTTAAGCATAAGTTTGCCGATAGAAAGAATAGCGCGGGAAACCGTCGACGCGCAACTTTCCAAAAACAGTTACGCAATAATTTTTAACGAGGATTTTTCGATAATCGTTCATCCCGATTCAAAGCGTTTGCAAACGCAAATAGACCAAATTACCGACGGCGAAGAAATTAAAAACGAAATAATTCAATTTGGATACGTTTTTGAACGCAAAACGCTTGACTACAAAGGAAACGCGGCTATTGCTTTTTTTAAGACGCTCGACAACGGATGGCTCATAGGCGTTTTAACTCCAAGCGACGAATATTACGAAAGCGTAAGAAATTTGGCGATTTTTATCTCTTTTTTCAGTTTTATCGCGTCGGCGGCTTTAAGCGTTATTTTAATAAATATTTCCGTTTCAAAAAACAAAGCCGACCAATATTCGGGAATGATGTTTAATTCCATACCGATTGCGTGCTGTTTGTGGGATAAAAATCACAATATTATCGCCTGCAACGCGGAAGAATTGATTTTGTACGGCGTGTCGAGCAAGCAGGAATGCCAAAAAAGATTTTTTGAACTTTCGCCCGAATATCAGCCGAACGGAAAATTGTCCAAAGATATGTTTAAGGAAAATATGGACAACGTATTTGCAAACGGCATTCCGTTAAGATTTGAATGGACGCATCAGAGTCCAAACGGCGAGCCGCTTCCCTGCGATATAATTTTAAAACGAATGAAACACGACAAAAAATATATTTTGGCGGCTTATAAATACGATATGCGAAAAATAAAAGAAAAAGAACATAAACTTGCCGAAGCGGACGAAAGAATGCGCATAATGTTTGACTCGACTCCTTTGGCGTGTTGTCTTTTGGACAGCGATTTTTCCGTAATGGATTGCAATTTGGAAGCGTTAAATATGTTTAATATGCGAAACAAACGCGAATTTTTTGAGAAATTTCGGGAATTTTCCCCCGAATTGCAGCCAAACGGAAAATCGTCGAAAAAATTGCGCATAGAATATATTGAAAAAACCTTCAAAACGGGACACAATAATTTTGAATGGACGTATCAAACTCCAAACGGAGAATTTATACTTTGCGACATTACCTTAACGCGAGTAAATTATAACAACGGACAAATTATAGCCGTGTATATAAAGGATTTGCGGCAGTTTTTAGAAGTGCAAAAAGAAAGGCATAAAGTAGAAATCGCGCAGGAAAGCAACAAGGCAAAGAGCAAATTTTTGGCGGCGATGAGCCACGAAATAAGAACGCCGATGAACGTTATTTTGGGAATTGCGGAAATTTTATTGCAAGACGAAAATCTTTCTTTGGACGTAAAAGAATCGATAAGTAAAATTTACAATTCGGCGGATTTATTACTCGGAATTATAAACGATATTTTGGATTTGTCAAAAATAGACGCGGGCAAAATAGAGATTGTTCCCGAAAAATACGACGTCGCAAGTTTAATTTGCGACGCGATAAACTTAAATATTACTCGCGGAAACAAACCGATAAAATTTTCGCTAAAGATAGACGAAAATATTCCGTGCGTTCTTTTGGGCGACAAATTGCGAATAAAACAAATTTTGAACAATCTTTTATCTAACGCCTTTAAGTTTACAGACGAAGGCGAAGTTAAACTTTCCATCTGCGTCGAAAAAGGAAAAATAGACGACGAAATAACGCTAATTTTTGTAGTTAGCGACACGGGAACGGGTATGACGGCGGACGAAATAGATAAAATATTCGTTGAATATTCGCGGTTTTCGAGCCGCTTAATAGAAGGAACGGGACTTGGAATGAGCATAACGCGAAATCTTGTAGAAATTATGAACGGCGAAATTTTTGTTGAAAGTCAGCCAAACGTCGGAACGACTTTTACCGTCCGACTTCCGCAAAAAATTGAAGACGAAAAAATTTTGGGAAAAGAATCTGCGCAAAATCTTGAACGCTTTCAATTTAACGGCATAGCGCGAAAAAAAATAATGCAAATAAATCGCGAATATATGCCTTACGGAAGCGTTTTGATAGTCGACGACGCCGAAACGAATATTTACGTCGCCAAAGGACTGATGATGCCATACGGCTTGCAAATAGACGCGGCGACAAGCGGCTTTCAGGCAATAGACAAAATTAGCGCGGGAAAAACTTACGACATAATTTTTATGGACCACATGATGCCGAAAATGGACGGAATTGAAACCGTAAAAAAAATCCGCGAAATCGGCTACAAAGAAACGATTGTCGCGCTTACCGCAAACGCGCTTTCGGGGCAGGCGGCAATGTTTATTTCAAACGGATTCGACGATTTTATATCGAAACCGATTGAAGTCCGCAAACTCGACGCGATACTGAATTTATACATTCGCGACAAACAGCCGCCCGAAGTTTTGGAAGTAGCGCGTCGGCAAAAATCAAACGAGCCGGACGAAATTAAAATATCGCAAAATTCAAGCGAATTATTAACAAAATTTTTCTGTCGCGACGCGCATAAAGCCGTAAAAGTTATGGAAACTATTCTTAAAAATATTACAAGTAAAACCGCTAACGAAGACGATTTGCGGCTTTTCGCCATAAACGCGCACACTATGAAAAGCGCATTGGCAAACATCGGCGAAAACGAATTGTCAAAAAAGGCGGCAAATATGGAAAAAGCGGCGAAAGAACAAAATTACGCGGCGATTTTCGACAACGCGCAAAAACTTGCCGACGAAATAAAAGCAATAATAGAAAAAATTGAAGAAGAATCCGACGAAACGCCGCAAGTTCAAGACGAAGACACGCAAGTGTTAAATCGCTACCTACAAACTATTTACGACGCTTGCGAGCAATACAACGAAAAGGCGGCGTCTGCGGCAATCTTGGAGTTGAAAGAAATACCTTGGACAGCCGCGACAAAGAGAAAGATAGACGAAATATTCGATTATCTTTTGCACAGCGATTTTGAAGAAGCGGCGGAGTTGGCAAAAGATATTATGGAAAAAAACGAGGCGTAACCGTAAAAAAACCGCAAAAAACAAAAAAATTCCGTTAATATATGTACGCAAAAACTATATTTTTAGGTTTAATATCGGCAAAAAAACTCTCAAAAAAGGATAATTAGTATGGCTACAATTCAAGAACTTCTTAAAAGAACGGCTGAAATGAGGGCGTCGGATTTGCATATAACAGTGGGCGTTCCGCCTATGTATCGCGTCGACGGCGAACTTGTTCCGCTGCCTGTGGAACGGCTTACAAGAGAAAATACCGAACAGTTGTCTTACAGCATTATGAACGAAAAACAAAGAAAAATGTTTGAACAAAACAAAGAAGTGGATTTTTCTTTTTCGGTAAAAGACGTCGGGAGATTTCGCGCAAACGTTTATTTGCAAAAGGGCGCGGTGGCGGCGGCTTTGCGTTCAATTCCGACGGATATAAAAAGTTTCGACGACCTGAAACTCCCCAAAGTAATACGCGGACTTATGGACCGTCCGAACGGACTTATTTTGGTAACGGGACCTACGGGTTCGGGAAAATCGACGACGCTTGCGGCTATGATTGACTTTTTGAACGTAAATCGAAAAGAGCATATTTTAACCATTGAAGACCCGATAGAATTTGTTCACAAACATAAAAATTGTATGGTAAATCAGCGCGAAGTTTTGCAGGACACAGATTCGTTTTCTGCGGCGCTAAAAGTCGCGCTTCGTCAAGACCCCGACATCGTGCTTGTCGGAGAATTGCGCGATTTGGAAACGATTCAGGCGGCGCTTTCCATTTCCGAAACCGGACACTTGACTTTCGGAACGTTGCACACAAACTCGGCGGCAAAATCTATCTCGCGTATAGTCGACGCGTTTCCAGCAAACCAAAAAGATACTATTCGAGCGCAACTTTCTATGGTTTTGGTGGCGATTATTTCGCAAACGCTCGTGCATAAAATCGGCGGCGGACGCTGTTTGGCGACCGAAATAATGGTTGCGACCGACGCGATACGCGCAATGATTCGCGACGACAAAACGCACCAAATTCCCGGTATGATGGAAATAAGCCAAAAAGACGGAATGCACACTATGAACAGCGATTTAGCCCGTCTCTACAACGACAGGCAAATAACGCTAAACGACGCGATATCGAAAAGTCCGAACCAAGAAGCGTTTAAGCGGCTTCTGCAAGAACAAGGCAGGTTATAATGGCGATTTATGTGTATTCGGGAACCGATAAAAGTCAGCAGCAAGTATCGGGAGAAATTAACGCAAAGGACAGAGACGAAGTCATAAGTTTGCTTCGGGCGAAAAAAATTCGCGCCACTATGATTCGCAAAAAGCCGAAATCTCTTGGACTTGCGGCGTTTACCGGCGGCGTAAAAGTGGACGATTTGTCGCGTTTTACCCGTCAATTTGCGGCTATGGCTTCGGCGGGTTTGCCGCTTGTGCAATGTATGGATATTTTGGCGGAACAAACCGAAGCGAAGGTCTTGCAGGAAGCGCTTAAAAAGGTTTCGATAGACGTTCAGAGCGGTAACACTTTGGCGGATTCTATGAGAAAACACACAAAAATTTTCAGCGAATTATATTGCAATATGGTGGCGGCGGGCGAAAGTTCGGGCGATTTGGACGGAATTTTGAATCGTTTGGCGTCGTATATGGAAAAAAGCAGTCGTCTGCAAAGAAAAATTAAGGGAGCGATGGCTTATCCGCTTATTCTTTCCATAATAGCGACGGGAGCGACGGCGGTTTTGTTGGTATTCGTCGTTCCGCAGTTTGCGGGAATGTTTACGGATATGGGAGGAGAACTTCCCGCGCCTACCCGCATAGTTATGGATATTTCCGATTTTCTGCAAAAATATATTTTGCTTATGATAATAATGGGCATAGTTACCGCTATCGTTTTCGGTCGTTACTACAAAACCGAACCCGGACATTATATGGTAGATAACATATTGCTTCACATTCCCGTTTTGGGAGATATGTTGCGAAAAACCGCCGTTTCAAGATTTTCGGAAACTTTATCGACGCTTTTGGCTTCGGGAGTGGGAATTTTGCAGGCGCTCGACATTACGGCAAAAACTTCAGGAAACAAGGTTATCGAGCAGGGACTTTTGGGTTCTTTGGAAAAAATAACCGCAGGACACACCATTGCCGAACCGCTTGAACAGACGGGTTTGTTTCCTCCTATGGTAACGCATATGATAAGCGTCGGCGAAAAAACGGGCGATATTTCGTCTATGCTCGAAAAAGTAGCCGCGTTTTACGAAGAAGAAGTAGACGCCGCCGTCGACGCGGTTATGTCGATGATGGAGCCGATAATGATTGTCGTAATGGGAACAATTATCGGCGGACTGCTTATCGCTATGTATCTTCCGATGTTCGATATGGTGGGACTCGTTGGATAAGGAAAAATCGTAATAAATGGTGGAATTTACTCACGTTACAAAAAAATACGACAACGAATTTGAAGCGATTTCGGATTTGTCGCTTTTTATCGATAAAGGCGAATTTGTGTTTTTGACGGGGCAAAGCGGCGCGGGAAAAACGACGATGCTTAAACTTATATATCGCGAAGAAGTTCCCACAAGCGGAACCGTAAGCGTGTGCCGAATAGAAACGCAATCGAAAACTCCCGTCCGCGATTTACGCAAATCCACGCCGTTTTTAAGGCGAAAAATCGGAATAGTTTTTCAGGATATTCGACTTTTGAACACGTATTCGGTTTACGATAACGTGGCTTTTGCGGCGCGCATTTTGGGCGGAAGCGAACAGAGCATAAAAAAGCGCGTTTTCAAATCTTTGGCGGTTGTGGGACTTGCGCATAAAATTTGTAATTTTCCGCTTCAACTTTCGGGCGGAGAACAGCAAAGAGTAGCGATAGCAAGAGCGATAGTAAACGAACCGCTAATTTTAATAGCGGATGAGCCGACTGGAAATTTGGACAGGGCGATTTCGGACGAAATATTTTTACTTTTGCAGGAAATAAACAACTGGGGAACCACCGTAGTAATGTCGACGCACGACTTATCGTTTGTAAATAGAACAAGTTATCGCGAAATCGTTTTAAGCAAAGGCAGAGTGATAAAGGGAAAATCAAATAAAGTCAAATCGGAAAAAAATCTGACTTAACTTTATTCTCTTTATTTTTTAACGGTGGGAATGCCTTTTGTAATGCCCGACTGATGCTTGAAAACATATTCTTCAAAAGCGTTTTGAGTTCCGAAAATCTTTATTTTTTCGTCGACTTTGTGCGCTTCAATATATTCTTCGACCGCGTCGCTCGGCGATAAAAACACTATGTATTTTCCCGAAGATTCCTCTATTTGGTCTTTGAATTCGTAAATCGGCTTTACGCCCGCGTCGTCGATTTCCATAATGCTTTCGAGTTTTATCGCTAAAACTTGACCGGGCATTTTTCTCGTTTCTTCGAGCGCGGCTTTTATTTTGTCCGCAAATTCGCCTTTAAGCATTCCCGAAAAATCAAGCATAATGTGCCTGTGAAATTTGGAAATAATGTAATCCAAAAACGGTTCGACGATGTTGTTCAATTCGTTTTCGTCGTTAATTGCGCCTTTCGCTTCAAAGCGATTTACCAATTCTTTAATCACTTTCGCCGGAATATGCGTCGTAACGGAAATCTGCTGAATTGGAATATTCCGCTGATAAAGTTTGTATATTCTGTAATAAATATTCATAGTTTCTAAACCTTTTTCCGCTGAATTTATCAGCCAAATGTTATTTTATCGGCAATAAATATACGTTTTGCCGCAATTTTGCCGCAAATAATTTTTATAAAAAAGGAATTTTATGTTTAAAAACTTTGTCGTTTCGCTTTTTTATGCGTCTTTTGCGTTTTGCGCGGTAGAACCGCTTAACGTATTAAATTTCGCGGCGACAAACGGCGCAAACGATATAGTTACGCAAAACGACACGCTTTGGATTGCGACAAACGGCGGACTTGCGCAGTTTCAAAGTTCGAGCGAAAATTTTATCGCGCTTCATCACTCGCACCAGCATTTTCCCGATATTTCGCTTTCCGCCCTATGCGTCGACGGCGATATACTTTGGATAGGAAGCGAAAACGGATATTTGTATCGTCGCCAAAGAAGAGGACAAAAAATTTACGACGATTTATTTGTCGTCAAAAGCAAAATAAACGTTATAAAACCTTATGAAAATTATTTAATTATAGGACACGAAAAAGGAATGTCCGTTTTTGACGCGAAAAAAGGAAAAATTATTTCTACCAAGCGCAATTTTGACGATTTTGGCGCGGGCGGCGTAAGTTTAATCGAGATAAAAAGCGACACGCTTTGGGCGGTAATAAAAAGCGGCGCGACAAACGGAGTCGTCAAATTAGAAAAGTTTTCGAGTTACATAAAAGAGCCGAAATTCGGCGACGATTCGCCTTTGGCGCAGCAAGTTCCTTGGCAAACGCTTGAAAATTCGCTTGGAGAAGTTAAAACGCTTATTTATCAAAACGGTATAAAATATTTTGAAAATTTTGCGTTATTTGACGAAAATTACAGAATCGAATACGAAAATGATATTTTAAAAGATAGATATATTTTGATTAAATACGATAATTCGGGCAAAAAAATCGCCGAAAACGATTCGTTTGGCAACGCTATAAATTTTTTGAAATACGTAAACGGAAATATCGCCGTCGGAACGAAAACCGATTTTTCTTGGTTTGTGGATTTTGAAAACGATAAAAATAACAGATGTCTTGTAATTCCCGGTTTTTTTAACAGCACAAGCATTGAAAAATTATTTGTCGACGACGAACAGTCGCTTTGGATACTGCCAAGATTGATACAGGATGGACGCGGCGACGACGGATGGTGGGTTTCGCTTGCAAAAATGTCCAAAAACGGCAAAATTGACCGCTACAACGAACATTGGGATGGATTTGGACATTTGAGCAAAGGATGTCCCGATTTTACCGCCGTCGCGCAAAGCAAAAATAAAATGTATTTCGGATATTGCGGCGACCCTTTGAGAGAATACGATTTGAATACCGGCTCGTGGAGCGTATGGGTTTTGGATACGAGAGAATATGTCGATTATCCGTCGTTAGTGCCGAATTGGGGCGGAGAATGGTACGGATATTATTGGCTTAAAGTAGACGCTTTAATTACAGACAAAAACGGCGTGGTATGGGGAACTTACTGGCGCGATTTGAAACTCGGATTCGGCGTTGAAATACCGCTTGTTTTCGCGTTTAATCCGCAAAAAGAACAATTTCGTTATTTGCTGATTAGCGGACGGGACGATTTGGTTTTTCCTAATAATTTTGCGTTTAGCGGCAGAGGCGATTTGCTTTTAGGATTTGCGAATAAAGACGAATTGTGGGTAATCGACGCGAACAAAGACCCGTTCGATACGAAAATAGAAACTATGAATTATAGAAAAGATACCGTTTTTGCCGAAAATAACGTAACAAAATTGCAAACGACGGGAGCGGGAAATATTTTTGTCGGCACTTTTGGCGCGCCGCAAATTTTTGCTTACGATAAATCCTCGTCGTTAAAACCGCAATCGATAAAAAATCTTCCCGAAAGATTTATCGCAAAAACAAACGACGTCGTTTTGGAATATTGCGACACGCTGTTCGGTTTTGACGGCGAAAGTATGGAAATAAGAAACGTATTTTGGATAGCAAACGCAAACGTCGGCGCGCAACGGGCTGTTATAAGCGAGTATTTGTCGCCGAGCGGCGTCCTTGATTCCGCTGTTTATGATACCGCGCAGACAATATTTTCGCTTAATCCGACAAGCGGCGCAATAAACCAAGAAGCGTTTTCTCTCGCCGTCGATTCTATACAGAATTTTTTGTGGGTCGGAGGCGATAAAGGACTCACAAGAATACGGCTGCCGCAAAGAAATTCCGCTTCTTCGCAGGCAAACACCGACTTTTTGTTTCCAAATCCGTTGTCGCTTACTATGCACGAATTTATTTCGATTCCCGGCGCTTCGCAAAATTCGCTCGTCGATATATATACGGTTTCGGGAAAATTAGTCGCGCATCTTGACGAAAACGGCGCCGAATGGACGAGAAACATCGACGGAAATTCTTTTTACAGATGGAAAGCGCCAAAAAATATTGCACCGGGAACATATATCGTCGCGGTGAAAGAATACGAAGGCGAAAAAATCGCGAGAAAAAAAACAAAAACGTATAAATTGGTGGTGCTCCCTTGAAAATAACGGCGACAATTACGACTCGTAACCGCGTGGAACAACTGAAAAAAGCGGTGAAATCTGTGGAAAGTCAAACGCTTTTGCCCGACGAATTGATTATTATCGACGACAACTCTTCTGACGGCACAAAAGAATATTGCGAAAATTTACAAAAAAATTCAAAAATTTCGATAATTTATTTTCGAAACGAAATTCAAGTCGGTTCAAATAAATGCAGAAATCAGGCGATTGAGCGGGCAAACGGCAAATATATTGCATTTTTGGACGACGACGACGAGTGGCTTGCCGAAAAATTACAAATTCAATACGAAACGATAACAAAAGAAAACGCCGATTTGGTTTATACGGGCGTTCAAATGACGGACTCGGACGGGAAAAAAATTTCGCGGCATTTTCATAAAAAACCGCTTTTTTTAAGTCCTAAAATCGCGATTTTGTTCATAAATTATCCGGGAACGACTTCCTGTTTGATGTTTAAGAGCGATTTTTTGAAAAAAACAGGCGGATTTAACTTGAACATTCCTTCGTTGCAGGATTATGAAATCAGCGTTCGCGCAATCAGAAACAACGCGAAAGTAGCGGGCGTCGACAAAATTTTGGTAAAATATTGCAACGCAAGCAATTATTCAATAATTTCTTCCCCCGATAAATTTTTCGCGGCGAGTAAGATTATAATTAAAAATTGCCCGAAAATATATTTGATTTTCCAAATATTCGGATTGACGAGATTATTTTTGTCGCGTCTAAAAATTAAAGCGTTTAGAAATAATTTGTTTCGCAAAAAAAATTAAAATTTTATCTCATACGGATTTTTCCGCAAACAAAACTTTCAATTTTTCGCTTATTTTTTCCGGAGAATTATTTTTTTGCGCGTATTCAAAACAATCTTTGCCGAGTTCAAGCAAACGATTGTAATCGTCGGAATAATTTTGATATAAATCCAATATTTTTTCTTTCAAAATTTCTTTGTGTCGCCGCGAATTTTCATATTCGTAAGCAAAAAACATATTTTTATTTTCAATATCGCTTAAAGTGCCGTTGTTTGGACTTAACACCGTTCTTTTATAAGAAAACGCCAAAATAACGCTTCCCGAATTAAGTGCGCTTTCCAAATTATACGGCGTTGCTAAAATATGATTTTGCGCAAAAATTTGCGGAATTTTGTTATCGTCTATAAATCCGAAATCATACTTTATATTTTTATTGTTTGCAATTTTTTCGCGTAATTTTTTCGCGTAATTTTTTTGCGCGAAACCGTAAATAGACAATTCTAAATTTTCCAAATTTAACTCGTTAAACGTATCGATAAGCAATTCCACGTTTTTGTACGGTTTTATCATTCCAAAAAAAAGTAATTTTAATTTATCGCCGCAAATTTTATTTTCGGCAATTTTCCCATAGGTTTCAATATAATTAGGATGCGGAATATACGCTATTTTTGCGGAAAAATTTGGCGAATCGTTAATTTTTTTTAACTCTTTTTCGCTTATTTTTGAATGAATTATTATTTTATCCGCAAAATTAGCGATAATTTTCATTTTTAGCGAACTTAAAAACTTATTTTTTGTATCGTGCGGAAGTTTATTGTGCATTACCCAAATAATTTTTTTGTTTGTTATTTTCAAAAGCAACATTACGACGATAAATTTTATAAATTTCCTACTTTCATACCAATTAAGCACGAAATTTTTATGCGAAAAAAAATTTTTAACGCTGAATTTTGCGACGTCGGCAAACGAGCCGTAAGCGTTTTTCATCAAATCTATATATTTATTATATTGGTTGTCAAAAGGAGAAAATACGATTTTTATTTTATTCAAAAATTTACCTCACAAAAACTTTCCGTAAATTTTACTATACGCTTGCGCCACATTTTCCCACAAAAAATTATTAAAAATAAATTCTTTCATTTTTTTTTGCTCGTTTTTATCCTTTTTTAGCGCGATTTTAATTCCCGCCGCAATAGAATCTACGGAATACGGGTCGATATAAACCGCGAAATCCTTAAAATAATCTTTCGTGCCGCCAATAGGAGTGGTAACTATTTGCGAACCCGCAAGAGCCGCTTCCATAGAGGCAAGTCCGGGCGTTTCAAGCCAAGAGGGAAGCACGAAAACTTTCGCGCTTGCGTAGGCGCTCGCAAGCATTTCGGACTTGTGGTCAAACATTCCTATATAGCGAATTTGCGGATATTTTTCCAATTCCGCCTTGCACAATTTCCCGTAATTACTTTCGGTATGAAACGAGCCGATAATATACGACGGGCTATCTATTTTTCCAAGCGCTTTAATCATATTCAGTCCGTTTTTGCGTTCTTTTCCAAGCATAGTAACGGATAAAATAATATCGCTTTCGCCGTATTTTTTCTTAAATAATTCTGGACTCGCGTTTGCGAATTTTTTATCTACGCCGTTTGGAACGACAATAATTTTTTCTTCGGGAATTTTGAATAACTGTCGAATTTGCTTTGCTTCGTCGCTTGTGTTCGGCATTATAAATTCGGCGTTTTTCATAACTTCGTGCGAATAATCAAAAACCGATTTCGTTCCCGAATCAAAATGCGAAATAAATTTTGTAATTGCGCGTATTCCCGCAATTTTCCAAAACGGATGTCGCGTATAAAAAACCGACGAAACCAACTGCGGAATGCGTTTTTCATAAAGCGTTCGCGATAAATGGTGCATTTCATAATTTGCCGAAAATATATGAAACGCCCCGACGTTTTGCGGATTTATCGTATCCCAAGTATTATAAATTTCTACGGGCAAACCGAACTCGCGGCACGCTTCAAACGTTTTTCTCGTTTGCGTCGCCACTCCGCCGTTCGTAACTCCCAAAGAATGCGTTCCTGTTAAATATATTTTTTTAGACATTTTTTTTACCTCTCAAAAACCTTAATTTAATACGGCAGCGCGTACAATACTGTTTCGCATCGAGCCGTGCGCGCCATTTCGGATAAATATTTTCCGTGATGCCGAACGTAAAGTTTATATTCCGATTCTAAATTTCGGACGTATTCCGCAATACGAATCATATCGTCTTCGCTGTGATAAATAGATATAGCCAATTTTGGTTTATCTCTTAAAATCGTTTGTCGCGCGCCTTTCAAAGCGTTAAGTTCCGCGCCTTCTATATCCATTTTTATGAAAGAAACGTTTGTCAAATTCAAGTTGTCTATCTTTTTTACCTGTATGCCGATATTTGAATCGTCGACTATTTTTGCGCCGCCGAAGCCGCCGCCGTGATGCGGCTGCAAATGTCCGACGTCAAAACAAACGTCTCCGTCTTTGTCGTAAACGCCGGCGTTTATTAGAGTTATTTTGGAGTTGGAACCGTGTTTTTCCTGCAATTTCGCAAAATTCTCCAAACAAGGTTCAAAAGCGATTATTTGCGCGTATTTGCCGTCCGTTTGCGACAGAAAAACGTCAATAGTATCTCCCGTATATGCGCCGCAATCTATAAAAACTTCGTTTTCGTTAAGTTTCAACTCTTCAATAAAATATTGCGATTCTTCATAACACGAAAACGGATAATCTTTTTCTTTGTAAGTTTGACGAAATTTTATAATTCCAAGATACGTGTCTTTACTTTTTTCGTCGGCTAACATATTTGCCACAGCCGCAATTCTTTCGGTATTTTTAGCGTAAAAACGGGAAATTTTATAAAGAGTATAAGAGCAATATAAATGCCGCGCTATAATCCAAACGGGATTATTTTTTAAGAATTTATATTTGTTCCCCAATCTTTTTATTGTTTTCAAGAATTTGCCGTCCACTCGTTCTCCTTTTTGATATTTTATAACCGCTAAAATAATTTTTGTTTGCGGGAAAATGAAAATTATTTGCCAATTTCCAAATTTTTATTTAATTTTATGTTTTACAAGCGGCAAAAAAGTATTTTCTCCCTTAAAATATAACGAAAGTGAGAAAAAATGAGCGTATCAGCAGGAATAGTCGGGTTGCCAAACGTAGGAAAGTCAACTATTTTTAACGCGATTTCGTCGGGAAAAGCGGAAACGGCTAATTATCCGTTTTGCACCATTGACCCAAATTCGGGCGTCGTGAGCGTTCCCGATATTCGTTTGGAGCAAATTAGCGAAATTATTCCTACGAAAAAAATTGTTCCCGCGCTTTTGGAATTGGTGGATATTGCAGGACTCGTAAAAGGCGCGTCGACGGGCGAAGGACTTGGAAATCAATTTTTGGGGCATATAAAAAGCGTAAATGCGATTTTGCACGTCGTGAGATGTTTTGACTGCGCCGAAATTACGCACGTCGACGGCTCCATTGACCCAAAACGCGACGTCGGCGTTATCGATACCGAACTTATGTTGAAGGATTTGGAAACGCTTGAAAAAAGCAAAGTTCGCCTCGAAAAAATGCGAAAAGTCGGCGACAAGGAAGTTTCGGCAAAATTGGAAGTTACGACAAAAGCGATTGAACAGATAAATAACGGAATTCCCGCAAGAACCGCGCTTTCGGACGATGAAAAACCGCTTTTATCCGAACTTCATCTTATTACAATAAAGCCGGTTTTGTACGTCGCAAACGTCGACGAAGCGGGACTTAAAGAAGACAATAAATTTGTAAAAGAGTTGCAAGAAATTGCCGAAAAAGACAACGCGCTTTGCATAAAAATCAGCGGAAAAATAGAAGAAGAACTTGCGGAATTAGAAAAAGACGACAAATTGGAATTTTTGGCGGATTTGGGACTTACCGAGCCCGGTCTCAACGTTTTGGCGAGAGCGGCTTACGATTTATTGGACTTGCAAACGTTTTTTACGGCGGGCGAAACGGAAAATCGCGCTTGGACTATAAAAAAGGGCTTTACCGCGCCTCAGGCGGCGGGAGTTATTCATTCGGATTTTGAACGCGGATTTATAAAAGCGGAAGTTTATACGCTCGCGGATTTGCTTGCTTATAAAAGCGAAACGGAGATTAGAAATCACGGCAAAATTCGGCTTGAAGGCAAAGATTACGTCGTAAAAGACGGCGATATTATGTTTTTTAAGTTTAACGTTTAGGATATAAAAAAAATGAAAAAAAATTTGAAAAAACTTTGGCGTTGGTTTTTTTGGAAAATAAATTCCGGTATCGTTCCGCTCATAGTTTGGGCGAAATATGGAAAATTTTTGAAATTTGAAGGCGATAAACTGCCGAAAGCGCCGTATATTATGTTGTCTAATCACGCAAATCTTTTAGACCCGTGGATTGTATGCCACGCTTCAAAAACGCCCGTTTCCATAATGATGAACGAAGACGGATTTAAGGCGCCTTTCTTTCGTCGCTGGTTTCTTAAAAACATAGGCGCGTTTCCCAAAAAAAAGGGACTTTCGGACATCGGCTCTATGAAAAGAAGCATTTCGGAAATTAAAGCGAATTATCCGCTTATGATTTTTCCCGAAGGACAAACTTCTTGGGACGGCGAAACGCAGCCGATTTATCCGGGGATAGAAAAAATGTCGCAAAAATTAAACGTTTCAATCGTTATGCATCGAATTGAAGGCAACTTTATCGCGCATCCGTGGTGGGCGGAAGACGACAGAAAAGGACAAATCATCGTTCATAGAAAAATTATAGACGCCGAAACGGTCAAATCGAAAAATTTTGAAGAAATTCGCGGCGAAATCATAAATTATATAAAACATAACGACGTTGAAAAATCGAAAAACAATAAATTTTCGGGCAAAAATCTCGTTTCGGGAATGGAAAATCTGCTTTGGATTTGTCCGAGTTGCAAAGAATTGGAAAAATTAAAATTTGAAAAAAATTCTATAATTTGCGAAAAATGCAAAAAAGAACAAACTTTTAACGCAAATTTATATTTAGAAAATCCCGAAAACGAAATTACAAATCTTTACGAATGGGTAAAAATGCAGAAAAATTTTGCAAGAAATTTAATAGAAAACGCAAAAGCGGACGAAATTTTGTGCGAAAGCGAAAAGGCGCGACTCGTTCAAAGCGATTACGGCGGACTAATCGCGACGCTCGATTTTGGAAAATTGAGAATATATAAAGAAAAACTTTTATTTTTGGGCGATTCGGCAAAAATTGAAATCGCGGTAAAAAATATCGTCGCTCCCGTTTTCCAAAGGAAAAATATTGTTCAATTCGAACACGAAAAAAACGAACTCAAATTTATGTTTTTGTATAATTCTATGATGAAACCGTTGTGCTTTTTGCGCGAACTTACCGGTTGGCAAGAAGCCGAAAAACGCGGTTATTTTATATAAAATAAAAAATTAAAGTAATTTTTCGTTTTTTTTAATGTATAAAAAGTATTTTATTACCCGATGACTCAATTTGCCGCACTTTAATTCTTACGAAGAGGTTGTTTATGGTTGAAGAAATGATAAAAGAACTCGATAAAAAGGTAGAGTTTTTAATAAATAAAAACGTTCAATATACTCACGAAATTACGCGACTGCGCGGACTTCTTGACGAGGCAAACAGCAAACTTTTTGCGGCGCAAAATTCAACGCAAAAAGAAAACGGAGTAAATTTGGACGAGTTAAAACCGCTTGCCGATAGTATTCTCGCTCGCATAGAAAAAACAAACGGAGAGTAGGTTATGCTTGAACAAAAAATAAAAATAGACAATAAAGAATACACGGTTCGTTCGGCGGACTGGGACGGCGACGTTTTAAAAGAAGCCGCCCAGCAACTCGAACAGGGAATTTTATTTTACAAAAAAACAAAGGATGAAATTAGCGCGGTAGTACTTGCCGCGTTGGCATTTGCGTATGATTCGGTTTCTAAATCGAGGGAGCCGTTTGATATGCAAATTAAAAATTCGTTGCTAATTGAAGCGCAACTGCAAAAAATTTTGCAAAAAATCTTAACACATATTCAATCGCCGACAGAAAGCGGCTTGAAGTAAAGGAGTGAAGCGATGGACTTAACGATAATTTTGATAGGACTTATCGGATTAGTGGTGGTAATTGTAGTGTTTGTTTTGGGGCTGAAATGGAAAACGCTGACGGACAAAAATTACCTTGACTCAATAAGGGCAAACGCCGAAAGAGAAAAGCAGGAAATAATTGAAAACGGCAAAATTGCGGCGGAGTTGGCAAAAAAAGAGGCGCTTTTGGAAGCGAAAGAAAATTTGGTCAGAGAAAAACTCAGAGCGGACGACGAAATTAAGCAGAGAAAAGAAAAAATATACAATATGGAGAACGATATTCGCGACCGTATGAAAGCGTTGCGAGACAACGAACACGAAGTTGAAGAAAAGGAAAAAACCATTTATTCCCGCGAAAATTTTCTTGCGGGCAGAGAAAAAAGCATAAGTTTTAAGGAAAAAGAACTTTCGCGTTTAACTCAACTGCAAAACGAAAAATTGGAGCGCGTAGCAAATATGACGCAAGACGAAGCGAGAAAAATTCTCTTGCAAAATCTTGAACATCAAATTCGACACGAAAACGCCGAAATGATAAAAAAACACACCGACGAAGCCAAAGAAAAAGCCGACGAAGAAGCCAAAGAAATAGTTTTGCAAACGATTCAACGCGTCGCGGCGGACGTAACGGTAGACGCGACGGTCGCGGTGGTTCATCTTCCAAGCGAAGATATGAAAGGGCGAATTATCGGGCGGGAAGGACGAAATATCCGCTCGTTTGAAGAATTTACGGGCGTAGACGTTATAGTAGACGACACGCCGGACACGGTTGTTCTCTCTTGCTTTGACCCGGTTAGGCGCGAAGTTGCGCGTCTCTCTTTGGAACAGTTAATCGGAGACGGACGAATCCATCCGGGAAGAATAGAAGAAGTCGTGAACAAAATGCAAAAAGAAATCACAAAAAAAATGAAACAGGCGGCGGACGAAATTATGCTCGATTTGGACGTTCACGGACTAAAACCCAAAATCGTAGAATTGCTTGGACGACTAAAATATAGAACGTCTTACGGGCAAAACGTTTTGCAACATTCGCACGAAGTCGCGGTTATGTCCGGACTTATCGCCTCGCAGTTAGGATACGACCCGAAAAAAGCAATTCGCGCGGGTTTGCTTCACGATATAGGAAAATCCATAGACCGCGAAAACGAAGGAACGCACTCCGCTTTGGGCGCAACTATCGCGGAAGAAGCGGGCGAAGACAGCATTATTTGCAACGCAATAGCGGCTCACCACGAAGACGTTGCATCGACTTCCGTTTATTCGGTTATAATTCAAGCGGCGGACACTATTTCGTCGAGCAGACCGGGAGTTCGCAAAGAAACGCTGACAAATTACGTAAATCGTTTGACCGAACTTGAAGCGATTGCGACGAGTTTTAAGGGAGTGGAAAAGGCATTTGTTATTCAGGCGGGTCGCGAAGTTCGCGTTATGGTTATGCCCGGAGAACTTAACGACGCGCAAGCCGAAGAATTAGCGCGAGAATTAGTGAAAAAAATAGAAGCGGAAATGGGATATCCCGGTACAATTAAAGTAACGACAATCCGCGAAGTTCGCCATACGGAAGTGGCAAAATAAACAAAGAAAAAGCAATTTAAGGAGAAATAATAAATGGCAGAAAAAAAGAAAGAAACGAAAACCGAAGCGCAGGGAGCGGCAAAAACCGAACTTTTGAAAACCGCTTTAAATCAAATTGAAAAAGAACACGGAAAAGGTTCAATAATGCGTTTGGGCGATTCGGGCGCGACGACTCCGATAGAAACAATTTCGTCGGGGGCGATTTCGGTCGATATCGCTTTGGGAGTCGGCGGATTTCCGAAAAGCCGAATTGTAGAAGTTTACGGTCCCGAATCGTCGGGCAAAACGACTCTTGCGCTGACCGCAATAGCAAACGCGCAAAAAACCGGCGGAACAGCGGTTTTGGTCGATGTGGAATATGCGTTTGACCCGTCTTGGGCAAAAACTTTGGGAGTCGACGTGGATAATTTGATTTTAAGTCAGCCCGATTCCGGCGAACAGGCGCTTGAAATCGTAGAAACGTTGGCAAGAAGCGGCGCGGTCGATATTATAGTTTTGGATTCCGTCGCGGCGCTTGCTCCACAAGCGGAGATAGAAGGCGATATGGGAGACAGTCACGTAGGTTTGCAGGCGAGAATGATGTCGCAAGCGATGCGAAAACTTACGCCGATTATTTCAAAGACCAACACTTGTCTTATTTTTATAAATCAGTTGCGTATGAAAATCGGCGTAATGTTTGGAAATCCCGAAACGACGACGGGCGGAAACGCGCTAAAATATTACGCGAGCGTAAGAATTGACATTCGCAAAAAAGAAACGATAAAAGAAGGCGAAGATATTTTAGGAAATCGCGTTCACGTAAAAGTGGTGAAAAATAAAGTTTCCCCGCCGTTTAAGGAAGCGGATTTCGATATTATTTACAACGAAGGAATTTCGACTGCCGGCGATTTGCTCGACGTTGCGACCGCCGACGGAATCATAGAAAAAAGCGGCTCTTGGTTTTCGTATAACGGCGAAAGAATAGGACAAGGACGAGAAAACGCAAGAGCGTATCTTTCGCAAAATCCGCAAATATTCGCCGAATTGGATAAAACGGTAAGAACCAAACACGGATTATTGAAATAAAAATGCGCTTTTTTTATTATAATTAACATTTTTTTGTAACAAAATCGATATTCGCAGTAACTAAATAACTGAATGAATGGAGGGAAAATTGCTTGATTTGCCGCTTAACGATTTGCAAAATTGGGAAAACGGACGAGGTTTTAAGAAAATTTACGATTACTACGCTCCTTTTGTCTGGCGCGTCGTATTTCGTACACTCGGAAACGAAAGCGACGCGAAAGTCGTTTTGCAAAGCGTTTTTATAGTAGTGCATAAAAGCATAAAAAATTTTCGTTTTGAAAGCGCGTTCTCAACTTGGATTTACAGAATTTCTTTGAACGAAACGATGAAATTTATAAACAAGAGAAAAAGTAGAAGAGAATTGCCGCTCAACGAAAATATTGAAGTAAAGGACAGCGAAGACGAAATTAGCGACAAAAATTTGGTGAAAAATATTTTGGACACGCTTTCCGCAGAAGAAAAATTTTTGCTTGTAAGCAGAGAAATTGACGGAATTCCGTTTGAAGAGTTAGCGGAAATTATAGGCGAAAGTTCGGGTTCGCTACGAGTAAAAATCTCGCGGCTTAAAATAAAAATAAGGGAGAATTTTGATGAAAACGTATGATGATTTTATTGCGCAGGTAGGCGGCGTGCCACCTCTTCCGCAGGGAGTTTACGGGAAAGTGAAATTTCGCGTAACCGCTGAAAAGTACGTTCTTCCCGCTTGTTTTGCGCTTCCGATTTTTATATTTGCGGGCGTTTTCTTTTCGTTTTTTTCGGCGGATAATACCGAACAACAATTACTTGATTTTCTTGAAGAAAGCGAAGAAATTGCGTTTGTGGATTACAATTTTTATTCACTATTTGACGATTAAAGGAGTATTTTTAATATGAAGAACAACGTGGTTTTAATTTTAATTTTGTTTTTTGGCGGACTTTTTTTGTGTTTCGCGCAAAGAACCGATTTTCAAGCGACTTTGGAATTGGACGAACAGCAAAAAGAAGCGTTTTCTAAACTAAAAGAAGAAAGTCGCGCTGAAAATTCCCTAATTTTTTCGGAAATCAAAGCGCTTCGCGGCGAATTGCTTGACGAATCGGCGAAAGAAATTGTTGATACCGCAAAAATCAACGAAATCGCCGACGAAATTGGAAAATTGCATTCTTTGCTTTCCGTAAATATGTCCAAAAATATTCAAAGAACGAAAGAAATCTTGACGGAAGAGCAGTTTGGCAAGTTCATTGAGCATAGAAAAAGCAGAAATAATAAAAATTTTTCACAAAAACGCGGGCAAAAACAGCAAAAACAGTAAAAATTGTATATATTTAGCATAGGAATCCATTTTTTAGCATTGTAATTTGTTTTAAGGAGATTTTTATGCAGTTGCCAAAGACCCCGCGTGGTCAAAAATTTAAAGAAAAGATATGTATGTATCCGGGATGTGGGAAGGTTTTTCACGGAATTCACATTTCAAAGTATTGCGTCGAACACAGAAAAGACAGGTACAGGATTCGTAAAAGAACGAAACCCGAAAACGTAAATTTGAAAAATCAAACGATTCAACACAAATATACGACGGTTGTTGAGCAAACTATGACTTGCGCTTTGGAACAGTGCGAAAATCAGTTTTCCATCAAAATTTTTCCGCGTCAGTATATTTACCCGAAATTTTGTCAAGACCACAGAAACGAATATCGAAGAGAACGACATTTGCGAATGATAGGTCGCGAAGATTTAATAGAAGCGATGAAAGCGGACACGGGAACTTTTACCATTATTTCGCAAATAGTAGAAGAAGGTCCGCCGCACGAAGACGACGTGGAAAACAAAGACGAATCCGCTACCGTTAAAGAAGTAGAAGAGCCGGAAGAAGAAGAAACGGAAATAATCGTCGCCGAACTCCCCGAAGATTTTGTGCCTCCGAGAGAGTTTGACGAAAATTCTCTGAAAATACGTCGAGAAGACGATATTATTTAGGAAATTGCCTTTTCAAACATTTTGTTAATTCTTTGCATATACGCGGACAGGTCTTTTACGGGCTGTCCGCTTGCTATTAACGCCTGTTCGTAGAGTAAATTTGCCCATTCCTGCAAATCTTCGCCTTTGGGGTCTTTTTCGTAAAGCGAATTTAATTTTTCTATAACGGCGTGATTTGCGTTTATTTCCAGAATTTTCTTGCTTTTTGGAACGGGCTGTCCCATCGCTTTCATCATTTTTTCCATTTGAACGCCGACCGCGCCGCCGCCGTTTACGACTCTCGCGGGACTTTCTTTGAGACGCTGCGTAATTCGTACTTCTTCTACGTTTGCTTCCAAAATATTTTTAACGCGACCGACAAATTTTTTGTACTTTTTTTCGTTTTTTTCGAGCGCGGTTTTGTCTTCGTCGTCCAAATCGCCCAAATCCAATTTGTCGTCGGCGATGTTTTTTAACTCTTTGCCTTTTACGTCGAAAAGCGCGGGAACAATAAATTCGTCTATCGGGTCGGTAAAATAAATAACTTCTATTTTTTTGTCGCGAAACAATTCCATATTCGGACTTTTGCGAACGTTTTCGTATGTTTCACCCAAAATGTAGTAAATATCTTTCTGTTTTTCGTTCATTCGCGATATGTATTCGTCGAAAGAAGTCAAATATTCTTTCGTTTCGCCGTTGCTCGAATTAAAACGCACCAATTCCGTCAATTCTTCGCGATTTTCATAGTCGTTATACAAACCTTCTTTTACGATGGTTCCAAATTCTCTCCAAAACGATTCGTATTTTTCTTTGTCTTTTTCGGCGAGTTTTTTAAGTTCAGAGAAGATTTTACTCGTAAGCGCCTTGCGAATTTTCCCGATAATAGGATTATCCTGCAAAATTTCGCGAGAAACGTTTAGCGGCAAATCCGCGCTATCGACAATTCCCCGCACAAAACGCAAATATTCGGGCAAAAGGTCTTTTACGTCGTCGGAAATGAAAACTTTTTTAACGTAAAGTTTTACGCCGTGTTTGCGTTCTTGATTGTATATTTCAAACGGCGAAAGTTTTTCGGGAATAAACGCGAGCGCGGAATATTCCATAGTTCCTTCCGCTTTTGTGTGTATGGTTTTCAGCGGTTTTCCAAATCCTCCGCACGCCTGCGTGTAAAATTCTTCGTACTCTTCGTCTTTTATCTCGCTTGCGCTTCTTTCCCAAATCGGTTTAAGCGAATTTATTGTTTCCATTTCGCCCGCTTTTTCTTTGTCGCTGCTCGCCATTTGAACGGGAAAAGCGATAAACGAAGAATATTTTTTCACCAAATTTTTTAGTTTGTAATCTTCTAAATATTCGTTTTCGTTTTCGTTAAGATATATTATAATATCCGTTCCGTTTTCGATTCTCGCCGCTTCTTCTATTTGGTAAGTCGTGTCTGCGCCGCTTGTCCAGCGAAACGCTTTGTCTTCACCGAATCTTTTCGTTAGAACTTCCACTTTTGACGCGACCATAAAAACCGAATAAAATCCTACGCCAAATTGTCCGATAAGATTGGAATCCAACTTTTGGTCGCCCGAAAGATTTTCCAAAAACGCTTTTGAACCGCTTCTTGCGATTGTTCCCAAATTGCTTATAAGTTCGTCGCGATTCATACCGATTCCGTTGTCCGACACGGTTAGACGGCGGCTGTCTTTATCGACCGAAATTGTTATTTTTAGAGAATCGGCGTCGATTTTTACATTGCTGTTTATAAGCGATTCAAAGCGAATTTTATCAAGCGCGTCCGACGCATTCGATACGATTTCCCGCAAAAATATTTCTTTGTGGCTATACAAAGAGTGAATCATAAGTTGAAGCAGTTGTTTCGCTTCCGTTTGAAATTCAAGTGTTTCCGACATTTTTATGTCCTTTCTTAAAATATTTTATTTTTTTACTTTGGAAAATAATATTTTCGCTTTATGAAAAACAATAATAAAAACGATGTACCTTTAATTCTTGCTTCAAAATCGCCTCGCCGCAAAGAAATTCTTGCGGATTTAGGTCTTGAATTTATTGTGGAAACGGCTGACATTGGCGATGAAAGCAGGTTTTTTGAAAATTGCGATATTGAAAACGCGATAATACGGCTTGCGCGCGCGAAATCAGAGAGAATTTGCGAAAAATATCCGCAAAATCCCGTTCTTTCGGCGGATACTGTGGTTGTTTTCAATGGCAAAATTTTTGGAAAACCCGTCGACAGAAAAGACGCACAACGTATGCTTAAAACGCTTTCGGGGAAAAGTCATTTTGTTTATACGGCGATAAATCTCGTTTGCAAAGAAAAAAATTTCGACGAAGTTATTTTAGACAAAACGCAAGTTTGGTTTAGAGAAATAGACGAAAACGAATTGCAAAATTATCTTGATAAAGCAAATTACGCCGACAAAGCGGGCGGATACGGCATTCAAGATGAAGGCAAATATTTCGTAGAAAAAATAAACGGCGATTATTGGACGGTAGTAGGTTTGGGAATTGTATCGGCGATTCGGCTGTTGAAAAAGTTGGACGCTCAAAATTAACGATAGGAGAAATAAAAATGTTTCGCTTTATTTTTATTGTTTTATTTTTTACGACATTTTCGTTTTCTCGCGAAGCAATTCGCCCCGAATACGATATTAACGATTCGGTCCTTTCGCTAAATTACAAATTTCGCGTTTCAAATATTAGCGATGAAAAATTGTTGCGCATTTTATTCAATTTTGAAAAAGTTAAAGAATATTCCGCAAAAACCAACATTAAAATTACGCTTATCGAAGAAAACGAAGAAACGAATAAAATTTTATACGAATATAACTATTTGGTGGCGAAACTCGGCATAGAAATGTTTCGCCAAAAGTTTAAAGAACAGAAAAAAGTCATTTTTCGTATGGAAAAATACGAACGCTCTGCAAAAATTATTCCCGATATAATTTCCGTCGGCGGAAGTTATGAAATCATAGAAAACAATACGATTTTGTATAAACAGCGAACCGTTATGGACAGAGAAATAAAGGGAATTTACGCAATGCTGATAAAACGCGACGTGCAAGGTTATCTTAAAGAAATTACGAAATATATTGAAGAACAAACAAACGCACGCTAACGAATAGTATTTTTGTAGCGACAAAAACAGTATTTGCTAAATTATTTACCGCTTTTTGTTTTGCGGCGAATAATATTTTGTACTCTAAAAATTGAGAAAGGAAACAAAAATGATAACGAACGCCGTTGAATTTGAGGCAAAAATCGACGATGATTGGAAAATCAGCATTCCAATAGAATATCGCGGATATTTGTCGTCTTTATCGCGGGTAATTTTGTTAAATGCCAACGTTTCCGTTACGGCAAAAACGGAAGACAAATTTGATATTCAAAAACGAATTAGCGCGTTTAATCGTTTAGACGGAATGCTTGAAAACCGCGATGTTGATTTTGATAAATTACGTGAAGAAAGATTGTCGAGACAATGAAAATTTTATTTGATACAAATATTATTGTCGATTTCATTGCAAAAAGGCAACCGTTTTACAATGATTCCCGTGAAATATTTTATATGGCGGCAAAAAAAGAAATTACGGGAATTGTTTCCGCAAGTTCAATTACGGATATATATTATTTGGCAAAAAAATTTTTTTCCGATTTTGATAAATCACAAAAAGCGGTTTCTGATTTATTAAATATTCTTTATGCGGTAGATACCAAAGCGCAAGACATATATTCCGCGCTTAAACTTGGTTTTTCGGATTTTGAAGACGCGGTAGTTTGCGCTGTGGCAGTTCGGGAAAAAGCGGATTTTATTGTAACGAGAAACGCAAAAGATTTTGTTTATTCGACTGTTAAAGCGGTTTCTCCGAGTGATTTTCTGCAATATTACAGAAACGATATTAAATAAGTTTAATATTCGCCAACTACTAATAAATACTATTTCGTCGAAAATAAAAAACAGGAGAGTTTTTTTTGTATAACACGGATTTATTGATAATCGGCTGCGGCATAGCGGGATTATCGGCTGCCATTGAAGCGGCGAAAAAGGGAATTTTTAGCGTTGTAATTTGCAAAAACGACGCTTTTGACTGCAACACGCGACACGCGCAAGGCGGAGTTGCGGCTACTCTTTCGCCACACGACACGCCGCAAAGTCATATTTACGACACGCTCGACACTGGCGCGGGACTTTGCAAAAAGGAAGCCGTTGAAATTTTAGTGAAAAAAGGTCCCGAAAGAATTAAGGAAATAGTAAAACTCGGCGCAAATTTTTCAAAATCGCCGCTTTCCGACGCTTGGGAAAATTTGGATTTGGGTCGCGAAGGCGGACATCACGCCCGAAGAATAGTCCACGCCAAAGACCAAACGGGATTGGAAATAGAAAAAACGCTTATAAACGCCGCGAAATCCAATGAAAAAATTACGCTTTTGGAATATCGCACTCTAATTGAACTTATTACCGAACATCATTTAATAAATCCGACGAAAAAAGGATGTTTCGGCGCGTATGTTTTAGATAGAAAAGCGGGAAAAATCATCGCAATTCGCGCAAAATCTACCATAATCGCAACAGGCGGAATCGGCGAAGTTTATCTCCACTCGACAAATCCGAAATCCGCGACGGGAGACGGAATTGCGGCGGCTTGGCGAGCGGGCGCGAAAATTGCAAATTTGGAATTTATACAATTTCATCCGACGACGCTTTATCATCCGAAAGCGGAATCGTTTTTAATTTCGGAAGCGTTGCGCGGTTACGGCGCAGTTCTAAAAGACAGAAACGGCGACGAATTTATGCAAAAATATCACGAAATGCAATCGCTTGCGCCGCGAGACATTGTTGCGCGGGCAATAGACAAAGAAATGAAAATAAGCGGCGAAAATTGCGTATTTTTGGATATTCGACACGCTCACTCTTCGGATTTAATAGAAAATTTTCCGCTGATTTACGCGCAATGCCTTAAATTTGGAATAGACATAACAAAAGAAACGATTCCCGTTGTCCCCGCTTTTCATTATTGTTGCGGAGGAATTAAAGTAAACGTTTGCGGCGAAACGAACATAAAAAATCTTTACGCAATCGGCGAATCGAGTTGTTCGGGAGTTCACGGCGCAAATCGTTTGGCGTCAAATTCGCTTTTGGAGGCGATGGTTTTCGCCAAAGACGCGATAGTTCAAATTTCTTCAAATAAAAGCGCGCAAATAATAGACAAAAACGTTATAAAAGAATGGGACGACAGCGGCACGGAATTTGCCGACGAGTGGGTTTTGGTATCGCACAATCTCTATGAAATTCAAAAAATTATGTGGGATTACGTAGGAATCGTGCGAAATAACGTTCGTCTGCAAAGAGCGTTAAAAAGAATATGCCTTATAAGAGAAGAAATTGAAGAATTTTACAAAAAAACAAAAGTTTGCACGCCCGTTTTGGAATTAAGAAATATCGCCTGCGTCGCCGAACTTGTTACGCGCTGCGCCATTTTAAGAAAAGAAAGTCGCGGCTTGCATTTTACGACCGATTATCCGCAAAAATCGACGGAATTTGAAAAAGATACGGTAATTTGCCGAGAATAATATTTTATATAATTTATTCCTCAAATCCGAATTTGTTTTTGAACAAATTTTCCATATCGACAATAACGTTGTCTTCGCCTTGACCGTCGGCGATAACGGTAATTTCCATTCCGTGTAAAATTCGCAACATAAGAATACTCATAATGCTTTTTGCGTCCGCTTCGCCGTTTTTTGTCTTAAACGTAACGTTGCAAGACGGATAATTGCCCGCCGTTTTAACTATTTCGGCAGAGGGTCGGGCGTGAATCCCGTTTAAGTTTTCGACCAAAAGTTTCGCTTCAATCATTTTTTATTCTCCGTCTTTTTCTTTTTCTTCTCGCCAAAACCGAGTTTAACGCGAAGTCGCAAACCGTCGTCGCGCACTTCGTTAAGCAAAGTGTCGAGTTTTGCGACCGTAGCCATAAGTTCGTCTACCGTGGTGGAATCGTTAATCAACTGCCCTACGGAACCGCTTCCCGCGTCGATTTTTGAGGTTATGCTTTTTAAGTCCGCGAGCAGAGAATCCAAATCGAGCATTAAATCCGCCGCTCGGTTTGTGAGAGAATCGGCGTTTCCGACAATATTGTTTATTCCCGATTTATTTTGAACGACGATAGCGTCAAGATTTTTTGTCGTCGTTTTCAAACTGCCGACTATTTGGTCTACTTTTTCGTCGTTGTTTTTCAGTAATCTGTCCACGACTTCTACAATCGTATCTAAACGCACGACGGTTCTGTCGTAAAAATCCTTAAATTCGGGACTATTCAGCGTCGCGTCCAAAAGAACGGACACGGAATCCACAAGCGCGGACGCGTCTGCCATAAAATCGCCGAGCATTCCGATGGCTTCGGCAATTCCGCTGTCAAAATTTCCTTTTATGTACTGACGAACTCTTTTGCCGTAATTTGGCTCCCAGCGTTTTCCTTTGTCTGAAAGAGAAATTTCTACTTTGCGCTCGCCCATAAGTCCGACGTTTTTTACCGCGACAATCGCAGAATCCGTGAAAGGCACTTCGCTGTCGAGTTTAAAATGAACCGCGACTAACGAGCCGTAAAGTTCAATTCCCGAAACCGAACCTTTTTTGAGACCGTTCACGGCAACGGGGTCGCCGACTTGCAATCCGCCGATATTTGAGAAAACAGCAGTATAAGTCACCATTTTTTGAGTGATGCTAAACGCTTTAAGCCACATTATTCCTGCTATCAGTAATACCAAAGCCGCAAGTATTACGATTCCCACAAGTAAATCAGAACGCTTTTTCTTCAAATATTCTCCTTAAACGATTTTTTTAGTTCATATCCCCCGTTATTTCGCCTATCGGTTTTGAATTATGAGATTTTTTTATATCGTTTTGCTTTTTTAATTGCTCAACGACTTTTTGTTCCGCGTCGTCAAACGCCTTTCTCATATTTTCCGCGACCGATGTACCCACCACTTGTCCGCCGTTTATATTCAGGACGATTTTTACAATATCGTCGCTGTTGTCTTTGTGGTCCTGTTTGTCCAAAACTACCTGCGCGGAAGTAATTTTGTCATAAAACTTTGTCAAGTCCTCTATTTCCGACTCGATAAAGTTACGAGTTTCTTCGGAAACTTTTCTGTCGTGCCTCGCCGTAATTTGAACGTTCACATATTCCTCCTAATAATTGTTGTTGCGTATAAAAATAATATAATTAAGCGATGGAAATTGCATTTTTTCATAAAATTATGCATTTTTCATAAAAATTATTTACAAAACCTCTAAATTTGCCGCCGCCATAACCTCCGAAACGACGAAAAAAGAGCCGCAAACCAAAACCGTTTCTCCTGCGGAAAGCGCTTTTTCAAGCGCTTCTTTCGCCGTTTTGCAAACAAAAACGTTTTTCGCGTTCAATTCTCGAAAATCATACGCTATATAATCCGCTAACTGCGCGCGTTTTGTCGCGGGAGTAAAGCAAAAAATATTTTCGGCGATATTTGATACGAATTTCTGCGATTCTTTCGTATCTTTGTCGTTCATCATTCCGAAAATTAACGAGAGCGGTTTTTTTAGATTTTCTTTTGCGACCGATTCCGCTAATTTTTGCATTGCTTGCGGATTGTGCGCGACGTCGAAAATAACGATTTTTTGCGCGATTTTTTGCATTTGCATTCTTGCCGCGACGTTCGTTTTTGTCATCGCTTCGATAACTTTTTCGTTTTTGCCGAAACCCAATATTTCCATTGCCGTAAGCGCGAGAATAAAGTTGGTTTTTTGAAAATCGCCGTTCATCGCAAATTTATAATCGGAAAAATCGTTTATTCGCGACAAATCCGAAACAGTGCAATTCGCCTGATTTTTTAAGCAATAATTTTTCGCTAAATTTATTACGTTTTCGCAATTTGCGCCGCTTATTACCAAATCAACGCCGCGTTTTACGATTCCTAATTTTTCGTTTGCTATTTTTTCCAAAGTATTTCCCAAATAGTCCGTGTGGTCAATTCCTATCGAAGTTATTACGCTTATTTGCGGAATACAAATATTTGTCGCGTCTAAACGTCCGCCCATTCCCGTTTCCAAAACGACCCAAGTACATTCTTCGCGGCGAAAAAGTTCAAAAGCGATAAGCGCGCATATTTCAAAAAACGTAAGGTTATGTTTGTCGCATAAGTTTTTGAAATCG
This sequence comes from Chitinivibrionia bacterium, assembly GCA_009787445.1. GTDB lineage: Bacteria > Fibrobacterota > Chitinivibrionia > Chitinivibrionales > Chitinivibrionaceae > WRFX01. The sequence continues at coordinate 2,999 of WRFX01000005.1, read as the reverse complement.
TTATAAACGTCGAGCCATTTATCGGACGAAACAATTTTGCCGTTTATGCGAAATCTTTCGCCGAAAGATAAAATATGCGGCGAAGTGAAAAGTCCTACTTTTTCGCCTGTTATTTCAAGTCCTTGCGCTATCATTGAAGCGGTGGAACCTTTGCCGTTTGTTCCCGCGACGTGCACTATTTTATACGAATTTTGCGGATTTTTTAATTCTTTTGCCGCCGCGTTTATTCTTTCAAGTCCCGGATTTATTTCGCCGCGATTTCTTGCGAATAAATGTTGTCGTATTTCGTATAATTTGTCTGCGTTTATCATAAATATTTTCCCGTTTGTAAATTTTATGTACGGGAAAATATTATTTTTACGGGTATAAAAACAAATAAAAAAGCAAAAAACGGAGATTGTTATGAATAAACTGATTTTGGGCGATAATTTTGAAATAATGAAATCTATGGAAAGCGAAAGCGTAGATTTAATATATCTTGACCCTCCGTTTTTCTCAAATAGAAATTACGAAGTAATTTGGGGCGACGACGGCGAAGTGCGCAGTTTTCAGGACAGATGGAGCGGAGGGATAGAGCATTATATCGCTTGGCTTAAAGAGCGAGTGGAGCAAATGTACAGGATATTAAAACCGACGGGCAGTATGTTTTTGCATTGCGATTGGCACGCCAACGCGGAAATTAAAGTAGATATAATGAATAAACTGTTCGGCAGAAATAATTTTAGGGGCGAGATTATCTGGCAAAGACATAACGCACATAACGACGCGAAAAAAAAATTGGCGGTGCTTACCGATACGATATGGTATTATTCAAAATCGGAAAAATTTACTTATACGCCGATATACGTAGAGATTGATAAAAGCAATAATCATTACAATTTAGAAGATGAAAAGGGAAAATATTTTTTGGGCGATTTGACCGCGCCCAATACAAGAAAAGGCGAGTCGGGTTCGGAATGGAACGGTATAAATCCCACCGATAAGGGAAGAAGCTGGGCGGTACCGAATATTATCGTAGAAAATCTTGCGGGAAGCGCGGCGATAAAAAACTTAACCGTTCAGGAAAAGTTGGATTTATTAAACGATAACGGTTTTATTGTTTTCAGCAAAAACGGAGTACCTTCCGTAAAAAGGTACGAATATATGTCAAAAGGCAGATTAGTCGGTAATCAGTGGTATGACATACAAAACGTTCTCGGTTCAAACGAACGAATCGGTTATCCGACGCAAAAGCCCGAAAAACTGCTTGAAAGAATTATTAAAATGGCGAGCAAAGAAGGCGATATCGTGCTTGACCCGTTTGTCGGCGGAGGAACCACAATCGCCGTCGCGGAAAAATTAGGCAGACGATGGATAGGAATAGACCAGTCGGTAGCGGCGGTAAAAGTAAGCGATTTACGATTGAAAAGCCGCAAAAACAGTTTATTTTACGTTCCTTCGGAATACGAATTGAGATTGAGAAAATACGATTACGATTTATTAAGAAACAAAGACGCTTTCGCATTTGAAACCGAAATAATTAAACAATTCGGAGGAATACCCAACGTAAAACAAAGAAGCGATTTGGGGATAGACGGAAAAATGAAAGACAACACGCCAATACAAGTCAAACGTTCCGACAATATAGGTCGCGAAGTCGTCGATAAATTCGTTTCGGCAATTCAGCGAAGCGACAAAGATTTGTTTGAAAGAAACAAAAAAGATAAAAAACCGGTCGGCTACATTATCGCGTTTTCTTTCGGGAAAGGAATCGTTTCGGAAGCGGCGCGATTGAAAAATAAAAGCGGAATTATCGTAGAACTTAAAAAAGTAAGCGACATTATGCCGTATTACGGCGAAAAACCGAAAGTATCGCTGTCCGCAGACGAAATAGATATGAACAAATATGAATTTCGCGCTTGCGGCGAAAGCGAAAACGGCATTGAATTTTATTCTTGGGATTTCAATCACAAAGCGGACGAAGGATTTAAGGCGGACGTTATTTTAGATAAAGCGGGCAGACAAACGAAAGCGTTTGAAACGGGGAAATACACAGTTGCCGTAGAAGCGGTGGATAAAAACGGAATGAGCGGCACGGACAGCATTAACGTAGAAATTCGCGATGAAAAAAACGATAAAAAATAATTTCGGTTTTTATTCAATCTTAACCGACCCGATTTGCGGCTACGATTATTTGGCGAATTTATTGGTCGAAAACGAAGTCGCGTTTTTGCAACTGCGAATGAAAGATAGCGACAAATTTAAGATATTGAAAACTGCCGAAAATATTCGCAAAATTACGCAAAATTCCAAAACTATTTTTATCGTGAACGATTTTTGCGATATTGCAAAGGACTGCGGCGCGGACGGCGTTCATTTGGGACAAGACGATGAAAATTGCGATTTTGCAAGAAAAATGCTCGGCGAAAACGCGATTATCGGATTATCCACGCACAACATAAACCAAACCAAAGCCGCGCAAAACGAAAAAATCGATTATATAGGAATCGGTCCCGTTTATCCGACGCCGACAAAACAAATTCCCGACCCCGTTTTGGGCTTGGAAAAAATGAAAGAAATGATTGACGCGTCGTCGCTACCGTCGGTTTGCATAGGCGGAATAGATTTAGAGCGAATAAAAGAAGTTTTGCGAGCGGGCGCAAAAAATTTTTGCGTTGTAAGATTGCTAAACAAAGCCGAAAATCCGCGTGAGATATTGAAAAAAATACAAAAAGCCGCAAATATTGTCGATTTGGAGACGCGCATAACAGATAAATAGTCAAAGATTTTCAAGGAAAAATTTACGTTTGCGCGATTTTTCTCGCTTTCTCTTTCTTGCAAATATTATATTACTCCCGAAAACTAACTCAAATTTGCCAAAAACGCGGCAAAACGGAATGAAAGGAAATACTGTATGAAAAACAAAATCAAAAGAATGCAAAATAATTTCGCTATTTTGGTACGTACCGTATTATATTTTATTCTTATGAATAATAAGGTACGAGGAGACGGTACCCCCC
>WRFX01000004.1 GCA_009787445.1 Chitinivibrionia bacterium | reverse complement strand
TTAATTAAATCGCGGGCGAAATCCACGCATTCGCCGACGACTTTTACGCTTTCAAGTTTGCTTAAATCGTCGAAGTCGATATGCAGTTTTTCGATTTTGGACTTTTTTTCGCTCAAATATTTGTCGTAATGATAATTTGCCGACATTGCCGCTTCCACAGCGGTTTTCGCGAAAAGTTCGTCGTTTTTCGGCAGAATGATTTCAACGCTTTTGCGCTTGATTTTATTTACCGCACGTATCGCCTGCGCCGCCGCGTTTCTGAAAACGTTAATATCGTCTTTGTTTTTTCCGAGTCCCGCGTAAATTATCGCGTTTTCGCCGTCGTAGCGAGTCGTAACGCTTAACGCTTTCGCTTCAAAATTTACGGGCAATTCGTCGGTTTCGCATAAAAATTTAATTACGGTTTGCGAATTTTTTTCATTAAGAATTTCCATATTTCTCCTTATTGTTTGAAAATTTAAGGTAAAAATACTTTTTATTTAAGGCAAAAATTATTTTTTTCGCAGTATATTTAATTTTTGAGGTAAAAATGGAAAATCCTACTCAATATTTTTTGATAAGCGGTCTTGTTTTGGCGGGACTTTTTGTTATGTTTCAAGTTTTGAGCAAAACGCTAAATTCCATAATAAATTATCTCTTGCAAATAGAATTTTTGATTCAGGCGGAATATAATTATCGCAGGGAAGAACTTGAAGTTCAAACCCTTTTGGACTTGGACGAATTTGAGTAATATGTTATGATTGACAAAACTCCTAAAATTGAAAAAGTGCTGCTTGCAGGTCTTCATATAGCAAAAACTCCGAAAGATATTTTTGACGAGGATTTGGCGGAAATGGAAATGCTTTGCGTTACGGCGGGAACGCAGGTCGTTAAAACCGTCGTGCAAAAAACGCAAAAACCCGTCGCAAGCACGTATTTTGGAAACGGAAAATTGCGCGAAATAAAAGAATTTATGGAAGATAATTTTTGCGATACGCTCGTGATAGACGCGGAACTTCGTCCGAGCCAAATTCAAAATATAGAAGAAATTGTAGGCAAAAAAATTATAGACAGAAGTCAGTTGATTTTGGACATTTTTTCGCTTCACGCAAAAACCGCCGAAGCAAAAATTCAGGTGGAACTCGCGCAACTCGAAACTCTTTATCCGCGACTCACGAATATGTGGGCGCATTTGTCCAGAATGCACGCGGGAGTGGGAACTCGCGGTCCGGGCGAAACGCAATTGGAAACCGACAGGCGAATCGTGCAGAAAAAAATATCGCAACTCAAAGAACGCTTGAAAAAAATAGAAAAAGTGCGCGAAACGCAAAGCAAATCCCGTCGCGATACGTTTCTTTGCTCTTTGGTCGGCTACACGAACGTCGGGAAAAGCACGCTACTTAACGCAATCTGCGGAAGCGACGTTTTGGTGGAAAACAAACTTTTTGCGACGCTCGACACAAGCACGCGAAAAACGCGCATTGCGGGAGCGGGCGACATTGTAATGAGCGACACGGTCGGATTTTTACGAAAACTCCCGCACCATTTGGTCGCATCTTTCAGAAGTACGCTCGAAACGCTTATGGAAGCGGATTTGCTTTTGGTCGTTATGGACGCTTCTACAAAATGGTATCGCCAACAAATGAACGTAGTTAGAGAAGTTATCGCCGATTTGGGCGCGCAAGATAAACCCGTAATGATAATTTTTAACAAAGATGATTTGCTTGAAAATCCGCTCGACAGAATAGAGATAAAAAACGAATATCCAAACGCCGCGTTCGTTTCGGCATTTAGCAAAAAATCGGTCGACGATTTGAAAATCGAGATAGGCGAAGCGATAGAATTGGTAAAACGGGCGGTATTGAGCGAAAAAGCGATAGAAAAGGCGCAAAAACCCAAAATTATAGTAGGATAGTTCTAAAATATTATCTATTTATCCAAAATTTCAATTGCCTTTACGTAAGTTTCCTTTGAGTGAAGTCCTAAAAGTCCGTCGATAAATTTTCCGTTTTTGAAAAAAAGAACAAGCGGGATGTTTCTTATTCCAAACGCCGCCGCGATTTCGCGCTGTTTGTCTATGTTTATTCGATAAAATTGCACTTTTTGGTTTTCGTTCGATATTTCCGTTAAAATCGGGTCGAGCAGTTTGCAAGGTCTGCACCAATCGGCGTACATATCGAAAATCAAAAGTTTGTTTTCCTGTTTCAATGCGTTTTCAAACGTTTCGATAGATTCTATATCAATCGGCTTGGCAAAAATTTGCAACGCAAACAAAAAAAACATTGTAAAAAATAGCGGTTTTTTCATTTTTAAATCTCCTTTTCTTCCAAAATAATATCTTTTTGCAAATCTCCGCAAAATTCTTTCAAAAACAATTTTTTCCCGTCGAGTAAAATATAAGTAGGTTTTTCAAACCAAACGCCGCTGTTTGCGTAAATTTTATCCCCCGATTTCACCAAATCGCAAATGTGCGAATGTCCGGCAATCAAAATATCGCAATTTTTTTTGCCCAAAAATTCAAACGCGCATTTTCTATATCTTTCTTTTCGCTCTTCGGATTTCACTTTTTCGGCGTTCTTTTTTTGGCTTAATTTGCTCAACAAATTCGCAAGATAAACGGCAAAATCAGGATGCAAAAGTTTATATAAAAACTGAAAAAAAGCGTTTCTAAAAATAAACCTGATAATCGAATACGCGGAGTCGTTTCTAATTTCGTCGCCGTGCGTACAGAAAAAAACTTTGCCGTTTTGCTCGAATTTCACGTCTTTATCAAAAAAATCCGTGCAGAATTTTTTCCAAAAATCACCGCGAAAAAAATCGTGATTCCCCCGAAAAAGAAATATTTTAACGCCGCGTTTTTTGGTATCGAGCAAAACAAAATAAATTTCAAGATAATCAGACCTCGCAAACGTTTTATACTCTATCCAAAAGTCAAAAAAATCGCCTAAAATATAAAGTTCGTCGCCTTCAGAAAGCGAATTGCAAAACGTTTCAAACCGCGAAAACGTTAAATTATCTACTTTTGAATTTGCGCCAAAATGAAAATCGGAAACAAAATATTTCATTCCCACTCGTCCGTAGCGGTAAAATCCTCCGCCATTTCTTTGAAATTTGCGTCTCTGTCAAATTTGGAATCAAAAGTCAATTCGCGAATCTCCGCTTCTTCTCCTGCTTCTTCAATTATCGGAATAGAATCTTTATCTCTCAAAAACTCGTCCGTATCAAATTCATCGTCGAAAAGTTGCATAAAAATCCTTTTTTTCTAATTTCACTAAATATCTTTGTGAATATATTTATTAGCGGAACGATTTGTCAAGGGGAATTTAATTTATTTCAACAATAATTCTTTTCCCTATTTTTTCTTGGCTTACGTCGTGAAATTTTTTGTTGTCAAAAAGTTCGCAATCGTCGAGAATTACGCTTTTATAAAGAAATATTTTTCCGTTATTTTTAACGATTTTTTTCATAGGATTTACAAATTCGGGAAGAATTTTAAGCGCGCGGCAAGTAATTACGTCAAAAAAACCTTCGTAATTTTGCCAAATATCTTCTAATCTTGCGCGAATAGTTTGGCAATTTTTTAATCCTATTTTTTCGCGCATTTTTTCTATGGACAAAAGTTTTTTTTGCTTGCTGTCGAGCATATAAATTTGCGATTGCGGAAAAATTATCGCAAGCGGAATACCCGGAAGTCCGCCGCCCGTGCCGAAATCGCATATTATTTTTTTTTCTAAATTTGCTTGCGTATTCAAAATTAAAAGCGAATCCAAAAAGTGCAAAGTCCATAAATCTTCTATGTTTGTTTGTCGCGAAAACAGATTTATTTGCGAATTTATTTCGACGAGTTGCGAAAAATAAATATCAAATTGTTCAATAATTTTTTTTAGTTTTATTTTTTCTTCGCAGTCAAATTTGCTTCTTAAAAATTCGACGAATATTTCTCTATTTTTACTCACGAACTTCCTTTGCGAAACATTTTATTTTGTCGCTTTTTTTGTTTTGAAGTTCTTTCAAAATGCCGAATAAATCGTCGCTATCCGTGTCGATTTCAAATCCCGCGCTGCCGACGGTGTGCAAATAATGGCTGTCGGAAGAAGTAACTACTTGCATATTTTTGTCGATTTTGCCGTGATTGCAACCGTTTTTTCGCACAAAACCCGATGAAAATTCTATCGCGGAAAACGGCAATTCGGGCAAAAATCCAAGTTGCGTTAAAATGCTGAAAACGGGTTTATCGACGTGCGCGGGAATTGCAAATCCGCCGAGTTCCATCGCTTTTTCCACAACGATATCCACCGAAAACGCGGACGCGACCGACAAATAAAAATCGACTTCGCCAATAATTTCTTCGTCGCCGTTTATTACTATTTGCTCTCCCATTTTTTCGGGATTAAGCGGTACCTTAAAAAGCGAATCCTCTATTATCGAGCCGAAAACAAACGCCTTTTTCAGCGAATTAAAATAACAAACTATATGCGCTTCTTCGGCGGTCGTAACTTCAATTCCCGGAATAAAACCCAAACCTTCTTTTTTTGCGCAAACGGCAAACGCTTCGCAATTTCGCGTTGTGTTGTGGTCGGCAAGGGCAATGTGAGTGAGGTTGTTTTTGAGCGCCTGTTCAATAACGCCGCTTGGTCCCATTTCCAAGTCGCCGCAGGGAGAAAGGCACGAGTGAATGTGCAAATCGGCGCGAATCATAAAAACTAATCGACGATAAAGTTAGTCGATTCTTCGCAAAGAATATAATTCATAGGATTTATAGGTTTGTTGTCTTTTTTCACTTCGTAATGCAAATGCGGTCCAGTGCTTCTTCCCGAATTTCCTACAAACGCGATTATTTCGCCGCGAGTTATTTGCTGTCCGAGTTTAACTTTCGCGTCGGCAAGATGCGCGTAACGAGTAACGTAACCCGTTCTTTTGTGCGTAAGTTCAACCGTTATCCCATATCCGCCTCTAACGCCGGAAAAAGTGCAAATTCCGTCGGCGGGAGATTTTACGGGAGTCCAAGTCGGAGCGGCTATGTCAATTCCTTCGTGAAATAAAGTTCCCACCAAAAACGGATGCGGACGATAACCGAATTTTGAAGTAATTCTTCCTCTAACGGGATAAATAGACGGTTTTTCCGAAAAATAATCGTTTTGTCTTTTGGATTCTTTTTCCAATCTTTCCATACGTTTTTTTAGAAATTCGTATCTGCGATGATTGTCCGATATTTTTTCTTCTATGGTCGAAACCTGCGCTTCAAGCGGAGAACCGAATAATTGTTTCGCTTTTTCGTCGAAAGTCAAATATTGTCCGCCGACGCTTAATTTTTTAATATCGCTTGGAAGCGGAGAAATCCCCTGCGAAAGCGATAATTTTGTTTCCAAATTTGAAATATTTTCACAGAAAAGCGTTTCCGTTTCGACTATACTATAAAGAGAATCAAGCGTGGAAACCAATTCTTTGTTTTTTGTCGTTTCTTCGCGGAATGCCGTTTGTTTCGTAAAAATTAAAAAACTGTAATATACGCCCATTCCAACCGTAACCAACATAGAAATTCCCGTCATTATAATAAGCGACAAGGTAAATCCGTTCATTCTTAAAACAAACGGCAACTTTGTTTTTTTCGTATTCAGCAAAATCACTTTAACAAACTTTTTAATGTCAACCCCCGGATAAAATTTACAACACATTACGTAAAATAATAAATATCACTGCGTTAATGCAAGTTTGTTACATTTTTTTTCAACTTTTTTGAATTTTAAAAAAAGAGTCCAATATTTCAACCGTAGGATAATAGACGTTTTTGTTTAAGTCGCGGCACTCTATCGTATCGTAATTCCAGAGTAATTTTTTGCCGATAATCTCATCCATATATTGCGTAGATTTTATAATTATATTATTTTTTCCACAATATATTGTTGTTTTTACGTCTTTGCAAATATCGCAAAATCTTATGTTTTTATCGCTGATTTTACCGACCAAAACCGATATTCCGTCGGGCAAAAGTCGCCTCCTTGCGCCTTCTTTTGCGACCTCGTGAAGCCGATAATTTTGGTTCTGCGGTTCTTCGCTTTTCTTGATTCTTTGCGAAACGGCACTGAAAACCCACGAAATCGGATAAAATATTATGTACGCGACAAAGACGAAATAACTTAATTTTCGCGTTAATTCAAACGAATAAATTCTAAAAAGCGATTTTGGAAAAAGTTCGCAGGTCGTAAATACTATGACGGTTAAAATAATAGTTTCCAAACTTTCGGGAACGCCCGTCGAAAATATATAATATATTATCTTTCCGAATGAAAAAGTTAAAAGAACGAGAGTTAGCGTGTTTAATATTAAAAGAACGGTCAGCACTTTTTCTTTGTCTTTGAGTAATCGCGACATAATTTTTGCGGATTTGTTGCCTTTTTGGGCGAGCGCGTTTATTTTAATTTCGTTTACCGAAAGAAAGCCGATTTCGTATCCCGAACAGATGAAAGAAACCGTCCAAGAAAGCATAAAAACCAACAAATTCAGCGCCATTTTTATTCTCGCTTTCCGTTATTTTCTAAAATTATTTGCGCGACGCAAACGTCCGTTTCGTGGCTTATAGAACAGTGAATATTTGATATATTTTCTTCGCGCATTTTCGACGATAAAAATTCGTCGCGAATATTTACAAACGGTTTTTTTTCGCCGTCGTTTATATATTCCACAGATTTCCACGACGAAAAATTTTGCAAATTTTCGGGAAGCGCCTTATAAAACGCTTCTTTTATTGCCCAGCGAACCGCAAAATGCGGCGCGTTATTTTTCATTTTTTCGCAATATTTTATTTCTTCGTCGGAAAAAACCTTTTTTTTGAAATTTTGCGAATACGATTTTTGCAGAACTTTTTCCATTCGCCGAGTATTGCAAATATCGATGCCGATTCCGACTATCATTACGAAATTCTTTCGGCTTTCGGCTCGCGGGTCATTAAATCGACTACCGCGTCGTGAGGGCTTTTTCCGTTGTATAGCGCGTTGTATATTTCCGACGTTATCGGCATTTCCACTCCCATTTTTTGCGAAAGCGAATAAAGCGATTTCGCCGTCGTTACGCCTTCGACGACCATCGGCATTTTTTTCAATAATTCCTGTAAATTTTGTCCGCTTGCCAAAAGTTCGCCGAAATTTCTGTTTCGCGAATGTTTTGAACAGCAAGTCGTAATTAAGTCGCCGAAACCCGCGAGTCCGTTGAAAGTATGTTCGTCGGCGCCCATTTTTTTGCCCAAGCGAATCATTTCTACCATTCCGCGAGTGAGAAGCGCGCCTTTTGTGTTGTCGCCGAAGCCCAAACCGTCGCAAACTCCCGCCGCAAGCGCGATAACGTTTTTTACGCTTCCCGCGATTTCTACGCCGACGATGTCGTTTGAAGTATAAACTCTGAAAACTTTATTTGAAAAAATTTGCTGAATTTCTTTTGCCAAATCTTCGTTTGTCGAGGCGGAAACTACGGTTGTAGGAAGTTTCCTGCCGACTTCTTCGGCGTGCGACGGTCCCGACAAAACGGCGAGTTTATCCATAGTAATATGCGGAATTTCCTGCGTAATCACTTCGGTTAAAATTGCGTCGCTGCCAATTTCTATGCCTTTTGAAACGATAATCCAGCCGCGAATTTCGTCGATTTTTTTTATGGGAATTTTTGCAAAAAGCATTTTCATAGTCGCTCTTACGACCTGCGCGGGAACGGCTATTATTATATATTCGCAATCTTCAAACAAATCGCTTACGGAGTTTGTTATTTTTACGTTTTCGGGAATTTTTACGCCCGGAAGTTTATCTGGACTTTCGCGTTTTTCGAGCAAAAGTTTCGTTTCCTTTTCGCTAAATTCCCAAATATTTACGTCGTGTCCGTTGCTTTCAAGCAAAACCGACAGCGCAATAGACCAGCCGCCCGCTCCCAAAATTCCTATTTTCATTTTTCCTCCTTAATTTTGAAACAAAAATAATATATGCCGCAAAATAAAAAAATCCGTTATGCGCGCGCAAACGGGCAAATAGTATTTTCACAAAAAATAAAAAACGAGGGAGCGCAAAATTATGACGGACGTTGTAGCGGGAATCGACATCGGCGGAACCAATACGGTTTTGGGATTAGTCGAAAAAAGCGGAAAAATTATTGAAGAATCGGCGCTGAAAACGGCGGATTATCCGTCTTTTGGCGATTTTGTAAGAATTTGCGCGAATTTAATTAAGGATTTGGCAAAAAAATCGGGCGTAAATCTTGCAGGCGTGGGAATCGGCGCGCCAAACGGAAATTTTTACAGAGGAACTATAGAATACGCGGTAAATCTTGCGTGGAACGGAATTGTCCCGATTGCGCGTGATTTTTCGGATATTTTGGGAGTTAAAGTCGCGATTACAAACGACGCGAACGCCGCAGCCGTCGGAGAAAAAATATTCGGCGGCGCAAAAGAAATTGACGATTTTGTAGTTATGACTTTGGGAACGGGACTTGGAAGCGGAATATACGTAAACGGAAAATTATTGTACGGGCATTCGGGATTTGCGGGCGAACTCGGACACGTAGGACTTGTTTTTGACGGTCGCGTTTGCGGCTGCGGACAACGCGGCTGCGCGGAGACCTACGTTTCGGCGACGGGAATTTGCAGAACAGCCGTAGAATTGCTTTCGCAAAAACGCGAACATTCGATTTTGCGCAAATATTCTTTTGACGAACTTACTTCAAAACACATTGCAAAAGCCGCCGGCGAAGGCGATTTAATTGCGCTTTTAGCGTTTGACGTTACCGCAAAATATTTTGGAAAAATTATTGCAAACACCGTCGCGTTTTCGAGTCCGCAAAAAATATTTCTCTTTGGCGGTTTGGCGAAATCGGGCGACATTTTAATTGTTCCGACAAAAAAATATGCTCGCGAAATGTGTTTGGAATCGATGCGCGATACTTTTGAAATAGAAATGTCGAAAATTCCTTCGGCAAACGCCGCGGTTTTGGGAGCGGCGGCGCTTATTTGGGAAAAATTGAGGTAAAAAACTATGCGAAACGATAATTCCATAATTTTTGGTCCCGTGCAATCGCGCCGCTTGGGAAGTTCTTTGGGACTTGATTTGGTTACCGCAAAAACCTGTTCGTTAGATTGCGTTTATTGCGAATGCGGAAAAACCACAAATCTTACAAACGAACGCCGCGAATATATTTTTGCCGAAAAAGTTATCGCAGATTTAGACGCTTTTTTGCAAAACGAGCCGCCGCATATCGACGTAATAACGCTTGGCGGAAGCGGAGAACCGCTACTAAACAGCGGCGCGGGAAAAATAATTTCGCACATAAAAAAAACTTATCCGCAATTTAAGGTCGCGGTTTTAACAAATTCCGTTTCGTTAATAGAAAAAGAAGCTCGCGAAGAAATATTGCCTGCCGATTTTGTTTTGCCGTCGGTCGACGCGTTTTTTGAAGAAAGTTTTCAAAAGATAAATCGCCCGGCAAAAAATGTTACCGTAAATTTTGTTTTGGACGGATTGCGCGAATTTTCAAAAATTTATAAGGGAACTTTGTGGGTAGAATATTTTGTAATATCGGGAATTAACGACGGCGAAAAAGAAGTTTTGTCGCTAAAAAAATATTTTGAGGAAATAAAACCGACAAAAGTGCAATTAAATTCTTTGGATAGACCCGGCACTTGCGAATGGGTAAAAGCGACGCAAATCGAGCGTTTGCAAGAAATAAAAAATATCTTGCAGCCGCTTTCGGTTGAAATTATTTCGCGAAATTATGACGCAAAAAGACGCGAAAGTCGCGAGTTGGCAAATAAATTTATATCGAGACAAGAAAAATGAAAATTATTTTGGCAAATCCGCGCGGATTTTGCGCGGGAGTCGACAGGGCGATTCGCATAGTGGAAGAAGCGATAGAAAAATACGGCGCACCCGTTTTTGTCAGAAACGAAATTGTGCATAACAGAGCGGTGGTAAATTCGCTAAAAAAACGCGGCGCAATTTTCGTAAAAAACGTCGGCGACGTGCCAAATGAAGCGGTTATAATTTTTTCGGCGCACGGAGCGGCTATCGGCGCTTACGAAGAGGCGAAAAACAAAAAACTCACGGTTTTGGACGCGTCTTGTCCGCTTGTAAAAAAGGTGCATAGCAATATAAAAAAATATTCCAAAGAAAACGCGAAAATCATACTCATCGGGCACGAAGGACATCCCGAAGTTGAAGGACATTTGGGGCAAATCGATGAAAAAATATTTTTGGTAACAAAACCAGAAGATATTGAAAAACTTTATTTTAACGAAAACGAAAAACTTGCCTACATCACTCAAACCACTTTGAGCATAATGGAAGCGGAAAATATAATTTCGGAATTGAAAAAGAAATTCCCCAAAATTATAGGTCCAAAAAGCGGCGATTTATGCTACGCGACGACAAACAGACAAAAAGCGATTGAGCAGTTGGCGGGAAAAATCGATTTGCTTTTGGTGGTAGGAAGCGCAAATTCGTCAAATTCAAATCGACTAAAAGAACTTGGCGAATCGCTTGGAATTAAATCGTATTTGATGGACGAACCGCAAAATATGGAACTTTCGTGGTTTGAGAACTGTAAAAATTTAGGAATTACGTCGGGAGCGTCCGCGCCGGAATATCTTGTTCAGGAACTTATGAGTAAAATTTGCGACAATTTTTTTATAGAAGAAGTAATACAAATGCAAACGACGGAAGAAAAGATAAAATTCCCGATGCCGCAGGAATTGCGCGAATAGTTGCGCATAAATTATATTTTACACACAAAAATAATATAGAGACGGCAAATAATATTTTTGCCACAAAAGGAAAGGAGCGTTATTATGAGAACTGGCGAAAACGTTAAAATTTCTCCTGAAATAACGGGTTTTAACGATTGGGTTACAGGTAAAGTAATAGATGTGGAAAAAAATCCATTTAACGGTATTATAATAGCCGCCAAAGATGATTTTGGACGTATCTTTTTTGACAAAGAAGAGTTTTTTAGAAGCGAAAAAGAAAAGGAATTGACGTAATATGTTTGCAATTGCTTTTGATATGTCTATTGAAGGGCTTAAACAAAATTATGGCGAGCCGTATAACAACGCATATTTTGAAATAAATAAGGAAATGCGTAAATGGGATTTTTATCGTATGCAAGGAAGCGTATATTTAACGCAAAACAATGATATGGGAAATCTTTTTGCGGCAATAGACGGTTTAAGAAAAATAGAATGGTTTAAAAAATCTGTTCGCGATATTCGTGGGTTCCGCGTAGAAGATTGGTCTAATTTTACAAACTTGTTCAAACAAACATAGAAAAGGAGAAAAATGGTAAATAAAAAAACGTCTTTGTATTTGGACACGTCGATTTTTGGCGGTTTCTTCGACGATATATTTAAACAAGATACCCGCTTGCTTTTTGATAAAATAAAAGCGGGAAAGTATATTGTTTTTATTTCCGATTTGGTAGAAGACGAGTTGGAAAATGCGCCTGAAAACGTAAAAAATCTTTTGAAAGATATAAAATATCAGTCAATAGAAGTATTGCCCGAATATGAAGATTTAGCGGATGAATATATTAGAGAAAACGTTGTCGGCAAAACAAACAGAGAGGACTGCATACACATCGCAACGGCAACCATAAACAATATTGATTATTTGGTCAGTTGGAATTTTAAGCATATTGTTCGCGCCGACAGAATCAAAGGATATAATATCGTGAACTTAAAGAACAATTATAAACGTTTAGAAATTTATTCGCCGAAGGAGTTAGTATATGATGAGCAATGATGAGTTTAGTTGTGATTGTGTGGAAATGACGCGGGAAATTAGAAATAAACTAAATAAAAAATTCTCTACAATGAAAAGAGGCGAACTTTCCGAATATTTAAAAAAATCGCATATAAGATTTACAGAATACATTACTTCTTTACGCGCAAAAGAAGGAATAGTCCTATAAAAAAAACGCTATAACACTTAATATAATTAAATTTTTCGACAAAACAATTTGGCATATATTATATTTTATTTAGGAATATAAAAAGGAGTAAAATGATAAATAAAAAAACGTCTTTGTATTTAGACACGTCGATTTTTGGCGGTTTCTTCGACGATATATTTAAACAAGATACCCGCTTGCTTTTTGAAAAAATTAAAGCGGGAAAGTATATCGTTTTTATTTCCGATTTGGTAAAAAGAGAATTAGAAACCGCGCCTGAAAACGTAAAAAATCTTTTGGAAGATATAAAATATCAGTCAATAGAAGTGTTGCCCGAATATGAAGATTTAGCGGACGAATATCTTAAAGAAAAAGTTGTCGGCAAAACAAGCAGAGACGACTGCATTCACATTGCAACAGCGACAATAAATAACATTGATTATTTAGTAAGTTGGAATTTTAAACATATTGTGAACGTAGAAAGAATCAAAGGCTATAATTCAGTGAACATAAAGAACGGTTATAAACATTTAGAGATACGTTCGCCAAAAGAAATGGGGGTTTACGATGACGATTGACGATGATGACTTTCGCTGGGACTGCATAAAAGGCGTGCGGGCAATTAAAGACGAATTAGACGCGAAATTTGCCACAATGAAAAGAGGCGAAATTTCCGAATACTTAAAAAAATCAGGAGCGGAATTTGAAGAATACATAACCGCCCGACGCGCCGCGAAAGGAATAGTCCTATAAAAAAAACGCTATAACATTTAATATAATTAAATTTTTCGACAAAACAATTTGCGCATATATTATATTCTTGTACAAAAAAATAAAAATTTAAACAAAAAACGGAGGTTGTTTTATGAGAAAATTGCGAAAGATTGATTTTGTTATTTTGTTAATATTGTGCTGTTACGGGATAGTAATGGCAATAGACCCCTGTGAAGGAGTTCCCGAATGGACGACTCCTACGAATCCGTGGTATAATCAGACGGGAATAGGAAAAAGATATACTTACAATGGAAATTTGTACCTATCTAAAAAAGAAGGCATAAATTGTACTGGTGACGGCGGAAGAATTTGTCCTGACCCTACAAACACGGAATATTTTGAATTGGTAGGTCCTTGCGGCGACGACGGCACCGTAAGTATTCCTAACCTCGAACAGCAGTTTATGACTTTGGGTTGCGACTTGGACAATCCAATTATAGACCCGTATTTGCTAGAACATTCCGTATATGCGGATAATGTATATTATGCGCGGGGTAGCGATACGTACACTCCAAAAGCCGGTATTATAGGAACCGCGGGAATATTGAGCGAGCAGTTAGAAGTCGCTTCGAGCGGCGTTGGAGGCAATATTCATTTTCAATCGACTAAAGGCGGTTATTTTAGAAATGTCAAAAAAACAATCACTACGCACGGCAATGCTCCCGTAAGTTATTACGAAGGTACGCCCGGTAATTCCAGCAGTTATACAAAATTATCGCATCCGCCATATTCCGACCCGGATAACGCCACTATAACCAACGATGGCGCCAATCTGAGAACAAGAGCGGACGCGGCAAACAACGGAAAATTCAGACCGAGATTTCCCAAATTGGAATACGTTCAATCAAAATTTACTCAAAGTTCAAGCCCGACGGGAGACGTTATAAATCCGGGCAGTTACGGAAATTTGATATTAGCAAACAATTCCACAGTGTATATGAACGCGGGAACGTATTTTTTTAACGGAAGCGTAACTATCGGAGAAGGAGCGAAATTATTGATACGAAAGACAAACGACGATTATAAAACGGTTATATACGTTAAAGAAAAATTTGTTGTCGCGTCCAAAGGCGGTATTTTCGCGCCGGAGGGGTTTGCCGTCGGCGCTTGCGGGATTCCGGATGGTTCGTCGGGAAAAATATTGGTTATTGCGTTCGGTACGGGAACTGAAACCGGCGACAACGGCGATTATACAAACGCGAATTCGACGATAACTTTCGGTTCCGAAGGTTCCGCTTCTATCGGAACTTTTATAGCGCCGCACGGGGGTATGTTTATTATGTGCGGAGCGACGGTAATAGGACAGTTGTTGGCAAAAGACGTAAATTTTTCTTATGCTTATAATTCTCCGAGTTCGATTGCGGGTTGTACTCGCGCTTGCTTCCAAGCCGACTTTTTTGAATATGTTCCGCTTGCTCCGCCGGACATTCGGGCAAAAGTAATAACCGAAAAATTTTTGGAAGATAAAAATTGGAACGAGAGTTTAACTAATCCGAGTTATACGGGCGGATATTCATATTCTCGCGACAAAAACAAAGATTATATTGGCTATATTAAAGTAGAATTAGAAGAACCGTATCAGGGCGACAATCCGTTAACTTTGTCTTATACCGTAATTGACGGCTCGGCAACTATCGGCGAATTAACAGATTTTCCCACATCCGACGGTTCCGCGTGGAGAACGGGGGGGGGCGTTGCATATAACGGACAAAGGGCTTTTGTTAAAAGCAAAAGCGGCAGTTTAACTTTCAATAGAGGAAAACAGGAAGATTCTATTCCCATACTTATTGTAGACGACGGCGACGAACAAACTAACCAGAATTTTTCTTTGAATATAAGCGGCACATATACTACGCAATCCTGCGAGGGCGGAAGCGGAAATGTGGGAGACAACAGAACGATAACTATAATATCGGACGACCCGTCGCAAGAAGGAATAAAAATAATTTCGGCAATTTATCGCGATACGCATTCGGGAATTTCGTCGAATATCGATAGAAATTTACGCGACGGATATATCGACGAAATAGAAATAATTTTGGAATTGACGGAAGGAATAACGTTTAATTCCGCTATTGCGCAACAAATTAAAGATAAACTTTCTCTCAACGGTAGTAGAAATTTTGAAATAACAGGCAATGCGCAAACTACGACGGACGGATTTAAGATTAACGTCGTAGAAAAAGCGGCTAAACTTGCATATAACGACGGAAAGCGCGATGAAAATTTGCCAAAAACTTCCATATTGACTGACGATAAAATTTCTCTCACAGGCGGCAGTTTTACGGTAAGCGAAGGCGGAGAAGATATTGACGTATCTTTACCCAGCGGCAATATAACTCCCGAAGACGAAGTCGCGCCGGTAATTTTGCGCGCCGATTACGAAGTTTCCGAAGAAGACAAAGATACTACGCTTAAAGTTGTGTTTAGCGAAAATTTGCAAAGTTTAAGTCAAGGCGATATTTACGGATTTTTCCAAACTTCTTCCGGCGATACGTATTATATGGATTTTAACGGAGAACCGAAAATAGCGGGAAAGCAAGACGAATGGCTTTATAAAGTTAAAAAAGCGTATTTCGGCAATTACGACGTAAGTCCCGCCACCGGCGACAGTATTTGGATAAACTTAACCGGCGGAAACGCAAAAGATTTAAAAAACAACGCGCAAAACGACAAAACGACAAAAGCGCCTTTGCGTTCTACTCGTAAGGGAAAATATACTTTGCATATAATTCCGCAACCTTTGCGTTTGTCCAACGGCGAACCGAAACCGCTCGACGAAGGACTTGTGTCGCATTACAATCTTAAATACAACAAAGGCGCGGCGATAATTTTAGAACTCGACGGCGCGACAGACACGACCATACAAAAAGGCAAAGTGGCAATTATAGACCCGTTGGGCAACGTGTTAACCGAAATGACTTTGGCTTTTGTCCACACGAAAGGAAAAACCGTCGCGGGAGTCGCCGTTTGGAACGCGAAAAATATTAAAGGCAGAAATGTCGGCGCGGGAACTTATTTGGCGATAGTTACGGGCGAAATAAAATACGACAACGACGCGGTAGAGCAGTTTAGCGTTAAAAAGCCGATTTCGGTATCAAAATAAACAAAAAAAAGTCCCGTAAAATTTAGTTTTTGCGGGACTTTTTTTATTAAAATTTAATTTATTTCAGCAATATTTTCGAGACAAAATTTTTGCCGTAAAATTCCGTTTTTACAAAATAAACGCCGCGCTTAAAATTGTCTACGGGAATTGTCGCGCTTTTATTTATCGTCGTTTTATAAACTATTTTTCCCGAAACGTTATAGACAAAAACATTTGCGTTTCCCAAACTTGGCAAACTAATATTTAAACCTTTTGCGCTAACGCTTGCGACGACGGAATTTGCCGATTTTCCCGCGATTTTCGCGTCGGTGTTAGGAGATAATATTTTAGTATCGCTACCGCCGCCTTCAATTTCGTCGCTTTTGGTGTAATACGGTCTATTTTTGTCAAATTCTATAAGTTGGTTAAAAAACCATCCTTTTTCGCCAATGTTTTCGCTTGGAAGCGTGTAATCCGTTCCTTCGGCAAGTCCTTTTCCTACCAAAAAGCCAATAAATCCCGCGTCTATAAATTTATTTACGTTGTTGAAAAAATACGGGAAAAAAGTATCTTTCCAAGCGTTTGCAAACTGCGACCCGTTTGCGACGTTTGGATTATCCATATTTCCTATTGATATTTGCCAGCCGATAACGGGAAGGTCAAGTCCTTGCGCGATTTTTTTTGTCCACGCAAGATATTTTTCCATTCCCGCGTCGTCCCAATACCAATCCGTATTATTTTTTTTGACTTCGTATTCGCCCGCGCACCATCCGTTTTTTTCCACTCCTATAAAATCGGCTCTGTCGCCTGATTTAAGCGTAATTGCGGGGTCTGAAAATCCGTACATTTTTGAAAAAAACTCAACGTTTGCTTGTGCCGAAGCGTCAATAAGTTCGGGCGACGACCACGCTAATCCTTTTTCTGACCAGCCGGGAAGATTTACAGACCAATGCGAAGCGAGAAAGCCGACGTAGCAATCGGGCGCAAATTTGTGCATAGTTCTAATTATCGCGACTCCAAAACCCGCCATAGTGTTTGGCAAGTCGCTTAAATATTCAAAAGAAATGGTTTTTTGCGTTACCATTGTGTCCGTTTCCCACGGAGCGTTTGGATTTGGACGAATTACCGACGAATCGTTTATAGTAAAACTTTCTAAATTATTTACTTTTGCGGGAATTTTTGTCGGGTCGACTTCCAATCCGTTCCAACCGACGCTACTGTTGTTTGCGTCTTGCAAAAAATATCCCCAAGTGTCCGGTTCTACTATTATTGTGGAGCCGTAGCCGTTTGCGTTTTCGGCAACTTTTTGCAAAGTCCAGAAAAACAGCCGCGATTTTTCGGGGTCGTTCATATTCGCGAGTAGTTTTGTACGTCCGCCTTCTTCCTGTAAAACGTAAATTACATAAGCCGATTCGACTCCCGCCAATTCTTTTGCTTTTTTGGAATAGTTGTTGTCCCAAGCCCAAGGAAATAAATTAACGCAAGCGTTTTCTCGCGGGTCAACGCCTTCGTTTACATATCTATAACGATACGCAATTTTTATTCCCAACTCCTCCGTCGCGACTTTTAGCCGACGCGTATCAAAAGAAAGCGGAACGGTGGGATTATACGGCAAGCCATTGCTTACCAAACCGAAACGAAAATCGCCCCATCCAAACGGGGTTTTGCCAAATTCCGCAAACAAAGAAATTGCGGACATTGCCGTAAATAAAAACAAAAATTTAAAAGCATTCATTTTTTTCTCCTTTTTTTAAGTTAATGTAACTGTGATTTTAATTGTAGTTGTAATTTTTAATAATATTTACATATTTTACGCATTTTCTTGCGTTGCGCCGAGAACCATTTCGAGAGTAGTTTCGCCTTTTAACGCTTTTATAAGTCCGTCGCGGCGAAGCGTCGTAAAGTCGCCGCGTTTTACCATATAATCTTTTATCTCATCGGATTCCGCTTTTGCTATCACTAATTTTTGCACTTGACGGTCGGGAATAAGCAGTTCAAAAATTCCCATTCTTCCTTTGTAACCTGTGTTTTTACAATTTCTACAACCTTTTCCTCTGTATAATTTTACGCCCGGGCGAAGTCCTACTCTCTGCAATGCTTCGGGTTCGGGTTCATACTCTTCTCTACACGAAGAACAAATTTTTCGCACAAGACGCTGCGCCAAAACTCCGCGAACCGTCGAACTTATTAAATACGATTGCACGCCCATATCTATAAGTCGCGTAAATGCCGAAGCGGAGTCGTTTGTGTGAAGCGTAGAAAATACGACGTGTCCCGTAAGCGCCGCCTGAACCGCCATTTCGCCCGTTTCGGTGTCTCGCATTTCTCCGACCATTACTATATCGGGGTCTTGACGTAAAATTGAACGCATTCCCGAAGCGAAAGTAAATCCCGCTTTTACGTTAATTTGTCCTTGCGTAATTCCGTCGACGTTACTTTCTACGGGGTCTTCCATAGTAATAATATTTTTTTTGTATTCGTAATGTTTATTTATAAATTCCAAAGACGCATAAAGAGTGGAAGATTTACCGCTTCCGGTCGGTCCCGTTACCAAAATAATTCCGTTTGGAATTTGAATCAACTCTTCAAATTTGTCGTGCATTTCGTCGGAAAATCCTAATTGTTTCAGCGTAAATTGCTTTCCTTGCGCGTCGATAATACGCATAACTATTTTTTCTGACTGCGCCTGACGAGTTAGCGCGGGAAAAGACGACACGCGCAAGTCGACCATTCTTCCCTGATGTTTTATTTTAATACGTCCGTCTTGCGGTTTTCTCTTTTCGGCAATATCCATACCGCCCTGAATTTTAAGACGAGATATTATTTGCGGACGAATATTTAGCGGCAATTCCTGCACCGTTTGCAAATGTCCGTCCATACGATAACGCACGCGATAACCGTTGTCGGTCGGCTCCAAATGTATGTCCGATACGTCTTTGTCTATCGCTTCGTGAATAAGTAAATTTACTATATTTACAATTTGCTGTCCTTCGTCGTCCGATACCGCTTCCTGTTCTTCTTCGTCTTTTACAACTTCAAAAGAAGTGTCGCCGCCGGAACTCGCTATCATATCGCTCAATCGCGTTTGATTGTCTTCGTAAACGCGGGTTATCGCCGCTAAAATCTGTTTTTCGCTCGCCATTACGGCGTCAATTTCTTTTCCCGTTACAAATTTTATATGGTCTATTGTGCGCAAATTAGTCGGGTCGGTCATCGCTATTGTAATTACGTTGCCTTTGGAATAAATTGGAATTATTTTATATTTTTTACACATATCTTCCGTAATAAGCATAGTAAGTTCGCGGCTAACTTTTATTCCGTCCAAGATAATATGTTGAACGTCAAGTTGCGCGCTTAAAATATCTATAAGTTTGCCTTCCGATATAAATCCCAAAGTTACAAGCGTTTCGCCGATTTTTTTTCCTAAACTCTTTTGTTGTCTTAACGCTTCTTCGAGTTGTTCTTTTGTAATAATTCCCTGCTCGACAAGAATATCGCCGATTCGTTTTCGTCCGTCTACTTGAACTTGTTCGCCCAAAACCGAACCTAAATCCTGCACGGAAATGGCTCCCGCAGAAACCAAAACCGCCCCCAGCGTTTGTCCGGTTACCGATTGCGCTCTGTACGCTTTGTCAAGTTGCTCTTCGGTAATAAGTCCCTGCGACAAAAGTATTTCGCCGAGTTTTCTGCCTCTTCTTTGCAATGCCATAATTTCTCGCCTCTTTTGTTGCTATTTATATATAATACAACATAAAAATAAATTTTGCAACAACTAAAAGGAGAAAAATAGTATTTTTATGTACAATGAAGAAGATAATTTTAATTTTTGCGCTTGCGTTTTTAGGATTTGCCGAAGAAAAACCCTTTGTTTTGTCGCTTTCAGGCGGAGGCGCCAGAGGTTTTGCCCACATTGGCGTTCTTAAATACTTTGAAGAAAGCGGCGTCGTTCCCGATACTATAATCGGAACTAGTATGGGAGCCGTTATCGCCGCGCTTTATGCGTGCGGATATTCGGCGCAGGAAATTTACGATATGCTGAAAGTTTTATCGAATACGGACGTTTTATTTCAAAAAACGGGCGCCGAATTTTTGCGCGAAAATCGCAAAGCAAGCATTTTAAACCTGAAAATAGACAGAAGTTTTAATTTTGTTTTGCCGCTCGGATTTATTTCTTATAAGAAGTTGGACGAAATTATCGCTTCAAAACTTATTTCCGCGCAAATGAAAAGCGGCGGCGATTTCGACAAACTTCCCATACCTTTGCGCATAGTTACAACCGATATTTTGCAGAAAAGACCGCAAATTCACAAATCGGGCGACATTTTTCAGATAACGAAAGCGTCCGCCGCGATTCCGGGCATTCTTTCGCCTGTAAAAATCAACGACAGTTGGCACGTCGACGGCGGATTTCGCGCGAATATTCCGCTTTTGGACAGCGTAAAAAACGACGATATTTTTACTTTTGCCGTAAATGCCACAAGCGCCGAAGAAAAAGAAATAAACATAAACACTTTCGCCGACGTGGTCGTGCTTTCTATGACCATTGGAATGGACGACGAAAAATCGAAAAACGCGGATTTCGCGGATATTATTATATCTCCGCTCGAAAATAAAAACGTGAAAAATTATCATTTTCATTTGTTTGACGACATAGTTAAAGCGGGCTATGAATCGGCGAAAAAAGCGGTAGAAAATTGCGACGAAATGAACGTTTATAAGAAAAATCGTAAAAAAACATACCAAAACGGCAACGGCGGTTTTTCGGTGAAAGATATAAAATTCGACGGCTTAAAAAAGACAAACGAAGAATATTTGCGGGGAATTTTGTGGTTTGATACGAACAAAAAAATCACGGAAAAGAAAATCGAAAGAGTTATAAAAACCGCAAATTCCATAGATATTTTCGACGATTTTTATTTTACCGGCTCAAACGACACGCTTATTGCGACAGCAAGAGAAAAGGACGAATTTAGCGTCGACATAGGCGTAAGATTTGACAATCGAAATCTTATGGAAATGTTTGTAGCCCCGCTTTTTAGCAATCTTTTCGGCTTTGGAATTTCGCACGGTTACGAATTTCAATTGGGTTTTCTGCGCAAAAGAATGCTCGCCGACGTTTCTTGGTATTTGCCTTTAAGCCGTTCTTTTTTATTTTCGCTCGGTTTTAGCGGATATTTGTCGTCGCAGCGGTTAGTTTCCCGCGAGGTAGACGATACTACGGACGTCGACCTGTCGACGATTTATTATTCCGAGTCCGACATCGTAAAAAACGGAATAAATTTAATCGGTTCTTTCGATTTTCTAAATTCGGCGTCGCTTTTCGGCGGACTTCGCAACGAACGATACAGTTCAACGCAATCGCAAACGGGCGACGTGGAATTTTCCTTTTCCAATCAAAACAACAAAATCACAATGTTTTTTGCGGGAATTAAAGCGGACTGGCGCAACGACAGATATTTCCCGTCGCACGGCGGAGAGCATCGTTTTTGGCTTTCGGGCGCAAGCGATTATTTTGGAAGCGACCGTCAATTTTTAACAATAAACGGATATTTGTCTTTTGCGATTCCCATCGGCGAACGAAATACCGTCGTTCCGTTTATTCTTGGCACGTGGTCAGACCAAACGCTGCCCAGCGTTATGCGTTATTACATCGGCGGTTCGCGCGGCAACAATCTTGCTTCTCCGGCTAATATTTTAAATATCGTTCCGTTTGCGGGATTACGGGAACGCGAACTTTTCGCCGATAAATTTTTTATGTTTCAATTATGCTGGCGTTATCAATTTACAAAAAAATATCCGCTTTATTTTTCGCTTTTCACCGACGTCGGAAATATTTGGAATTATTCAAATCCTTTGGAATTATACGCTTCGCAAGAAAGTATTAAGGAGTCGTTTTTTCACAATATTCCGATAGGAATAGAAAGCGAACTCGGATTTAAAACGCCTTTTGGACCCATTAGGTTTTCGTATAGTCGTTTAATTACGGGAGAATTTTACGAGAATTTTGACATTAAGCGAAAAAATATTTTCAAATTTTCCGCCGGCTTTGATTTTTAGGATGTCCGATGTTACTCTGTCTAAAATTGACCTGAAAATGTCGAAAAAGTAGTTGCCCGCAAATTTTCGCGTTTTTATTTCGCGCCTAAATTTTTCGGACAAACTTCCTGACAAATATCACAACCCAAAGTCCAGCCGAAACTGTTGAAATTCGGTATTGTTTTTTGTTGCGTTTGATAAGAAATACATTTATTGCAATCAAGCGTATATGGCTTCACAAGCGCTTTTGTCGGACAAGATATTATACATTTATCGCAATTTTCGCAAAAATTTTTTTCAATATTTTTGTCTTTTTCTTCCGATTCCGTTTCAATTTCAAAATCGATAAGCAAAACTGCGATATTGCAAAAAGAACCGCATTTTTTTGAAATAAAAAGCGTGTTTTTCCCGATAAATCCCAATTCCGCTTTTTGCGCCCAATATTTTTCGAGAATCGGCGCGCTATCCACGCAAGCGCGAAAATTTACGTTTGGTATAATTTCGCTAACTTTTTGAGACAAAATTTTCAATTTTTTCTTCATTGAAATATGGTAATCTTCTTCTTGTAAAGCGTATCTCGCCACTTTGTTATTTTGCGTTTCAACTTCAATTTTATGACTTTGCAAAACGACAATCGCGGTTTTCGCGTTTTCCAAAAGCAACTTCGGATTAAAACGAATTTCTATGTTTTTTTCGAGCCACTTCATATTCGCGTTATAACCGTTTTTAAGATAATTTTCAAAATGCGCGCGATAAAAATCGGGAATTTCGCCGATTTTTGCTAATCCGCAATCGTCAAATCCCGAAGAAAATGCGATTTTTATAATTTTTTCCGCTAAATTTTCGATAAAACAACTCCTTTGCTCGTAAAATAATTTATTTTTAGCGCGTAATATGGAGAAAAAACTATGAAAAAAATTATTTTTTCGCTTATTTTTGTGGCGTTCGTTTTTGCGGAAAAAAATGGAAAAGAAGCGATTTACGAAGAAATTCTTCCAAACGGACTGAAACTGCTCGTCGTAAGCGACGCGAAAATTCCCGACGTTTCGTGCAGATTGTATTATTTTGTCGGCTCGATGTTTGAAAGTTATTCGAATACGGGACTTTCGCATTTTTACGAACATTTGATGTTTAAGGGAACAAAACGGCTCGGCACTACAAATTACGAAGCGGAAATTCCGATTATGAAAGAAATTGACGGCATAGATAGCGAAATTTTGTCGCTTTTAAGAAGTGGAATTTCGCCAAACGACGAGCGAATTTTGTCGCTGAAAAACAAATTGACGCAGTTGCAGGACGAACAGCGAAAATACATAATAAAAGACGAAATTTGGTCGCTTTACGAAAAAAACGGAGCGACCGGACTTAACGCTTGGACGAGCGACGACATAACGGCTTATATCGTAACTTTGCCCGCGAATAAAGTTGAACTTTTTGCGAATATTGAGGCGGACAGAATGCAAAATTTGGTTTTGCGGGAATTTGTAAGCGAGCGGGACGTCGTTTATGAAGAGCGGCGAATGCGTTATGAAAATCGCCCCGTGAATAATTATCGGCTTATTTTGGAATCGATGTTTTATTCGGCTCATCCGTATCGAAATCCGACAATCGGCTGGGCGAGCGACATAGAAAATTATTCGACGGCGGCGCTTAAAAGCCATATTGAAAAATATTACAGACCCGACAACGCGATAATCGTTTTGGCGGGAAACATAACGCCGAAAGCCGCTTCACAGTTAGCAAATAAATATTTTGCGCAAATTAAAAATCCCAAAACCGAAGTAGATTTTGTAAAAACCCGCGAGCCGAAACCCATCGGCGAAAAGCGTTTTATTGTCCGCGAAAAAAACGCCGAACCGCAAATCGATATATGGTTTCATACGTCGGGATATCCCGATTCTTCGCTTTTTGCGCTGGAAATTATTGAAAATATGCTTTCGGGAAACAGCGGAATTTTGTATAAGCGATTAGTTGAAGAAGAAAAATTATGCACAAGCGTCGGGGCGGCGAATTTCTGGCGGCATCATAACGGCAAATTTGCGATTTACGCGGTTCTTAAAAAGGATATTTCGCACGAAAAAGTAGAAAAAATAATTTTGGAAGAGATAGAAAAATTGACGAAAGAAGAGCCGAAATCCGACGAACTTTTGCGGGTAAAAAACACGCTTAAACGTCAGCATTTAGAAAAATTTAAGAATTTGGAAGGATTTTCGGACGAATTGGCGTTTTTTGCCAAATTCGGCGATTGGCGCGGACTTTTTGAATATCAGGATAAAATTATTGAAATTAAATCTACGGCAAATATCGTAAAAAAATATCTCGACCCGAATTTTAGAACAGTCGGCTGGTTGGTGAACGAGTGAAAAGGCGAAAAAAACTGCAAAAAAGAAAGAAAATTCTCGTTTTTGTTTTCAATCTTAATCTAAAATTATTTCGTCTGCATAGGTTTAATTTTGTTGATAATCTCATAAGCGGCTTCAAAACCGCCCGCGATTGTTTTGGCGTTCAATATACCGTCGTAATATCCGTCCAAATGCAAAACATTATACGCGGAATGCAACTCGGTAAGAAGTTTTTTGTCGTGATTCGCCAAATTTGCTTTGTAATATTCTATTGATTTCCTTTGTTTTTTACCAAGTTTCTTTTCAATGCCTTTTATCTCAAACAAAGCGTCCAAAGCAATCAAAACGCCGTTGTACGCGATTCCGCAGGCGGTTCGTACGTATTTGGCGTCGGCATAATTGCGCTCGTCTTTTTTTGCCTTTTTTAACGTTTCTTCCGCGTTATCCATATAACGCAACGCTTCGTCATACCATTTTTTCAAAAAAGCCTGCTGTTCCTCAATCGACATAAATTTCTCCTGTAAATTTGGCGACGGGAAGCCCCGCCGCCGACAAAAAATTACGCTTCCACCTTTGAAAACGGCTTGTATTCTCTTGCGCCGCCTTGAAATTCTATATGTTTGTAAAATTCAACGAAAGTCAAACGAAGCGGATGCACAAACGAACTGAGACACGCAAGCAGAAAATTTATTCCGTGACCAAAAACAAGCACCAAAATCGCGGCGATAACAAGCGGCGTATTGAAACTGAATTCTCCACCGCAAACCATTATCGCGATTTTATTGAAAGACGCTCCCAAAAGTCCGCCGGCAAGTCCAAGCGCAAACAATCGAATATACGAAAGTCCGTCGCCCATAAGTCCCGTCGTGAACTGATAAAATTCCCAAAGTCCCAAAGGAACGCGAACAAAAACAGGTTTCGACGGATTATTGAACAAAAACAGCAAAACCGCTCCGATTACCAATGGAATAAGTATCATTTCCGACGTAATTGAAGCCGAAAGTTGCATTGCGGTAATTCCAAAAAGCACTTCAAAAAGCGAACCCATATCCAAAAAGTTTACTTTCGTTACCGCGATGGTCGCCGCAATCGTCAAAAATATCGTTCCGATAGGATGCATAGCGTATTGAAAATTCCAATTATTCTGCATTAGCCGATTTATCGTCCTTAAAGCCATTCCGAACAATATCTGGAATACGCCCAAAAATAACGCGAACGGTATCATAGGCATTATCACTTTGACGGCGTGTTGCCCGTTTTCTAAAATTTCAGGAGTGTGAACGGCTGTCGATTTTAATAGCGCATAAATTCCAAGTCCGCTTGTACCGAGTATTCCCGCTCCGTCCGCCGAATTGAAAATTTGCAGTCCAAAAAATCCGTTGAGTAAAAATCCGCCGATTACCGTCGAAAATCCAAGCAATAATCCAAATATCGCAAGCGGTCTGAGTTTTGGACCCGCCTTGATATAAGCGATAGTCGCCGCAATCAAAACCAACGCGCCGTATCCGACGTCTCCCAAACAAAATCCGAAAAACAACGTGTAAAACGGCGCAAAAAACGGCGTCGGGTCAATTTCGTGATATTTAGGAAGCGCAAAAAGTCGCGTTAAAACTTCGTATTTCTGCGCGTAAGGATTGTTATGAAATTCAACGGGAACGTCGTCTTCTTCTTTCGGTTCGTTAAAATCGTACCAGCACGAAAATTCGTCGAGCATTTTTTGAACTTGCGCGTGTTTTTCTTTGGGAATCCAGCCGTCGACGGAAAACAATTTTTCGTTTGCCGCCGCTTCCATAGAAGAACTTGCAAGTTCGTAATTAAGTTCGTTTTGAAGTTTCGTCTTGTATTGCTCAATCGACTTTATTTGCGACGCTATCTCTTCCTGTTCGCCCGTCAATTTGTGCTTTTCGGCGTTCAAAAGTTTCTCTTGATTGTCTAGCGTCGCAAACGTGGTCTGCGGAAGATTTACCGCTTCTTTGCCCTCGATTACGATATCTTTATTTTCATCGACCGCGGCAATCCACAAATTTGTCGACGTTTCTTTTATCACCTCGTAATTTACGTTTTGCAATAGCGGTTTGTCTTTCGGCGACAATTCAAAAAGCGAAATTCTAACTCCTTTTTCGGCAAGTTTTTTCAAGGTATCCAAATTAACGTCGCCCCAAGGGTCAAAGCGTTTTCTCTCTTTTGCGATAGTCGAAAATTCGTTGTTTATCGCGTCGATTCTTGCCAAATTCGCCAAATATTTTTTTACCGCGTCCTCAATATTCGCCTGCGAATTTGACGTTTTGCCCGGTTTTTTTTCCAAAACGCTAATATCCGAAATTACTTTTTGCACTTCCGTCAATTCGCCGTTTATCTCCGCGGCTTTTACGCTCAATTCTTTGTCTTTGCACTCAATATGAACAACGCCGACGTCGCGCAATTTTTGCAGAAAACTTTCTTTTTCGCCGTGATACAACAAAACGGAAAGCCGATTCATTTTAGTAACCATTACGCCGCCTCCTGTTGAGTTAATTTGTCTTTAAGAATTTTCTGCGCCGACTTTTCAAGGTTTTCTTGGTCTTCCATAAAGCGTTTTATTTTCAAAATTCCTTCGTTGTATTCGGGAATTTGCACTTTTTCGTAAAGATTTACCTTTTGCGTCGTTTTCTTTCGCGCGTATTCAAGAATTGAAAGCCGCTCTTTCGCCACTTCTATTTCTATCGCGAGTTTCGCCGATTCTTTAAGATGTTTTACTCCGAGCGCAGTCCAAGCCGACATACCAAAAAACGAATCGAGAGTCAGAACAAATTCCACGCTTCCAAGCGACGGAATCCTTACGCCCGCGATTTTTTTGTACGTTTTTTGCACGTCTTTTACCTGCAAAATATCTTTCGGAAATTCTTCCCAAAGTTTTCCGTATTTGTTTATCGCGTCCGAACTTTCCTGAAAAAGTTTAAGCGCGTCGGCAAGTTCCGTTTTCGCTTTTTTAACTTCAAGACGAAGCGCGGTTTCCTTCGCTTTAAGAGTAGGCAAAGCCCTAACTCTTACCTTCAACTCTTTTTTAAGTTGGGCGAGCGCGGTTTTATTAAATTGAAATTTTAACGCCACAATTCACCTCTTTCGTCTTGATTATTTGCCTCTCCAATACTTGTCCATAAGGACTTTTTTCATCGCCACTTCGTCGCGGGTAAAATATTTCCCCAAGATTTCCCAACCCGTATCCAACATTTTTTCCGCGTCGATATCCACGTCTATCGCCAAAAGTTCTTTTGAATAATCGTGCGCGTAAGACAAACATCTTTCGTCGTAATCCGTCAAGTCAAAGCCGTTTTCCTGTTTGGTTTTCGCGTTAGCCGCGTCGGCAAACAAACGGACGCAAGTATTCATCACCTGCGGATGGTCTTCGCGAGTTTTCTTTCCGATAACCAATTGTTTAAGACGGGAAAGCGAACGGAACGGGTCGATAATAACCTTTCCGATGTCGGTGTCTCGTCTCAAATACAACTGTCCTTCCGTAATATATCCCGTATTGTCGGGAATCGCGTGAGTAATATCGCCGCCCGAAAGCGTGGTTACCGCGATAATCGTGATTGAGCCGCCTTCGGGAAACTGCACCGCTTTTTCGTAAATTTTAGCCAAATCCGAATAAAGCGAACCGGGCATACTGTCTTTTGAAGGAATTTGGTCCATACGATTCGACACGATAGCCAAAGCGTCGGCGTAAAGCGTCATATCGGTAAGAAGAACAAGAACTTTCATATTCTTTTTTACGGCAAAATATTCGGCTGTTGTAAGCGTCATATCGGGAATAAGAAGCCGCTCGACAGGCGCGTCCTGCGTCGTATTTATGAAACAGGTAATTCTATCGAGAGCGCCGGCGTTGTCAAACGTTTGTTTGTAATACAAATAATCGTCGTTGCTCATTCCCATTCCGCCCAAAATAATCATATCCGCTTTCGCTTTAAGCGCAACGTCCGCCATAACCATATTGTACGGCTGGTCGGGGTCGGCAAAAAACGGGATTTTCTGCCCGGTAACGAGCGTATTGTTCAAATCGATACCCGCAATACCCGTCGGAATAAATTCGCTGGGCTGTTTTCTGCGAACAGGATTTACCGACGGACCGCCTATCTCCGTTTCTTCGCCGTCTACCTGCGCGCCGCCGTCTATCGGTTCGCCGTAAGCGTTAAAAAATCTTCCGCGCAAATCGTCCGAAAGTTTTATCGTCGGCGCTTTGCCCGTAAATTTTACTTCGGCGTTTGTGTAAATACCCTGCGTGCCGGGAAAAATCTGAAGCGTTACTTCGTTTCCTTTAATTTTTACGACCTGCGCGGGACGTCCGTTTACATACGCCATTTCCTCGTTTGAAATGCCGTCCGCTTTTACCGTTATAGTCGCTTTGGTAATATTTTCAACTTTTGTGTAAATTTTTTGAAAAGCACTCATTTATTTACTCCTTACGCTGATTCTTTTTTATTGTCGTTGGCAACTTTTTTGGTCGCCGTAAAATCCTTCAATTCCTTTTCCGCCGCATAAAATTCCTGACTTTCAAATTTCGTGTATTTCATTTGATTTATCAGGTTTATTATACGTCTGAAAAACTTGTTCACGTCTTCAAAATCCTCAAAATTGTAATTGCTTTGACAAATATCCAAAACTACGTTAGTAAGTTGCTTTTGACGCGGCATCGGCGTAGTTCCGTCAACTTTATCGAAAGAATCCTGCTGTAAAATGGAAAAATCCACAACTTCGGACTTATTATACGTAATATGGTATTCGAGCGGAACGCCGTCGTCTCCCAAAATATTTATTTGGTCTTTCGCTTCTTTTCCTCTCAAAAGCACGTCTTTGAGAATTTGAACGCCGTCTGCCCAGCCCTTTTGAACATTTTCTTCGAGATACGCCACAAGTTCGGGATATTCGATATATTTCGAGTAACTTTCTATGGGGTCGATAGCGGGATAACGTTTTGAATCCGCGCGCGCTTGGT
The DNA here is from genome assembly GCA_009787445.1 of Chitinivibrionia bacterium. Lineage (GTDB taxonomy): Bacteria > Fibrobacterota > Chitinivibrionia > Chitinivibrionales > Chitinivibrionaceae > WRFX01. The sequence goes on along the minus strand of WRFX01000004.1, from coordinate 15,656 downwards.
CTAATGCGTAAAAACATCTCGCCGCTTTTTTTGTCGATTCGGTAACGGGTTCTTTAAGGTTTCCGCCTGCGGGCGATACCGCTCCCAAAAACGTTATAGAGCCGGTTTTTCCGTTGTTAAGTTCAACATAACCGTTTCGAGCGTAAAATTGCGCGATAATCGCAGACAAGTCCATCGGAAACGCGTCTTGACCGGGCAATTCTTCCAAACGGTTAGACATTTCGCGCAACGCCTGCGCCCAACGCGACGTTGAGTCCGCGAGCAAAAGCACTTTCATTCCCATAGAACGATAATATTCCGCAATCGTCATTCCCGTATAAACCGACGCTTCGCGAGCCGCGACGGGCATATTCGACGTGTTTGCGATAATTACCGTTCTTTCCATAAGTTTTCTGCCGGTTCTCGGGTCTTCAAGTTCGGGAAATTCGGTAAAGATTTCCACGACTTCGTTGGCTCTTTCGCCGCACGCCACCATAACGATAATATCGGCGTTTGCGTTTTTGGCAAACGAGTGCTGCATAACGGTTTTTCCCGCGCCGAAAGGTCCGGGCATAAATCCTGTTCCGCCTTCCGCAAGCGGATTAAGCGTATCGACTGTGCGCACTCCCGTTTCAAACAGTTTGAACGGACGAGGTTTGCTTTTATAAGCCGAAACTTCGCGTTTTACAGCCCATTTAATTTCCATAGAAACCGAAATATCGTTTCCGTTAGCGTCCGTCAAAACCGCGATTTCGGAATCGGAAGTATATTCTCCCGCCGAAACGATTTTTTTGATTTTCGCCGTACCTTTAAGGTCAAACGGAACCATAATTTTATGGTCGAGCCAGTTTTCCTTTACTTCGCCGAGCCACGACGCCGCTTCAACTTCGTCTCCGACTTTCGCCAATGGAGTAAATTTCCATTTCTGACCGGGATTAAGCGGTTGCGTATATTCTCCTCTTTTCAGGAACACGCCTTCCATTTTATGTAAATCGTTTTGGAGACCGTCGTAAGTTTTCGACAACATACCGGGTCCCAAAGTTACTTCCAACATTCTTCCCGCAAATTCGGCGCTGACGCCGACTTGCAATCCTCGTGTGCTTTCAAATACCTGAACCGCCACTTTGTCGCCCATAACTTTTATGACTTCCGCCATAAGTTTTGTACCTTTGAGGTCTATAAAACAGATTTCGTTCTGCCCGACAGGTCCGTCAACCTCCAAAGTTACCAAGTTTGCGACAACGCCGACAACTTTTCCTTTTGTACTCATCTATATATTTCCTCCGTCAGTTTTTGTTTTTATCATTTTTGCAAAGACGATTTAAGGTTTTCGATTAAACCTTTCGCCCGCGCAATTCCGTTTTCCGTATCCAAACGCAGCCAGCGTTCAATGCTGTTTGCTTTTACCATAAAACCCAACACGCTTTCCATTCCAAATTCGCTGCCGATAGAAAGTTCGTCCACTTTTTTCCAATAAATATCGTCAATCGCCTCTTCCAAAGCGATAGGGTCGTTAATGTTTTTGGAAATTTGCTCCATCCACGACAACGAATTTCCCAAACCGAAGTCCGACGCTCTGCTTTTCGCTATCTTTTCCGCATTGTCGTTTATTTGAATTACGCTTCTTTCCGCAGAAACGCCCAATTCTCTTGCGTTTGACGCCGCGACGACATTTTGAATATCCGCGCAAAAAACAGCCCATTTCGCAAACCAAGCGTTTACGCCCGACAATTCCTTATAATAAAGATAAGACAACTGCTCAAAAACGCCGAGTCCGGCGACGCTTTCCTTATCGTCTTTGCGATTTTGCAAAAATACTTGAAGATATTTCGGAAGCGCGTCGAAGTTATTTACCGCCTCTTCCAACTCCGAACGCGAGAACCAACCGCGAGAATCAAATTCCTGCTTTTTATCGAGGATATTGATTATGTTTTCGTTGTCGAAACGCAAGAGGAGAAATTTTACCAATTCCGCGTCCTCTTTCGCTAAAACTTCAATAACTTCTTCCCGTATCTTTGCGTAATCGAAATTCTTAACGTTATCGGCAAGGTTTGGAAGTCCGGTTACAAGATAATAGTATTTACGACTCATTTATATCCTATTCCCCGAAAAGAATTGACTTTACTTTCGGACGTAAATATTCCTTAAAATATTCGGCAAAATCGCCGTCGGTAAACGTTACTTTGAAAGTACCGTTCGACTCGCCGATTTGAAAGCCGTTTTTTACGCTCTTCGACGCGGAGATTGTTACTCCCGCTTTCATAATTCCCTTGATTGCCGCCGCAATGTCTTTTTCGAGTTTGTCTTTTTGTTCGTGAGAAAGCAAAACTTCTATGGAAGAATCGCTGCCTTTCCAGTTAGACAATACCGCTTTAACGTAGTCGGGTATGTTTTTTACGAGCGAATCGCTTATTGCGCCGTCGAGCGCTTTTGCCGAAACGACGTCCGTAATTTTACTTTTAAGCGCGCTTAACGCCTGTTGTCCCGACAACTTGATTTCGGAATCCGCGTTTTTCTTCGCGTCTTCCGCTTTTTGATTCGCCTCCGAAATTATTTTTTCCGACTGTTTTTTCGCAGTCGCAATAATTTCATCCGCCTGCGCTTTCGCCTGCGCGATAATCTCTTCTTTTTTCTTTTCGCCCTGCTCAACGCCTTCTTTAAGCAATCTTTCCGCTAATTGTGAAACCTTTCCTTCCATCAGCCCTCCCGAAATTAAATTTTCCCATAAAATTAAAATTTGTTAAATTTTTACAAGCATCCTTTAAACAAAGATACAATAAATATACTTAAAAAAGCAAATATTTTCTGAAAAAAACCGAAATTTTATAATTTTTCTTAAAATGCGCCGCAAACGAATGGCATAATATTATTTTCTTTATAAATATAATTGTAAAGGTTTTTTATGGCGAATAAAATTTTACTCTTGTTTTTAGTATTTATTACAGCGGTAAACGCGAGGATTGCCGTCGTGCATTCGCGCGTTTCCGATTTGCCTTACGCGGAAAAAATGGTCGTGCGACTGAATAATTACGCGGAATGCAAAAGATACGCCATAGAAGGCAGAGACGGTTTATTAAAAGTTCTTATGGAAAATCCCGGTATAGAATTGCTCGTTATGCTTTCTACCGTAACGGCGGAAGATTACGCAAAAATAGTCAGAGACGGTAAAATTCGCATTCCGCCGCATTTTACGATTCCCGACGAACCGATTCGCGAAGAAGAACTTTCTATCTTATTGAAAAACGGCGTGGTTTCTATGCCTGTCGTAGACCCCGCTTTGGCGATTAGAGGACTTTCAAATAGATTCGGTTCAAATATTTTAAGCGTCGGATATATTTACGGAGATAATTTTAAGACAGCCGCCGCAAACGAATCGGCGCAGTTGCGAGCGGCGGATATTCCCGTTTTCGACCGTCGTTTGCGCAGTCCGCAAATTCTTTCGGACGAATTTGCTTACGGAATAGGAAAATTTTACACAAGCAACGTTTATGTTTATAGATTTTTGGGAAAAGACCCGCTTTTCACGTTTTTACTTAACGAACCTTCTATGGTTATGTTTGTTGAAAAACGAGCGACCGCGCTTATTGTCGATACTCCCGATTACAAAAACATTTTTGTAAATACTCCCGTTTTACATTTGCGAAGAAACGACGCGCTTTTGGAACGCACTGCGTCGCTTATAATTCTTTCTATGCTTGAAGAAGTGAATAAAAAGCCGCGATTTACGCGCCCGATAATTATACGCGCGACGAGCGCGACGCTTTTAACTCCCGAAAAGCCATACGAAGAAAATATTATTGTCGGCTCCGATATGCTTATCGTGCAAACTGAAAGAATTTTTCAGCAAATAGGACAAAAAGACGAATCTAACGGCGCTAATTTGTGGGATTTGTGTTTGTCGTCGCTTAACTCGGTTATAGATACGGCTATATCGTCGGATAAAAGCCCAAATATTATACATTCGCAAAATAAAATGTGGGAATTTATTAGTCAGTTGTTAGGAACGCCTATATTTGGCTATATTGCTTGCGGCGTTTTATTTCTTATGTTTTTGTTTAAGATGGTCGAAACGCATCAAAAAAAGCGATACCAAAGAAGAATCGCGCTTCTTATGCCGGGTTCGATAAATAAAATTTCGCTTACGGGCAGCGACGGAAACGTCGTTTCGCTGAAAATTTTGCTCGAAAACGAGGGATATAACACAAAACCTACGAGTTCTATGAAAGGTTTTAGAAAAATTATGCGCAAAAGTTTTCCAAACGTAGTTGTCGCCGATTGGGACGCCGCAAGAGTTATGCTTCAATTATTTTATCAGGAATTTACAAATACCCACAAATTCAGTCAAGTCGGGATAATTTTAATAAATATTCCTATAAACAAACAAACGCAAATTAAAAAACTTTTCGGCGGAGCAAGCGTCTATTGTTACGACGACATACCGACTTTGGACGACGTTCAATCGCATTTGCGCGGCGGCGGCGACAAAAATTTTTCGCAGTATTCCGAAGGCAGTTATATGTCGGGAGTTATACACGAAGACAATCTTACGGCGGTTTTGCAAATGATAGAAGGAAATATGTACACAGGTTGTTTGGTCGTAGAAGAAGACAAGCCGATTTCGGTTATATATTTCAAAAACGGGCGAGTCGTCAGCGCCGTCGATAAATCGGGCGAAGGCGGCGTAAAGTCGATTTATAACGCGCTAAATTGCAGAAGGGGAAATTTTTATTTCCATTTGAATCGTAGCGCGCAAAACGAATCGCTAAATTTGGGAACAATGGAAATTCTTATGGGCTGGGCTGAACAGCGAGACAGATTTACAAAAAAAGTTCAGGCGATTAAAGACGAGAAATAAAATTGGAGGTTAAAATAAATGGGAAATACCGCATTAAAACAAAACAACAGGCGCGTACAAAGGGAAGTATTGTGCTTTTATCTTAAAGTCATAGACCTTAAAACAGGAAAAGAAATCGGTCGCGTTGTCGACATCACAAGCGAAGGAATGATGCTTTGCGGCAACGTCGCGTTAGACGATAAAAAAATATATGGAGTTCGCATAATTCTTGCGAAAAGCGTTTTTGATATGGCGCTTGGAAATCTCGACGTAAGCGTTCAAGTTCGATGGAGCAAGCCGGACGCGAATCCGTCGCTTACGTTGACGGGAATGCTTTTTTTGGATTTGGACGAAAAAGGCAAAAAAACGGTTGAAAAGTTAGTCGCCAAAATCGGGATGAAACATTCTTTGGACGTTTTAACGGGAAACGAAGAAGAGGAAGAAGAATATTGAGAAGGGAAAATTGCGTTATTCGTTTCCCAAATAATCCCTTTCCAAATCTTCCCAAGACATATTGCAGGATTTTTTGGAAATGTAGTCGGGGTCTATTGTCCAGTAAGAGTAACCTTTGTCTTTGGTTGTTTTCTCCAATACAAAATCCGTTTCTCCGCAATTCTCCGTTTTTGACGACCTGTAAAACAATATTATTTGTTCATCGTCTTTAATTACCACTTTGCTTGACAACCAATAGAAACGAGTCGGGTCGTCAATACTTGCGCCCGGCGGAGTGAATTTATATGAATACAAAAACAAAGTGTCGTTTGGAAGTAAAGTCGTATCAAACGACAAAATATCTTCATCGGAATCGTCTTCATAATATGCTTCATAATACAATATTTTGTCCGTATTATTCACTAAAAAATGGTACCATCTGGAATAAGATTCATTGCAATGGTCGCATCCATCGTCACATCCACTCACAAATAATATGACAATACAAGAGAAAATAAGCAAAGTGAAAAATTTTTTCAAGTTTTTCATAGTTTTACTCCTTTTCCAATTCTTCCAAAGACATATTGCAGGATTTTTCGGCAATGTATTCGGGAGTTATTGTCCAATGATAATTGTAATAATAATCGCGTTTGCCTCTTTTTGACGATACAAAATCTGTCTCTCCGCATAACTGTTCCGTATTGCCAAACCTATAAAACAATACTTTGTCATCGTCGTTTTTAATTACTATGGTACCGCCCGGTGTAGCGCCCGCCTCAAAATACGTCGGGTCTTCAACAAAATCGTCGCCCGATACACTCTTTATAGAATATAAAAACAAGGTATCGTTAGGCGCCAAAAGCGTATCGAAACAAAACGTGACGGAACACGCTTTGTAGTTTAACGCACTATTGGTTTTATTTACTAATAAATAAAAACCCTTGGAAGTAGTTCCACCGCAAGTACATCCTACAACGAATAGAGAAAAAATAAGTAAAAATATTGATAGGAATAAACCTATCGCAAACAGTTTTTTCATTAAAAACTCCTTTGTTAATGAATTAAAAAATTAAAGATTTTATGAAACAAAGGTTATGGTGTCTGAACCCTTATTTAGTAAATATAATACGAATTTTTAAAGTTCGCTTGTTTTTTTATGAAAATTATGTTTTGCAAAGAAAATTTTCTTGTTGTTGCGAAAAAACCGCTATTTTTGCTTTATTGCTCCACAACTTTTCACGCAATTAAAGCAATATTGACATATTTTTCTGTCTATATTAACGACGATTTCTTTTTCCTGCGTTTGAAACAAAGAAATGCAATTTGACGGACAAACCGACAAACATTCGCGTTTTTCGCATTTAGAACAGATATTATATTCTCCGCGAAGCAAAGACCGCGTCAAAGATAAATAAAGATATTTTTGCGCTTTGCCAAATTCCTTAAAATGCGCGGAAATATTTATTAAAGTATGCAATTTTTCCGAAATAAACGGCTCAAACATTTTAGAAAATTGTTCAGAAGAAAGCGAACTTTTTACCAAAAAATTATGAACGTCCAAAATTTCGTTTGAAATTCTTGTTTCCATATCCCAAAATTCTTTTTCTTTAAAAATCGACATATACGCGGCGCGCAAACACTCTTTTGTCGATAAAATTTGTGGTAAAATTTGCGACGGATGCAACGCGGGAAACAAAAATTCGCCCGGAATTAAAGTTCCGCCGATTATATATTCAAACGCGCCGTGAGCCGCCACCGACGCGCCGCAGCCGATATTCGTTACCAAATTGCAATCGGGAATAATAAACAGCCCGTTTTGAGTCAAAATTGAAAACTTAAACTGCAAGTCCCACGTTTTGTTTTCGTCGGATAATATATGCTCCATTTGATTTACGAGAACGCTTATTCGTTTATTTTTCAAATATTCGTCGTTATCCGAAGTATTTTGATATTCGCATTTATTTTTGTATTCTTGCAATTTCGACATTTTTTTGTCGTGTTTTTTCCACGCTCGTCGCCAAGAACCCCAGCCCCATAATTGCGTAACGTCTTCGGGAATATCGTAAATTCGCCTAAAAGAATACGAATTTGCCGACGATTTTTTGCTACTCTCGTTTGTTCCGTTAATAAGAAAAATTTTTTCTTCGTCTTTGTATTTTACCAACATTTCCGCGCAAAATCTAAAAAAACTCGGCGCGGGCAAACAGTCGTCTTCAAGGATTATTCCCATTTCTTCGTTTTCAAAAAACCAATCTATCGCGCTCTCTATTCCAAATCTCGTTCCCAAATTTTTGCTTTCAAATTTAGTAAAAACTTGACAATCCCAATCCACGTTTTCCGTAACGTATTGTCGCAAATATTGGACTTTTTCCTTTTCGCCGTCTTTTTCTTCGCGCCAACCGTCCGAAAATACGTATAATTTTTTCGGCTTGGATTTTCTTATCGCGGCGAAAACTTTTGTCGCGGTTTCAACTCTGCAAAAAGGAGTAAAAAGAATCGGCATTCTTTCGTATTCGTCGTTATCTAAAAAATTATTTTTAATCAATCGCATAAATTCCCTCCAAGACGACAAAAATAATATATTTTTATAGTAATTTATGGAAAAATCAGGAGATTTGGCGATGAGATTGATTAAAAACAGCGTTTTTGACAACAGCGAATATGAAAAAGTACCGATTTTATTCATACCTTTTTCTAAAACCGAAACGGCGATAAAAGTTTTTAACGCCATAAAAAAGTCCAAACCAAATAAATTGTATGTTTTTTCGGACGGCTGGCGAGAAGACAGGGAAGGCGAGCGCGAAAAGGTACAATATTTGAGACAATATGTCTTAGATAATATTGATTGGAATTGCGAAATTTTTACGAAATTTGAAGACAAAAATCTCGGAACGAGATTCGGAATAGAAGCCGCGATAGATTGGTTTTTTGAAAACGAAGAAATGGGAATAATCCTTGAAGACGACTGTTTGCCTACGCCGAGTTTTTTTAGATTTTGCGCGGAAATGCTTGTAAAATATAAAGACGAAGAAAAAATTTTTCTTATAAACGGAACAAACGAAACTGCAAAAAATGTGTCGGCAAATTCGTATTCTTTCAAAAGAGTTTACGATTTTGCGGAAGACGTTACAGGAATTTGGGGCTGGGCTTCGTGGCGACGAGCGTGGAAAAAACACGACAAAAAAATGTCGAATTTGCAAGAATATAAAAAACAAAACGAGATTAACGAAAATACGTTAAGTTATGAAGAATATCTTAAAAGAATTAGAATGAAAAATATTACAAACCAAATGGAATTTATTTTATCGGGCGAAAATAACACTTGGGATATTCAACTAATATTTTCGACAATGATAGCCGACGGGCTTTTTATCGTTCCCGACTGCAATTTGGTTACGAATATCGGATGCAGTATTTCGCAGTCCGCGCACAAGGTGTTTAAGTACAGCGTCGGCGTAAATCTTACGGCGGGCGAAATTGTGTTTCCGCTTTCGCATCCGCCGCAAATTTTACCGCAAACTTTAACGCCGAAAGATTATATACGCGCCGCTTTTGTACCGAATTTTGCCGCAAAAGAATTTTGGGAAATAGAAACTTGCGTTACGGATAGAATATTAACCGTTCACAACTTTTTGGCGCGGTCTTTTCTTCCTAACGAACAAAAACTTGAATTGTATCGGCAATTTTTAGGCGACAATTTATTTGAATTGATAAATAATTCTTTGCTTTTTAAGGAATATGCAAAAGCGCAAAAATATTTTTATTTATCTTTAACGGAATCCGTGCTAAAAGGCGAAAAAAACATTTGTTTGAAATGCCGCGACCGAAAATGTTTGTCCGCCTGCCCGTCAAATTGTATTTTTCCGTCTCAAAATAGCGACAAAGAATTTATTGTAAAAATTAACGAAAATACTTGCGAATCCTGTCGCAAATGTATGCGAGCGTGTCCCGTCGTAAATCCGACGTAAAACGCAAATTGTAAAAAAAATTAACAAGTAAGGAGAAAATATGCGACTTATTAAAAACAACTTTTTAGACAACGAAAATTACGAAAGAATGCCCGTATTGTTTTGCATTTTTACCAAAACCGAAACGAGCGTAAAGGTTTTCAACGCGATTAAAAAATCCAAGCCGAAAAAATTGTATATTTCATCGGATTGCTGGCGAGAAAGAAAAATTGGCGAAAAAGAAAACGTAGAAAATTTGCGAAAATACGTTTTGGAAAATATCGATTGGGATTGCGAAGTTCATAAAAAATTTAACGAAAAAAATCACGGCAGCGGACGAGCGATGGAATCGGCGATAGATTGGTTTTTTGAAAACGAAGAAATGGGAATAATTCTCGAAGACGACACTTTGCCCGCGCCGAGTTTTTTTAGATTTTGCTCGGATTTGCTTATAAAATACAAAGACGAAGAGAAAGTTTTTCTTATAAACGGCATTAACGAAGGCGCGCAAAAAACGACGGCAAACACCTATTCTTTTAAGCGCGTTTACGATTTTCCCGAAGACGTAAACGGATTTTGGGGCTGGGCTTCGTGGCGAAGAGCGTGGAAAAAACACGACAAAAAAATGTTGAAATTGCAGGAATATAAAAAGCAGTGTAAAATTGACGAAAACACTTTGGATTACGATAAGTATCTCAAAAATACGAGAATACGAATTTTGGTAAATCAGGTCGAGTTGATTTTAGCGGGAGAAAATAATTGCTGGGACCTTAAATTTAAGTTTTCATCGCTTATAAACAACGGACTTTTTATTATTCCCGACTGCAATTTGGTTACAAATATCGGCGCGGGCGTTTCGGACGCGGCTCATACGGCTTTTGAATACGCGGTAGGAACCACGCTTGTAACGGGCGAAATCCGTTTTCCTTTGGAACATCAAGCGCAAATTTCGCCGAAAGTTTTAACGCCGAAAGAATATTTGCGCGCCGCTTATATGCCAATTTCCGCCGAAAAAGAATTTTGGGATATGGAAACCGAATATACGGATAGTATTTTAGACGCGCACAATTTTTTGGCGACTTCGGGATTGCCGCAAGAGCAAAAATTAGAATTATATAGAAATTTTTTGTGCAAAGTTTTATATGAACTTATAACTGTTTGTACGCTTTTTAAGGAATTTGGCAAAGCGCAAAAATATCTCTATTTATCTTTGGCAAAATCTCTGCTTCGCGGCGAAAATAATATCTGTTCCAAATGTCAAAAACGGGAATGTTTGTCCGTTTGTCCGACAAATAGTATTTCTTCGCAAAAAGCCGAAAACGGAGAAATTGTTATAAAAATAGACAGAAAAACCTGCGAATATTGCTTTAACTGCGTAAAAACCTGCAATGTGGTGAAACAGAGATAAAAAAAAGATAAAAAAAAGAGCGGACTTAAAAAATCCGCTCTCGTTTTTTGTTTGCTTTGTTTTTTACTTTTTACTTTTCGGATGGTCGACCCTAATCGGTTTCTTTTCGGTTCCCGCTTTGGATTCGACTATAAGCAAATAAGTTCCCGAACCGACGTCTCTTCCCGCGGCGTTTTTGTTATTCCAGCCGATAACCGCGACTTTTCTTCCGTCTATAAGTTCTTCCACACTTACGACAAGTTTATTGTCGCCTTCGCCCTTTTTCGCGACTAAATTGCCCACTTTGTCAAAAATAGCCGCGCCGGTAATATAAGTAGTGTCATTGCCAATATCGGCGTTTTTTCCCGGGTCAACTACGATTATAGTTCCGCCGCCGCTCGTAATAATTTCCTTAACAACAGGGTCTTTGGGGTCTTTAATAATTGTAATCGTATCGCCTTTGTCGTTTGGAAGTTTCCCGCCGGGAACAGGCGTTATAATTTGTTTAAAGCAATCGCCTGCAATAACAAAATCTTTACTTTCCACTTTTTTGTTGTTTGCTACCGTTACCTCGTTGCCTTTGGCGTCTTGTATTTTAGTGGGAGTCAAAGTACTGTTTATGTTAATGCCGTATTCGCCGATTTTTGGGTCTACGTTTCCGCCGCCGCTTTTGGCGACGTTATAACTCCAAATATTTCCGGAAGTATTATTGCCATTGGTAACGGTTATATTCGTCGGAGCGGTAGAATTTTCTTTCCACAAACTAAAAAGCGCGCCGGTTTTTGGAGCGGCGGAAAGAAGCGCCTCGCTGTATTCTACTTTCAAAATGTTGTAGGGCTGTTCGCATTGTCTTTCAAGACGAGCGGAAATAATAACGGGAGCCATTTTATCTTCCATTTGTCCTGCTTTTGTTCCAAAACCGCCGTCATTCCCCGACCAAGTTAAAAAGTTTCCTGTGTTAAATTCCGTGCCAAATCCTATAATATCGCTTTGTTCTTTGGTTAAAGTAATACTGTACGTATGTTTTTGGTCGTCTTTTGATACGTTTTCGTTGCCGTCAAGCGTAATTTCAAAGGTTTTTGCGCTGCTAAAAGGACTTGTTACTTTTAGTTTTGTCGGCAAATCGTCGCTGTATAGCGTATCGAAAGCAACGCTAATAAAATCGGCAAATCCGTCGGCGTTCTGGTCGTATAATCCGGCGGGTAATTGATTAAACTGCCTGCTGCGATAAATTTTAGATTCCGTATGTCTGCTTTCCATAAAAGGCGCGCATTCGGGCTTTGTCCAAGTTTTAACGGTAAGCCACTCTTCGCTTGCGTTAATTTCTAATTTTTCCTTATTGTAATTATCAAGAGAAAGAGTAAATATTTCGCCTTGCAGATTATTCATATCCAAATCGACAGAAGCGCTATCCAATAAAACGCCGTCGGGTTGTTGGGTATATGTAACATCGTTTCTGTACCAAATTTCCCAATGGACTTTGTGCGTGCATTTTTTCATATCGTCGTCCATAGTTTTGGTATCGACCGTAATTTTAACTTCCGCTTCGTCGATAGTTTTGTTTTTTAACGTATCCGTTTTGCCGTTTTCAACAACTTTTTCGTCAATGGTAACTTTTGGCTGCGGAAGCGTGTAATTGTCAAAACCTATAAAAGTTATAACGTCGTGAAGAATATACTTGCTCGCTTCGGTATCTTGCAAATAAGTCGGCTGATAACCAATAATCGCCAAACGCCGCGTTCCCTTTTGTACAGCCGAAATTGTGTAGAATTTTTTGTCCTTAAAATCGTTGTAATATCTTTGCAGGTCTCCGTTACCTTGCGTAACCGCAGGCAATTCGTCGGCGTGTTTCATATTGCTGAATTCGTTGCTGTTACTCGGCGGAATAACATATTGCTGGTAACCTTGTCCCGCTCTTCCCGCTTTTTGCTGCGCCAAATGGTCGCTATAATATTTAGTCGTGTCAAAATTTGTGTTTGCGCTTATTTCGTCGTAAGAAGCCAATTTTAACTGGTTGTTAAACGCCCATAAATCCGCGTCGGCGTTTAATCTTCCGTATTTGCTCCAAGGTCTGAATTTAAGTTCAATTTTTTCGTTTCCCGATTTTTGCGAAAGATGACTGTGCGTCTTTGTACCTGTACCCGCAAATATTTTTTTGTAAATGCTTTTGGTAGTGTCAAGTTCTATTCTCAAATCGCGCAAACCGCCTGCGACTATCGCGCTGTTGCCTCCGCGATTTTCATTGGATGCATTGCAATTATTCCACATATCGTCATACTTAGTATTCCCCTCGCCAAATATACTCCAAAGGTCGCTATTGTCTTTTTCTTCTCCTACAAAGGCATAAGCGGGTAATTCGTATGGTTTGTATCCTTTTGGTAAAATTAAAATTTCGTCTTGTTGGTTGTTATTTTCTTCGTTTTCAACCCAAAGAATCCAGTCCTTTTCCAATTCGCCATTCTTAAGTCCGGGCCACGTATCGTGAGTGTCTATACGGGCGCCTTTTTTCTTAAATAACTTGCCGTTAACATACAAATCCGACATCGACTTATCGTTGAGTATATAAACTTCGCCGCCGTTATCGTTTCCGCTAGTTCCCTCTTTTTTGGCGATATAAATGTTATATTCCATATGCATTCCGTAATTCATTTCGGCGGGATAATAATCCAATTTAACGACTTCTACCGCAGACGCTTTTATAGACCATTCGCCGTATTTGTACAAAATATCGTTTGTCCCGAAATTTTCGTGCTGAATGCCGCTCTGCCAATTCCTTTTCCAAAGGAGTTTTCCGTTTCTGGTTTTACTGCGAATTTCCCCTTGCTCATCGCCGTCGCCCGTAAGATAAACGGTGTCTGGTATTTTCATATCGGGGTGGTCGTTATCCGTTAAAAACTGAAAATCGTTTATAACATCGTCGTCGTGAAGCATCATACGAAATTGCGTTTGTACGCCCATAACGGGGAAAATTCTTCTTGTCGGGTCAATTTTTGTCGCTTCAAACGCAGATTCCGAACCTACGAGTAAAATTCCTACGTTATGTTCCGCCGCGTCTTGAAACAACTGATATATGCCTGTGTTTGCGTTTGCGCTTACTCCCGCGTTAATATAACAAATAACGTTTGGGTGTTCGCCGCCAAAATCATTGACAATCTTTTCATACGAAACCTTATCTTCTATTTTATAAACGCGCACGTTTTTAAGGAGATTTGGATTATTGTTAAAGCCCGTACTTCCCGTGTGCGAAAAGTTTATGTCAAAGCCGTCGGTATCGAGCGAGCCGTTTGATTGTATTTCGTCGTGAATTGCCGAAAGCACAATTTTAAGTTGCGCAAGTCCTATTTGCCAATCTTCAAAGTCGTTGTCGTTCCAGTTACTCGGCGTATATTCTTCGTTTACATACGTAGAAGAAGTCCAAATAACTGCGATTCGCATATCTTTGATGTCCACATTTGCGCCAAAAGCGAATATTGCGCAAAAAGCGATAAAAAGTGCGATTTTTAATTTTTTCATAATAACTAAATCCTTTCTTTTAATTTACGTTTATAACGTTTGGTGGAAAATTATACTACCCTTTAATATATACCACTTTTTAACAAAAAAAAAACGTAAGGAGTTTTTATTATGATTTATGGATATATACGAGTAAGCACCGATAAGCAAACCGTAGAAAATCAGCGCTTTGAAATAAATAATTATTGCGCAAAAAACGGATTAGAAATCGACAAATGGATAAACGAAACAATTTCTGGAAAAGAGGCGTTTGAAAAACGAAAATTAGGCAGATTACTAAAAATTATCAGAAAAGGCGATTCGTTAATATGTTCCGAATTATCGCGGCTTTCAAGAACGATGTATTCGCTCATACTAATTTTGGAAAGATGCGAAAAACGCGACATAGACATTATAGCGATAAAAGAAAGTTTTAACCCCAAACAAAACCAAATTAGCAGATATATCGCCCCTATTTTCGCCGTCGTAAGCGAAGTCGAAAGAAATCTCATTTCGCAAAGGACAAAAGAGTCGCTTTCGCGCTTAAAAGCAAGCGGAGTAAAACTCGGAAGACCTTTTGGAAGCAAATCAAAAAACAAAAAATTATCGGGAAAAGAAAGCATAATAACAAAAATGATGGATGAAAAACTTTCTTCGCGCGAAATTGCCAGAAAATTGAAAGTTCACAGAAAAACGCTGAAAAATTTTATAGTGGAAAATAATTTGTAGATAAAATATTGTCTTTGTTTTGTCAATAGATTTTTAAGTTTTTATCGCGAATTTCTACCGCGTCGCCGTTTAATTTTAACATTCCTACGCCAAATTTATTTGCCGCGTCTTCCGCTTGTTTGTTGAAACTTAAACCGCAAATTCCCAAATAAAATTTATATTTTGAATACATAGGAAAAAGCGTCTTAAAATTCTTAACTTGTCTTTTTACCAAATTTTCTACGTCTTTTTTATGAACGGTATATTTTACCTCCACAATTCCGAGTGAATCCTTGTTTATTAGCGCAATATCATATTCTCCGTCGAGAGTTTTTCCGTCTTCAAGCGGAATCGAATTACTCAAATGCCTTTTTACCATATCGAAATGCACGCCGCCCAAAGTTTTTGTCGCGCAGAGAGAATTGAAAAAATAATCTTCAGCAACTTTTCCGTTGCTGTTGTTTATTCCGTCGACGTTTTTACTGACTTCTTTTATAAATTTTCCCAACTTCTCAAATTCTTTCGCGTTTTCTTTTTGCATTTCTCTAATTTCAGCAAAACCTTTCATAGTTTCCGCCATTTTCCTCGCGGTTTCCGACATTATGCCCCTAATTTCGGCTAATTCTTTTTCCCATATTTCCATAATTTTACCCCCAAAATATTAGTTTTTTTCATTGCGCGTAAATAAATATACTATTTGCACAAAATAAATATTATATTTACGAATAAATAAGGAGGAAAAATGCCGAAATATCTTGACCCGAAAAACGATTTGTTGTTTAAGAAAGTATTTGGAGAACATAAGGATTTATGTATCAGTTTGCTTAATTCTCTGCTGAAATTTGAAGGAAACGCGCAAATAGATTGGATAGAATAC
>WRFX01000003.1 GCA_009787445.1 Chitinivibrionia bacterium | reverse complement strand
GATTCGCTTTTTGTAAACATCGGCGAAAGGACGAACGTGGCGGGAAGCGCGAAATTCGCCCGTTTAATTCGCGAGAAAAATTACGAAGAAGCGTTAAAAATAGCCCGCGAACAGGTTGAAAACGGCGCGCAGGTTATCGACGTAAATCTTGACGACGCAATGCTTGACGCCGAAGAAGAAATGAAAAACGTTTTGAATTTTTTCGCGAGCGACCCGTCCGTAAACAGCGTTCCCGTGATGATTGACAGTTCAAAATGGGGCGTTATTGAAACGGGGCTTAAATGCTGCGGCGGAAAAACCATAGTAAATTCAATTTCGCTTAAAGAAGGCGAAGAAATTTTTATAGAACGCGCAAAAAGAGTTATGCGTTTCGGCGCGGCGGTAGTCGTTATGGCGTTCGATGAAAAAGGTCAGGCGGACACGAAAGAGCGAAAAGTACAAATTTGCGAACGCTCGTATAATATCCTGAAAAATATAGGATTTAACGAAGAAGATATAATTTTCGACCCGAATATTTTTGCGGTCGGAACCGGTCTTGAAGAGCATAAAAGATACGCGATTGATTTTATTGAGGCGGTTAGCGAGATAAAGAAAAAAATGCCGAAAGCGCATATTTCGGGCGGCGTTAGCAACGTATCTTTTGCGTTTCGCGGAAACAATTTTTTGCGCGAGGCGATTCATTCGTGCTTTTTGTATCACGCGGTCAAAGCGGGAATGGATATGGGAATCGTAAACGCGGGAGTGATTCCGAATTACGACGAGATAGACGAAAAACTTAAAGAAAAAATAGAGGATTTGCTTTTTGACAGAAAAGACGACGCCGCGCAGCATCTGTTGGATTTCGCTCAAACGCTGAAACCCGAAAACGTGAAGGAAACGAAAACGGCGCAGTGGCGAAACGCTTGCGCGGGCGAGCGGCTTAAATATTCGCTTGTAAACGGAATTACGGATTTTATCGAAGAGGACGTTTGCGAGATACAGAAGGAATTTGAAAGTTCGGTCGCTATTATCGAAGGTCCGCTTATGGACGGAATGAACAAAGTCGGCGAATTGTTCGGAAGCGGAAAAATGTTTTTGCCGCAGGTCGTAAAATCCGCGAGAGTTATGAAAAAGGCGGTCGCAGTTTTGCAGCCGCAAATAGAAAAAGAGAAAAAAGGCGTTGCGTCTTCGGCGGGCAAAATCCTTTTGGCTACCGTGAAAGGAGACGTTCACGATATAGGAAAAAATATCGTCGCGATAGTTTTGCAGTGCAATAATTACGACGTCGTCGATATGGGCGTTATGGTTTCGTGCGAGGATATTTTGGATAAGGCGCAAACCGAAAAAGTCGATATTATCGGGCTTTCGGGTTTGATAACGCCGTCGCTTGAAGAAATGACGAACATCGCGAAAAAAATGAAAGAAAGGAATATGAAAATTCCGCTTGTTTTGGGCGGCGCGACGACGTCTCGCGTTCATACCGCGGTAAAAATCGCTCCCGAATATCCTTTCGGAGTTATTCAGGTTTCCGATGCGTCGCTTATTCCCGGAGTCGCCAAAAAACTTTTGAGCGGCGAAAAACAAAAATATCTCGACGAGATTAACGCGAACTACGAAAAACTGCGAAAAGAGCGGGAAAGCGGCAAAAGCGAAAAAGTGTCGTTGGAGTTTGCGAGAAAAAATAAAGCGTAAAATTCAATTTCAAAACAGGGAATTTTTTTATGACAAACGAAAGAATTGACAAAGGATTAACTTCACTTAAAGAAAAATACACACACGGGGAATTGAACCCCGGTTGCAGGGATGAAAACCCTGAGTCCTAACCTCTAGACGATGCGTGCGTTTATAAAAATATGCGCTAAAATAATATTATGCGCAAAATCTGCGCAAGGGGTAAACGCAAAATTGTTAAAATTTATTGTTTTTTCGTTTTTTACGAGAATTTTGTAAAAAAAGTCGCCTACTATTGTTTGGCATAAAATATATTTATATATTCTAAATTAGTCATAAAATTTATATGGGGTAGGCATATTATGGAAGGAAAAAAAAATCTTCATTTCGGCGTTTTGCTTTCTACGATAGATAATATTTGCCAGTGTAGAATATGGGAAGGCATTGTCGAATACGCGAAGATGAACGATATTAACTTGACGGCGTATATTGGGACGTATCAAACGACCGGCGACGATTTTGACCCGCATTACGAGACCTGTTTTGAAACGATAAAAAACAGTAATTCTTTGGACGGGATAATTTTGTTCGCGGGATTTATAGCGGAAGACATAGGATTAGAAAATTTTCAAAAATATGTTGAAAGGATTCCCAAAAATGTTCCTATTGTGTCCGTTTCGTATGTGATGCCCGGCGTTTCGTCGGTTTTGGCGGACAACACCGACGGTATTTTCAGAGCGGTAGAACATTTAATAAAATGTCACGGTAAAAAAAATATTGCGTTTGTAAAAGGTCCCGACGGACATTCCGAAGCGGAAGAACGTATGGCGGGCTACAAAAAAGCGCTCGAAGAAAACGGCTTGACGTTTGACGAAAAATATGTTTTGCCCGGACATTTCTCGCAAGAATCGGGGCAGGAAGCGGTGGAAGAACTTATAGACAAGCGCGGACTTCCCTTTGACGCGATTGTAGCCAGCGACGACGAAACCGCGATAGGCGTCCTTAACGAACTCAACGACAGACATATTATGGTACCGACAACCGTCGCGGTAACGGGATTTGACGACGACAGAGCGTCGGCGACGTTTATTCCCTCGATAAGTACGGCGCGGCAAGAATTTTTTAATATAGGATTGCAAAGCGCAACTATGCTTCACAAGCAAGTCGGCGGCATTTTCTCGGAGGAAGCGGAAAAAGTAAAATATGTGGAATCGTTTTTTGTTCCTCGTCAGTCCTGCGGATGTTTGGAAAAGGAAATGTCGACTCCCGAATGGATATCGGGCGACACGCAAGACGCTACAAATTCGTTTTATCCGTTTGTTTTGCGCAAATTTAGAGTTCTTTTCAGGCACGACGTTCCCGCGCAGCAAATTCATCAGTGGGCTACGGCGATAGTTGAAAACATAAAAGGAAAACCGTTTATAAAAGAAAAATTTTTGCATTTGTTCAACGAAATTTTGGTCAATTACAACAATTATTCAAAGGATTTTTCCGTTTGGCACGAAGCGTTGGATATTCTTACAATGGGCATAGAAGTTTATAAAGAAGAAATTGTAGATACGTATTCTATTTTGGCGACGCTTAATTTTGCCACGACGCTTGTTCACGATATTCGCGTAAAAGAAAGAAAAATAAAGGAATTTGAAACCGACGACTTGCGTTTGGTTTTAAGAAGAGTGGCGGGCGCGCTGGTTTTGATATTCGATATAGATTCTTTGGCGGAAGAACTTTATCGCTCGCTTCCCGAACTTTCCATAGATATGGCGTTAATCGGTTTGTATCACAGTCCAATAAAAAGCAGCGACACCGACGGAGTTGACAGAACGATAGACACGTTAATAGGATTTGACGGCGAAAGAAAATTTAATATAAAGCATAATTCTTGGAATCCGATTGTTCTCTCGGACTATTCTACAATAGATAGATTTGATTTTGAATCCAAACGCAGAAGTTTGTTTTTTATTCCGCTGTTTTTTAAGGACGAAGAACTCGGCGTACTGCTTTTGCCATACGATTCTTCAATTCCTTCGGACGCATACGAGACCTTGCGCGTAAATATTTCCACTGCGGTAAAGGGAGCGGAATTGTTATCCAAAATTCAAACGCTATCCATAACCGACGAACTTACGGGACTGCTGAACAGAAGAGGATTTTTCCAATTCGTATATTCGCGGATGCAACATTTATACAGAAGAACGGAAATTATATCGATAGTTATGTTTATGGATATGGACGGACTAAAATTTATCAACGACACATACGGACACAAAGAAGGCGACATTGCAATATCGGCTTTTGCGAAAATACTTAAAGACACTTTGCGCGAAGAAGATATTATCGGACGAATGGGCGGAGACGAATTTGTAGTGTTTTCGTCGGTAAAATCAAGGGAAAACGCATATCAGGTCGTAGAGCGAATTAGAGCGAAACTCGACGAATACAACGCCAAAAAACTTCACGTATATAACGTAAGCGGCAGTATAGGAAGCGTAGTTTTGGATTCCGCGACAAAAGAATGTTTTGAAGCGGCAATGTTAAGCGCCGACAGCGTTTTATACGAAGAAAAAATGGAGAAAAAGAAAAAGGGACTTTCGAGGCAATGAAAAACGAACTTTTTCAAGACCAAATAGACACAATTCGCCAAACGTTCGGTTATTTGCAGAAATACAAAGATTCGATTTTTGTCATAAAAATTGACGGACGGCTTATTTTGCATCCGATTTTTCAGATGCTTATTCGCGACGTCGTTTTGCTTCATAATCTTGGAATTAAAATTGTGTTTATTCCCGGCACAAGAGTGCGAATAAACGGAATTTTAAGTTCGTTTGGAATTGAAACGCAAGAGCATAACGGAAAGCGAATTTCTTCCGAAGAAGCGCTTCCTTTCATAAAAATGGCGGCTTTTGACGTCGCAAATCAAGTTATGACGATGTTTGTGGAAAACGGCGCAAATTCGGTTATCGGCGATTGGATTCGCGCGCGCGCAATAGGCGTGGTAGACGGCGTAGATTTTCAATACAGCGGCTCGGTAGACAGAGTCGACAGCGAATCGATTATGAAAATTCTTGAAAATAATATGATACCGATTTTTCCAAATATCGGCTGGAGTTTGTCGGGAAAACCGTATAATATTTCGTCGCACGAACTCGCGCTTAAAATTAGCGTCGCGCTGGGGGCGGAAAAATTGTTTTTCGTTACGGATTTCGGCGCAATATCGATAAACGGTTCGCAGGTTTCGCAACTTACAATAAACGACGCAAAACGTCTTTTGGACGAAAAAAAAGGCGACGAAAACGAAGAAACGCAACTTCTTAAATTGTCTTACGAAGCGGCGAAAAGCGGCGTAAAGCGAGTTCATATAGTCGGCGGACACGGAGACGGAACGCTTTTGAAAGAAATTTTCGGCAATATCGGTCAGGGAACTATGATTTACACAAACGAATACGACAATATTCGCAAACTTACGCATTCCGACATTCCCGAAATTTTGCGGATAACTCGTCCGCTCGTCGAAAAAGGAATTTTGGTAGAACGCTCAACCGAAGACGTAACAGAAACGATAGACGAATTTTACGGATACGAAGTGGACAAAATATTGCACGCGGTCGCGGCTTTGCATTCTTTCGACGACGCAAACGTAGAAATTTATTGCGTGGCTGTCGACGGAGTTTATAGCGGAATGGGCATAGGAAAAAAAATGGTGTCTTTTTTGATAACGCTTGCAAAATCGCAAAATAAAAAGCGTCTTTTTCTTTTAACGACAAAAACGAGCGATTGGTTTGAAGAATTGGATTTTGTTGAAACGACGCCCGAAAATCTTCCGAAAGCAAAGCGCGATTCGTATAATCAAGATAGAAAATCGCGCGTAATGGTATTGAATCTGCAATGAATTTTTCCGTAATTATTCCTTTTCGGAATGAAAAAGAAAATTTGGACGATTTGCTGAAATCGCTTGCCGCTCAAAAAACGCGTTCAAAATACGAAATAATTATGGTCGACGATTTTTCCGACGACGGCGGCGACGAAATCGTCAAAAAATACGAAGAAATAAAACTTTTGCACAGAAAGGATTTTGCGGATAATCCGAATATTTCTTCCAAGCAAAACGCGCTCGACATAGGAGTAAATTTTGCGCAATACGATTTTTTGCTTTTTACCGACGCCGATATGGTTTTTGACGTAAATTGGATAGAAAATTACAGAATTTCCATAGAAAAAACCGAAGCGAAATTTATATTTTCGAGAACGCAAATTCATCAGACAAAAAATTTTTTTGAAATATTGCAAAAAACGCAATTGGATTTTCTTTTCGCCGCCGCTTTTGTTTTTTGCAAACTCAATTTTGACGGTTCGGCTATGGGCAACAATTTGGCGATTTCAAAAGATGTTTATAAAAAAATCGGCGGACAAAATGTTATCGGTTTTTCGCTTGTGGAAGATAAAAAATTGCTTTCTATCGCCCGAAAAAATAAGATAAAAATTTTTTGTACGCAGGATTTTTCCGCGTATGCGTTTACTAAACCCGTATCTCCAAAAAAATTTTTACATCAAACTCTTCGCTGGGTTAAAGGCGGTTTTTTGGAAAGTAAATTTTTGACGGCGATTCTTTTGATTTTCGCTTTGGGAAATCTGTTTATTGTTCCCGCGTTTATTTTAATCTTACTTTTGCTTCCCGTTTTTTTGAAAAATAAAATAAGCATAAAGTATGTACTTTTGCTTCCTTTTGTGTTTTTTATCGAGACAATTATAATAACTTGGTCGCTGTTTTTTGTAAAATTGCGATGGAAAAATATAGAAATTTAGGCAAAAAATTTCTGCGGAAAGTCCGCCGTCGTTTATAATAAAAATCGCGTTGTACTCGGTTTTATCATAAAACGGCGGACGTAAGCGCAGGCATATTAACCTCTTACCAATTGAAGTACGCTTTGCGGCACTTGGTTTGCCTGCGAAAGCATTGCCGTAGCCGATTGCGTAATAATTTGATTTCTCGTAAAGTTTGACGATTCCAAAGCGAAATCCGTGTCTCGAATTTGGCTTTCCGCCGCGCCCTGATTCGCGATTGATACGTTCAAGTTATTTATCGTGCTTTCCAAACGATTGACATATGAACCTATATCCGCGCGCATTTTACTCACCATTGTAATGGCTTTGTCAAGCGCTCCAATTTCTGCTTGCGCGGTCGACTGCGTACTGACGTTTCCGATACTTAACGTACTTACGTCAATAGCGGTATACGACGCGCTAATACTGTCTACAAAATTAACCGAGTTTGCGTCAATCCACAATTCGCAGTTTGCCGTGCTCCCAAAACGAGTTCCTGCGGCTTCGGCGGCAGGGTCTAAAAGTTTCATTCCGTTAAAGTTTGTCGAACTGCAAATTCGCGCAATTTCGCTTGTTAACTGCTGATATTCCAAATCCAAATATTCGCGTTCCGCATTGCTGTAAGTAGCCGTCGACGCTTGTATTGCAAGTTCGCGTTGACGTTGAAGAATGTTCGATATTTCGTTTGCAGCCCCTTCTGCAATGTTCATTGCGCTGATTCCGTCGAGCGCGTTTCTTTTTGCCTGTTCCGAGCCGCGAACCTGCGTGCGAAGTTTTTCCGAGATAGCCAATCCCGCCGCGTCGTCGCTTGCTCTGTTAATTCTCAACCCTGTTGACAATTTTTCCAAATTTTTTACGGTTGCGCGATTTCCGTTTTCAAGCGCCCCTTGTGTTACTACCGAAGCAACATTGTAATTTATCCGCATAGTATCCTCCTGTTTACGGTTAATTAAATCCTTTCGTTGTTTTATACTCAAATACCGTGCCAAAGTGCAAAATAATACGGAAATAAAGTTAAAATTCTAGTATATTCGTATTAAATACGCAAGAATTTTCTGATATTTTGGGAATTTTTTGCCTAATTTAATAAAATTATTACTTTTTGAAAGCGACATATAGTATATTATTAGAATGGGATAGGAATAAAACAATAAGAATCAATAAAAATTACGGTTTTTTATGTCTGATTTATTTATATGGGATAGTAATAAAAAGCGATAGAAAGCAATAAATATTACAGTTTTTATGTCTAACTTATCTCGAGTTAAAACAATTTTAAGAAGGGTGGTTCTTTGTGTATAATAAATACAAAGTTTCAAAGGTAATTGCGATAGCCTTATCTATCGTAATGGTTATTATGGCTCAAACGGAAGTTTGGGACGGTACAAGCAGCGATGTTATTTGGTATAATAACAATGCGTCAAAAGACACGTTTTTTATTTCAAACGCGCAGGAATTGGCTGGAATCAGGCAATTGGTGAATAATGAGATAACGACGTTTGAAAACAAAACGATAATTTTGACAAAAGACATCGATTTGGCTATCAAGAATTGGACGCCGATAGGTAATTCTACCGTCGGAAGAATGTTTCAAGGCACGTTTGACGGGAAAGGACATTCCATATTAAGGTTATCCGTGTCGGGAGTAAGTTACGCGGGTTTGTTCGGCTATGTCGGAGCAAACGGGCAAATTAAAAACATTATCGTTAATATTAGAGGAATAACGGCAAATGCGAGCGGTACGGCGGCTTATTCCGGCGGCTTATCCGCATATTACGCTTCAACAAAACCGATAGAAAACTGCGGAATAAATATAGAAAACAATACTTCCGTTTCTTCTACTTCTAATACTAATACTTATTCCGGCGGCTTGGTGGGATTTATAAGCAGAAAAACAACAATTTATAATTCTTCTGTAAAAGGTAAAGTTTCTGCTAATAATGGCTATACTTATTCCGGCGGATTGGTGGGATATGCAAACGATACGACAACTATCAATAATTCTTACGCAGACGGCGCTGTTTCCGCTAGTTCCAACTATGATTGCGGAATTGTTTATTCCGGTGGATTGGTGGGGTATACGAACGATACGACGCTTATCAATAATTCCTACGCAAATGGCGCTGTTTCCGGTAGTTCCACTAATTTTAGAATTACTATTAACTCTGGCGGATTGGTGGGATATGCGAAAGATACGATAATAATCAATAATTCTTACGCAACTTGTAATACTTCTACTAGTTCCGCAAATGGTTCTAATGTTTCTAACTCTGGCGGATTGATAGGATACGCAAATTCCTATTCAAGTATTACAAATTCTTATTCGTCCGGAACAATAACGGCGAGTGGAGATGGAACAAAACGCATCGGTGGAATTTTTGGAATATATTCGCAAGGGAAAAATACGGGTTTATATTACAATACAAGCGGAGCAAGCAGAGTTGCAGGAAGCGGTTCTCCGTCGGGCATTGTAGGATTAGGCGAGGCGCAGATTAAAAAACAGAGTTCTTTCTTTGGATGGGATTTTAAAGATATTTGGGCAATTACGGAAGACGTTACATCGCCGTTTTTGAGATTTTTCAGCGATGTAGAAGACGAAGTAGAACCTAAACCTGTCGACGATTTGGTAATTTCACCGGTTTTAGACCAAATATATACGGGAAGCGAAATTAAACCGTCGATTGTCGTTAAAGACGGAGAAACAATATTGATTGAAGGAACGCATTATTCGCTTTCGTATTACAATAACGTCGAAAAGAGCGGCGCCGCGCTTATTGCCGTCGCGGGAATATCGGACGGCGGATATTCGGGAACAAAATATGTGAGTTTTAAAATTATCGACGATGTCGATGGCGACGATGGCGACAATGACAATACGCCAATTCGCGACAATAAAAAACTCGACAAAAAATACGCGATTTTACTTGAAAACACGGTTGTTTCGCAAGTCGCCGAAATTTCGATAAAAACTCCCGAACAAGCGCGAGTGAATATTGTCGTTTATGATAATTTGGGCAACGTTATGTTTCAAACGACAGGCAAATCGTCGGACAAATTTACTTGGGATTTGAAAAATAAAGCGGGCAGATACGTCGCTAACGGCGGTTATTTGATTGTCGCGGAGGCAAAAGGATTAAGCGGAAAAACTTGGTGGTATTCGGGAAAAGTCGGCGTGAAAAGATAGGATTATTTTACGTCCGCCGTTCGATTATGGAACCGAATACGACGCGGTTTTCATCATAAACGACGGCGGACTGTCCGCGTGTAACCGCAAATTGCGGTTCGTCAAAAGTAATTTCGGCGCTGTTTTCGCTAATTTTTTTAACGCCGCATTTTACCGCGGACATAGTAGAACGAATTTTTACGCTGTATTCCCCGTCTTCGGTTACGTCTTGTAGAAAATTACAATTCTCTACAAGACAGCCGTCCGCGAGCAAATCGTTTCGGTTTCCGATTATTACAATATTGTTTTTTACGTCTATATCGCAGACGAACGCCGGCTCGCCAAGCGCTATTCCGAGACCTTTTCTCTGTCCGACGGTATAATTTTCTATTCCCGAATGCTCGCCTAATTCTCTTCCGTCGATATGGAACATTTTACCTTTTTTTTGCTCGATTCCGTATTGCGAAAGTAGCGTTCTGTAATTAGAGCCGCTTACGAAACATATATCCTGACTGTCCTGTTTTTGCGCGGTGGGAAGTCCCGCTTCTTCGGCGATTTTGCGAAGTTGCGTCTTTTGTAAATGGGATATCGGAAAAACGATATTCGGCAAGTCCCGTTTTTTTATTCCCCACAAAAAATACGACTGGTCTTTTATTTTATCATCGGCTGTTTCCAAATAAAAGTTCGATTCGTCTTCCGTGATTTTTGCGTAATGTCCTGTTGCGATTGTTTGGATATTGAGTTCTTTCGCGCGGTTTAACAGTAGTTGAAATTTTAGAAAAGTGTTGCAGCGAACGCAAGGATTTGGCGTTCTGCCTAATTTATACTCTTCTAAAAAATTGTCTATAACGTATTCTTTGAGTTCGCTTGCGTAATCGAAAACGTAATGCGGTATGCCGAGTTTTTGGCATACTCTTTTTGCGTCCGCCACGCTTTTTGGGTCGCAGCAACTTCTTGGGTTTTCCTCGACGCCGACGAGTCCGAAACACATTGTCGCGCCGACGGGATTAAATCCCTGTTCTTTCAGCAGAAACGCGGCGACGCTGCTATCGACGCCGCCGCTCATCGCTACCATTACGTCTTTGTTTTTTTGCATAGTTATTAAACCTAAATATTCGTTTTTTTTGTTTTTTCTTGCGAAAATAATATATTTGCCGCGAGTTCAACGAAAAAAACAAATTTGAATCGCTAAAAACTCCTTCCCAGCAACTCGCTTGAAACGGGAAGTCCGTCTATAACTTCCTGTTTAATTCTTTCAATAAGCCCTTCTTTTACTTCTTTTACTCCGTCGACAATTACCACTCCCAATTCGGCAATTTCTTCGAGTACGCTTCTATCGTATACGAACTTTATTTTGTTGTTTTCGCCGCCTTCAAGCCGCAATTTTCCGGAACCCACGCAATAAACCGCCCCGCGAACCGTCATATTTTTGCCCGACGATTGCAAATCCAAGTTGCCGCTTCCAAGATTAACCACCAATCCTCTTATTAAAGCGTTATTCCCCAATTGGTCGGCTTTTACGCCGTTTTCTACAACGATTAAACTTACGCCGTTGTTTGCGCTTTTGTAGAATTGCGTTCCAAAACCGCTGGCGGAAAGTTTATTGTCTATGAGCAAAATCATTTTACCGCTAAAACCGTTTATTCCGCCCGAATTAAACGGAACTCCGTCGGGCTGAAATCTTATTATCATCCATTCGTTATTGTATTTTTGCCCGAAATAATTTTTGTAAAGTTCATTCAAATCGTCGCCGTCGACGGCTTTTCTCTTGCCGTTTATCGAGGTAAGATTATATATGTACGGCTCTATCAAAGAGTAATCGATGCTTATGGAAGGCGGCGGGTCTTTGGGCATAGAAAGCGAATCCAAAATATTCATTTTTGTATATTCAAGGGTTGCGGGAGTCGTCGGCGCTACTGCGACTCCGCTCCACGAATATAATTTTTCTATTCCGCTTCCCGAACCCGACGTGTACGTTTGCCCAGATAATCCGCGCAATTTTGCCTGCGGTTGAAATATCCAGCCGCCGTTATAATTTTGAGTGCTGTATCCGTTATTTAAAAACGCGCCAAAATATATATCGGGGTCGCTTTGACCTGTGGAAAATATAAAACTTTCGCAGCCGAAACCGCGCTTAAAAATGGAACGTCCCGTTTCCAATTTCATTTTTGTGGCGCCGTTTTGCCCGACTTCTTCTCCAAAATACGCGGGACCGTTAAAAACGGAATTTTTTAATATAAAACCGTCTCCCGTGCCGTGTCTTCTAAATTCTCCGCCCGTCGTCGGATTTCCGAAAATATGACCCGAATGATGCAAAAAACCGCCGCCTCTTAAAAACGTCGCGCCGTCCACGTCTACGACCACGTTTATTTCGTCCGCGCCGCTTCCCATATATAAGGCGTTTTGCGGCAAAGCGTTTGACATCTCGTCTATTTCGTATCCGTAAATTGCGTAAGAGCCGCAAGATTTCGCTCTGCTTCCGCTTTTGTCTATCGATTCGCATTCAAGCATTATAAGAACTTTGGAATCTCTGCGATTTCTATCGCTTTTGCCCGTAATTTTCTTCAAATTACTAAAATCGATGTTTATAATTTTTGTCCGAAACCGCATTCCGTCTTTGCTAACGAACTCCGCCGCGTCGCCGACGAGCCATTTTTGCGGACTTCCATTCGTTATTTTGTTAATTTCGCCCTTTTTATACTTTTCGTGCCAATATTTTAACAGAGTAAGCGCGGACGATTCGCTTACGGGATTGCTAAAATAATTTACCGCGTAAATTAGTCCCGCGTTTGCGGCATAGCGCGATAATTCAGAAGATATACGCAAAGAAGAATCGGATTTTTCTTTTTTTGCCATACTTAAAACAAGCATTCCCATCGCCCCGACGCAGACAAGCGCCATAAGCACATAAACGAGTGAAACGCCTTTTTGGTTTTTTATAAGAAACATAAAGTTGCCTCCTTGTTAAATTATTATTATTAAAAAAAGCAACCTTATATACAGTTTATTTTACGTCGGTTTTTAATTTTTTGCAAGTCAAAAACGAAAATTTGCGTTATTTTTGCGTTTTTCGTACCTAAAACAGAGTTGCGAAAATTATTTTTCATTTAATTTATTGAAGGAAAATAATGTGAATTTACTCGAAAATATAAATTCTCCTGCGGATTTAAAAAAACTTTCCGTTGAAAATCTTTCGCAATTAGCGCAAGAAATAAGAGAATTTTTAATAGATTCCGTAAGCAAAACGGGCGGACACATCGGTCCGTCGCTTGGAGTCGTCGAATTGACGATTGCTTTGCACTATATATACGATTCCCCGAACGACAAAATAGTTTGGGACGTCGGACATCAGGCATACGCGCACAAATTATTGACGGGAAGAAAGGACAGATTTTCCACGCTTCGTCAATACGGCGGAATAAGCGGTTTTCCTCATATTACGGAATCCGAACACGACGCGGTTACGACGGGGCACGCTTCGACTTCGATATCGACCGCGCTTGGACTTGCAAAATCCCGCGACTTGCAAAAAAAGAAAAACGACGTAATTGCGGTTATCGGCGACGGCTCGCTTACGGGTGGTTTGGCGTTTGAAGGACTAAATAATCTCGGACATTCCAAAACGAAAATGTGCGTTATACTCAACGACAACGAAATGGCGATAGCAAACAACGTCGGCGCGCTTTCAAAATATTTGACAAAAATTATAACCGACAAAAAATATAACGCGCTAAAAACCGGCGCGTGGAATCGGCTTGGAAGTTTTTCGGGCGGTTTCGGCAAAAAAATTCAAAATACTATGCATCATTTAAGTAAATCGGTAAAACAGGTATTTATTCCGGGCGGACTTTTCGAGGATTTGGGTTTGCGCTATATCGGTCCCATTGACGGTCATAATTTTGCGGAGTTGCTTTCGGTTTTGAAATACGCGCGCGACCAAAACAACGTTCCGCTTTTAATTCACGTATTGACGCAAAAAGGCAAGGGTTACGCTCACGCAGAAGCGGACAAAGAAAAGTTTCACGGATTAGGCGCTTTCGATAAAAATACGGGCGAAATTTATTCTTCGGGCAAAAATTCTTATAGCGAAATTTTTGGAAAAGAAATGACGCGCCTTGCGCAAAACGACGCAAAAATAGTCGCGATAACCGCCGCAATGCCAGACGGAACAGGATTAAGCGGTTTTGCCGAAAAATTTCCCGAAAGATTTTTTGACGTAGGAATCGCCGAAGGACACGCCGTGTCTTTTGCCGCGGGACTTGCGCTAAACGGAATAAAACCCGTCGTGGCTATGTATTCGACTTTTTTGCAGCGAGCGTTTGACCAAATAATTCACGACGTCGCGCTCGATAATTTGCACGTGGTTTTTGCGATAGACAGAGCCGGAATTGTCGGCGCGGACGGTCCTACTCATCACGGAGCGTTTGACTTGTCGTTTTTGCGGACGGTTCCAAATGCGATAATTTTAACTCCCGCAAACGCCGCCGATTTAAGATTTATGCTAAAATACGCACTTGACGACTTGAATTGTCCCGTTTTTATTCGTTATCCGCGGGGAATTGCGCCGCAAAACGACGAAGAAAAAGTTAAATTTGAAGAGATTACCGAAATAAAAAGCGGAAAAAACGTCTGCGTTCTTGCCGTCGGACATTTTTTGCAGAGCGCGAAAGAAACCGTCGAATTGCTTGAAACGAAAGGAATTTTTCCTTGTTTAATTTCGGTAAAACAAATAAAACCGCTTACAAAAGAATTATATTCTGCAATTTTCAAAAAATTTGAGTATATTGTACTGTGCGAAGAAAACACGATAATCGGCGGTTTTTGTTCTGCCGTTATAGAAATGTCGCAAGAGTTAATGGAAGAAAAAAAGTTGGCGAAAATGCCGAAATTTATTCGAGTCGCATATCCCGATTGCTTTATAAATCACGGACACGTCGGGGAATTGGCAAAAGATATAAATATGTCGCCGAAGCAGGTCGCGGACAAAATAATATCGGCGATAAAAGGATAAATTATGACGGCTTTTATAATGTTTATCGGAATATTTGTGATGGCGATTTTAGTCGTTCACATTTATTTGACAAATAATATTATGGAAAAAAGTTGCGCGGATTTGCACGACGGAGTAGTCGCTTATTACGCTAAAAATCTCGATGAAAAATTAGAAGAAGAAGCGAAAGAAAAAGAAAAAGACAAAAATAAGGAGTAAAAATATGGCAAGAGAAGCGGTAACAGAAAGAAAAACGAGCGAAACATACGTTAAAATAACGTTAAATATCGACGGCGTTGGCGAAAGCGTAGCGGCAAGCGGAAACGGTTTTTTCGACCACATGCTTTCGCTTTTTGCAAAACACGGACTTTTTAATTTGGATTTGAAATGCTTGGGCGACACCGAAGTCGATTTCCATCATTCCGCAGAAGACATTGGCATTGCGTTAGGAACGGCGTTTAAGGAATCGTTGGGAGAAAAAAGAGGAATTTCGCGCTACGGATTGGCGTATGTTCCTATGGACGAAACGCTTGTGCGCTGCGTTGTCGATTTGGGCGGACGAAGCAATTTAATTTACGAAGAAAATCTTCGCGACCGCAACGTAAGTTCGTTCGAAGTGGATTTGGTTTTCGATTTCCTTAAAGGTTTCTGCGATTCTCTTTGCGCGACGCTTCATATAGACATCTTGCGAAGCAGGAATAGTCATCACGCAATAGAGGCGATTTTTAAGGCGTTGGGGCGTTCTTTAAGGCAAGCGGCGAGTATCGACGATAGGGTAAAAAACGAAATTCCGTCGACAAAAGGAGTTTTGTAAAAAAAAATTAACACTTTCGTTTTGAAATAATATATTTTTGGAAAGATATTATGGCTTTGGGAGGAAATTATGACTTTTATGCGTTTATTTTTGCTAACGGCGACGGTTTTCGTATTCGTCGGATGTTTCAAAAAAGAAAAAGAACCGGAAACTCGGGTTGTTACGCCGAAACCTGCAATGGAACAGGATAGAGCGGCAGACGCTTTATTCGACGAATTTTTTGACAATTCTTCTAAAAAGACGGGAGACGTTATTGCTCCGCCGCCGAATCAGAGGAACACGTCTTCGTTTTCGGCTCCAATTCCCGTTGAGTTTACTTTTTCGCCTAACGGAAGATACGTCGTGCAAGTGTCGACTGTCGCAAGCGTTGATTTGGCGAACAGCATCGTAAAAAAATTTGAAAGAATGGGATATCCCGCTTATTCCGCGCAAGTCGAAAATCCTACGACGTCGTTAATCGGCATTTATTATCGGGTTCGCATAGGCGGATTCAGCGGCATAGCCGAAGCCAAAAACTTTGGCGAAGCGGTGCTTCGTCCGCTCGGATACGACTATTGGGTCGACAACAAATCAAACGACAACATAGGAATCGGCGGTATGGGACTTGGCTCGTATCAGCAGGCGGTCGATTACAACACGTTAAATCCTTCGACTACGCCGCAGCAATCGACGTTTGAAATTGAACAAACGACCCCGACTCCGCCTCCCGCAACAAATAGTTGGGATAATTTTGAATGGTAACTTCGCTTACTAATTGGAAAATACTTACGCCGAGCAATTACAATTTGTTCGGCGATATTGTCTGTGCGGAAAATTTTAATACGGGCGAGTGGGTCGATACCAAAATTCCTGTGTCGGCGGTGGGTTCTCTTTACGAATCGGGAAAAATCGGAGACGTGTATTTTGGCAAAAATATGTTTCGTTTGCGCGGATTTAAGAGAGAGGCGAAAGACCATTTTTCGTGGCATCCGATGCCCGACGATTCGCCGTATAAAAGTCCGATTTGGTATCGCGCGGAATTTGAAACGGAAGACAAAAGCGCGGAAAATCGCTGGTGGCTTAAATTTCACGGAATAAATTTTCGCGCCGAAATTTGGCTAAACGGAAAACGGATAGCAAGCGAAGCGGGATGCGCGGGACCTTATCGTCAATACGACATAGACGTTACCAGATGGATTCGTCGTTACAATAAAAACGTTCTCGCGGTAAAAGTTACGGCTCAAAGATGCGACGAACTCGGTTTAACTTTTGTAGATTGGCTTGCGACTCCGCCCGACGATTCGGCTGGTTTGTGGCAAAGAGTAGAACTTTATTCCACAGGGAAAGCGGCTATAAAAGAACTGTATGTAAATCCCGTTTTGTCGGGAGACCTAAAAAGCGCAGACGTTAATTTTTCCTGCAAATTGGTAAATAATACCGAAGAAAAATTTATTGGAACCTTAAAAATTATGCTCGACGAAGGGCAATTTATAGAATGTAAAGTTAATATTGATAAGTTTGACGAACAAATTATAAACGTAAAAGACACGCTTTTTGACGGAAATTTTTCGCTTTGGTATCCGCACGATATGGGAAATCAGAATTTATACACGCTTTTTGCAAGTTTGCGCGACGAAAACGGAAAAGAAGTCGATAATTCAAACGTTAAATATGCGTATCGCAAAATAGAAAGCAGAATAAACGAGTTTGGCGCAAGAGAATTTTTGGTAAATAAGCAAAAAGTTCTCATCAGAGGCGCGGCTTACGCTCCCGACATATTGCTTCGGCAAAATTTGCAAAAAGAAAACGTAGAAACCGATTACATAAAAGCGATGAATTTTAACGCGGTGCGATTTGAAGGTTTTTTGGCGAGCGATAATTTTTTTGATTTGTGCGATATGAAAGGAATTTTGGTGCTTGCCGGCTGGTCTTGTTGCACGCATTGGGAGCAGTGGGAAAAATGGAAGCCCGAAGATTATTACATTGCCGAAGAATCGCTTAAATCTCAACTTTTGCGTTTAAGAAATCATACGTCTTTCGCCGCTTTTGTGTATGGAAGCGATTATCCGCCGCCGCCGAAAGTGGAAAAAATTTATCTTGACGTTCTAAAAAAATACGCGCCGAATGTCGTGCGTATTTCGTCGGCTGCAAAATTTCCGTCGCCTCTTACGGGCGAAAGCGGCGTAAAAATGAGCGGACCTTACGGTTTTGTGCCGCCGTCTTATTGGTATAACGAAGAAATGAACGGCGTCGCGCATTCGTTTAATACCGAAACGAGTCCCGACGCTTCGCTTCCGCGATACGAATCCGCAATAAAATTTTTGCCGCAGGATGAACGAAACGTCGATTCGGCATCTTGGACTTTTCACTGCGGCGTTTCTACTTTTTCGAGCATTGAGCCGACAATAAACGGACTCGAAAAACGATACGGCGTTTCTCGCGGCGATTTTAGAAAATTTTTGCAAGTAGGACAAATTATGGGTTACGAATGCTGGCGCGCAATGTATGAAGCGTACGGACGAAATTTCCCGAACGGTACGGGAGTTATCGGCTGGATGCTTAACGCGAGTTGGGGAAAAACGTTTTGGCAATTATACGATTATTATTTGGTTCCGACGGGTGGATTTTACGGCGCGCAAAAAGCGTGCGAACAGGTTCATTGTCAATATTCTTACGACGACAATTCGATTTGGGCGATAAATTATACTCGCAATACCCGCGAAATTTCGCTTGCTATCTCTGTTTACGACGTAAATAGCGACGTAATTTACAAAGAAATTTGCAAAATAAAACTTGAAAGCGGACAAAAAGCGAAAATTTCGTCGTTGGAATTAGATAAAATACGCGACGATTTTTTTATTTTGCATTTGGATTACGAAATAAGCGCAAACGTTTATTGGCTGACAAAAAAAGGCGACGAATTTGTAAAAGAGCATACGAGCGAATGCTGGTATTATCGTCCGCAAACGCAATACGCCGATTTGTCGCCGATACTTAATATGCCGAAAACGACTGTTGACGCGGAACTTAAAACGGATTCGAGAACCGCCGTTATTGTTTTGCGAAACACGGGAAAGCATTTTGCCGCCGCGGTTCAATTGGATTTTGTCGATAGCAACGGAGAATTATTTTATCCTGTTTCTTTCAGCGAAAATTTATTTTGGCTATCTCCCGGAGAATTAAAAACGGTGCGAGCGGCGATACTTGAAAATCCGCAAATTTCTTTCGATAAACTTACTTTGCAGGTCAAAGCGTTAAATTCAGACGAAAGTTAAGATTAAGACGATTTTCGCACTAACCCAAAAAGATAGCCGATGTACTTAAACGCTTCCAAGCGATAAAAAATATCCATTTCGCGATGGAAAAACGTTTTTACCTGTTTGTCCGCAAAAAATCCCGTTTGGTCTTCGAGACGACGAGCCATATGCGCGTAATAATTGTCCCAGCCGCTTTGCGGAACCAAAGTCATAAGATGAATGTCAAATCCTTGCGATTTCAAAAGTTTTCGGTAACCCGATTCCGTTTCGTATTTGAATCTTTCGTCGTCGTAAATGTTTAGTATTTCGGGGGGAATTTTGTCGTTATTTGTGAGAAAAATTAAATCCGAAAACGCAAGCCATCCGCGGGGCGAAAGTAATTTATTTATCATTTCTACGCTTTTTTCGCGTCCTAACATCGTTAAAACGCCGCCTTCCGCGAGTATTAAATCAAATGCTTTTTCGTGAATTTGTTCTTGCAAAACGTCGCTTGTTATAAATGTTATCAGGTGGCTTATTCTTCTTTGTTCGGCGGATGTCTGCGCGATTTTTATGTTGTCTTTGTTTATGTCTATCGCGGTCGCCTTGCAGCGAAATTCCGAAACGATATTGCAAACGCCGTCGCCGTAGCCGCAGCCGACGTCCAAAACGTTGCTTGCGGGCGAAATTCCCGCAAATCTTCCCGCGACAAGCGTAAATTCTTTGCCCGCCGGCGACGTGTAATTGCTTTTTATGTCCGTAACCATATTTACCGCACTTTCATATACAAAACAAGAGTCAATACTAACAAAATAAACGAAACGATGTGAAAACGCCAAATAATTTTGGAATTTATGTCTTTATTTTGCCATCTTCGCGCAATTTTTGCCAGCGTTTCGTCCGATAAATTGTCGCCGTCTTTTAGTTCGGATTTTATATCTTGTATTTTGCAAAAGCAGTTTTTTTCGCGCATTAAAAATTGAAAATGATGATGAACGGGCGCGCATTTGAAAATTCGCTTTCCTTTTGAAATTTTGAAATAAAACATTTGCAAAAAACTTGACGCAAATTCCGCCAAAAACACAAACGCGATAATCGGAACAAAAAATTCTACTTTCAGCAAAATAAAAAGCGCGCCAAGTAGTCCGCCAAGTCCTATTGAACCGCTGTCGCCCATAATTATAGACGACGGCGAGGAATTAAACCACAAATACGCGAACAATACGCCGATAACCGCTCCCACGATAGGCACGACTTCGTTTGTACCGCTTGCAAACGGAACGAGCAAATATCCGCTCCAGTCGGGGCGCGAGGCGATATATGCGACAATCGCGACAAAAATAAAATTTGTAATAAGCGGAACCGTGGCAAGCGTGTCTAAACCGTCGGTGAAATTTACTCCGTTTGCGACGGCGGCAATTCCGAAAGTCGCAATTAAAACGAAAACCCAAAACGGCAAATCGACCGTAACCCTGTTTGTCGAAACGAAAGGAATCGTTATATTTTTGTTTATATCGGGAACGTAATGATACGCGACAATTGAAACCAAAAACGCAAAAATAAGGTAAAGTCCGAGCCGAACGTTTGCCGAAATTCCGTCCGCTTTGTAAAGATACGACTTCTTTTTTTGCTCTCCGCTTTGGATTTTTTTCTTGCTTCTTACCTTTACGATGTCGTCGACGGCGCCGATTAGCGCGTATAAAATATAAATCGAAAGCGCGGAAATTACTATCGCGTTAAATCGCGCAGTTAAAAGAGAAACGGCAATAATTATTGCGGCGAATAATATTCCCGCGGGCTGAACGGGTTGGCTTTTGCTTTTTTCAAGTTCCGAACTGAAATCTTTTTTTCGCAAAAATTTAATCAGCGGCGGAAACAAAATTATTCCGAGAATAAACGACATAACAAGCGCACAACAAGCCGCGAAAAGTCGGCTTCTCAATAACGATATATCTAAATTTTGTAACAGAAATTCCAAAAACATTTTTTCGTTTTACCTTTCAAATAAGTCAACGAATTATTTGACAAAATAATAAATTTCCGTTTGTCAAATGCCAAATATCGTATTTTTGCAGTAAAAATTTGTAAAATAAGGAAAAACTATGGACAAAATTGAAAATGTTTTG
Source organism: Chitinivibrionia bacterium (assembly GCA_009787445.1). Classification (GTDB taxonomy): domain Bacteria; phylum Fibrobacterota; class Chitinivibrionia; order Chitinivibrionales; family Chitinivibrionaceae; genus WRFX01. The sequence continues at coordinate 29,580 of WRFX01000003.1, read as the reverse complement.
GCGCAAAGATACGCGGGAAGCGAAATAAAAAAAATATGGTCGAGCGAGGGCAAAGTAATTTTGGAACGCGAATTTTGGATTGCCGTTATGAAATCGCAAAAAGAATTGGGTTTGGATATTCCGCAAGAAGCGATTGAAAATTACGAAAAAGTAAAAGAAAACGTAAATTTGCAAAGTATTGATTCTCGCGAAAGAATTACGAAACACGACGTTAAGGCGAGAATTGAAGAATTTTGCGATTTGGCGGGATTTGAACATATTCACAAAGGTATGACAAGTCGCGATTTGACCGAAAACGTAGAGCAGTTGCAAATTTTTGAATCGCTTAAAATTATTCGCGAAAAAACAATTTGCGCGCTCGTTAAAATGAGCGAAAAGGCAGTTAAATACAGGGACTTGATAATTACCGCGAGAACGCATAACGTCGCGGCGCAACCGACGACTTTCGGCAAACGAATCGCGATGTTTGGTCAGGAGTTGCTTTTGGGCTTGGAAAATTTGGACAGAATTATAGAAAATTATGCGGTTCGCGGAATAAAGGGCGCGGTCGGAACGCAATTAGACCTGCTCACGCTTTTTGACGGCGATAAATTAAAAGTCGAAAAACTTGAAAATTCTTTGGCGAAACATTTGGGAATATCCAAAACTATGAACGCGGTCGGGCAGGTTTATCCGCGAATGTTCGATTACGAAGTCGTGAGTTCGCTTTATAATTTGACCGCCGGCGCGGGAAGTTTTTGCGCGACTTTGCGAATAATGGCGGGCAACGAAACCGCAAGCGAGGGCTTTGCAAAAGGACAAGTAGGAAGTTCCGCAATGCCGCATAAAATGAATAGTCGTTCTTGCGAGCGCATAAACGGACTTCGTGTAATTTTGTCGGGATACGTCGCGATGCTTTTCGGACTTTCGGGAAATCAGTGGAACGAAGGCGACGTTTCGTGCAGCGTAGTGCGAAGAGTAGCTTTGCCGGACGCTTTTTTTGCGACCGACGGACTTTTTGAAACATTTTTGAGCGTTTTAAATCAAATGGAAGTTTTTGAAGCGGTAATAAAACGCGAAAACGAATATTATTTTCCTTTTCTTTCGACAACGACTATTCTTATGGAAAGCGTTAAAAAAGGCGTAGGTCGCGAAACGGCGCACGAAATTATTAAGGAAAACGCGGTTTCGGCGGTTAGAGATTTGCGAAACGGCAAAATAGCAAAAAACGATTTGCTTGAACGTTTGGCAAAAAGCGAATTAAAACTTTCCATAGAAGAGTTGACCGCAATTATAAACAGAGGAGAGGATTTGGTAGGTTCGGCAAAAGAACAGGTCGACGAGTTTGCAAAACAAGTTGAAATTTGGAGCAAAAAATTTCCAAAAGCGAAAGAGTATAAAGTCGGTTCTATTTTGTAACCTTAAAAAACAAAGAGAAATTAAACTTTTCGCTTAACTTCTCTTTGTTATCAAAAAATCAAAAACAAAGGAAACAATTATTTTCTAAATTTATACCATTCTTCCAATTCTTTGAAAGAAACATTGCGACTTTGTTTATCCAAATCTTTATGCCCCGTATCCAAAGTTTCGCCTTCCACTACATTCGCTTTGCCTTCTACAAACTGACCCGTTTGCGGACTTATGTGTCCCCATTTGTTTGTAAATTCGTTCATTTGCCACGACGATTGTCTGTGCTGAACAAATTTTGTCGCGGTAATGTAAATTACGTCGCCTTTTATGTCCCAAGTTCCAAAAGTTTCAAATTTCGCGTCTATTTTTGAATAAGGAGACGTTTGTCCTTTCTTTTCGCCGAGAAAATACGCGCCGCCGTCTTTTTTAAACGTAAATACTTTTCTGTCGACCGCGTTTACGTTTTTATCTTCGCTGTGTTTTGCGGTGTCCAAAAACGTCCAAGTTCCTACAATTCGCAAAGTAAGAGAATCGGCTGTCGCTTGGTCTTTTAATTTTTTAGCGTAATCGTTTTCAAAATTGCTAACAATATTCTGCGCCTTAAAAACATAATCGATTTTTAACAGAGAATCCGCTGCCGCAAGCAAAGAATCCGCTTCTTTCTTGTGTAATCCGCGAAAATCCTTGTTTGATTTTTCGCTTAGCGCGTTTAATCTTGCAACAACGTCGGGCTTTGAGGCAAGCGAATTTTGAAGCGCAACTTCCGCGTTTTTAACGAGAGAAATCGCCTCTTTCATTTTTTTATCCGCGTCGGTCGGTTTGTTTCTTCTTTTGTCTCCCTGCGCTTGCGAAAGAGCAAGCCGCGCCGAAGATATTAGCGAATCGGGAAGCCCTTTCTGTTCCAAAACTGCCAAACGTTTGCTTACGTCTTTTTCGTTGTCTTCAAAAGATTTGCATCCGACTAAAATCAAAACGGACGCAATACAAAATCCAATTAAATATTTCACAAAAAAACTCCTTTTTTAAAAATTTTACATCAATTCCAAATGTAAATATACAATATTCCGCAAATTTATGCTTTAATTTTATTCCAAAATCGTAAAAAAAACTTTTTTTTCACATTTTTTTCATTTTTTTTCGTCGGGGGGGGGGAGGGAAATAATTATTTTATTAACGGAAAAACTTAAAAAACGTTAAAAAGTAGAGAAAGACGTTAATGAAATTTTTTATTAAAGTATGTATTTTTTTATTTTTTGGAACAATTTTTGCTTTGGCGCAAGATTTAGGCGAACTTCTTCCCACTCCCGATTTTAACGCTTCTTTGGGAATCGGCTTTGACTACGATTATCTAAAATCGCCGCTCGACGTCGATTTTGAAAACGCAAAAGGATATTATTCCGTAAATATTCCCGTAAAATTCAAACCGAGTTACGAACTTACCCAAACTATTCTTAACAGCGCGAAAATAAATCTTTCCAAAGACGGAGAACAATTTATGCCGAATATGGCGGCGCGGCAATTTGCAAACACCACCATAAAAGTCGACGTTCCTATGCTTGGCGGCGTTTCTACGTTTTCTCATATGAACGTGATGTCGCTTAAATACGAAAATCAAACGGGAATTCCGAGTTTTGAGTACGAGCTTACAAACGAAGACGGAAGTATAAACGAAAATATAGGAATGCTTTTGCGCGGAAGTTTTAACATTCCCATCGATTTTTCTTTGGGCTGGGAAGCGATGACTTTCGGCTATGTTTATAAGATAAACAAACTTGTTACGGTCGGCTTAAATTTGCACAGACACAGATTTTATTTTAACGCGAACGCCCACATAGATATGGATATTTACGGAAAAGTAAGCACAAAAGTAGAAGGTATGCCCGGTCCGTCGGTTCCTATAGATTATTCGTTAAAAAATTCGCTTAACGGCGAATATTCGCTTGAACGCTGGACTCCCACGTTTGCCGCAAGATTTTGGAATTTTGACCTTGTTATGAGATTTATGTTTAAGGACGAAGCGAAGGGGTCGCTATCGGGAAAATACGTTTTGCCGTTTTTTATAAACGCCTCTACTTTTAGTTTTGACAAAGAAAAATTGAGCGACCAAAAATATATAATTGACAGTTTGAACAAATTTATGGAAAGCGAAACGCAAACGGTCGATTTAAGCGCAAACACCAAAATGAAATGGGAACTTCCGCACGTTTTAACGTTTAAGTACAATATTATACCCGAACATCTTTCGGTTTCGTATTCAAAATTCATAGGCAAAACGTATATTGGATTGACCGACCGAAATATTGGAAAAAAGACGGGCGACGAACCGCCTGAATTTTTACAGGACGGACTTGATTTTCGTATGGGTATGAGTTTAGACCATTTATTGTTGATAAACGGAAAACTCGGTTGGTTTTACGGCAATTTGGGAATAATTTCGATTGATTTTGACCTTGACTTTTTGGACGACGGCAAAAAAGTATTAAGCAGTCAAGACCAGCCGTTTCTTATTCGTTACGGAAAAGGCGTTATGCTTCCCGTGCTTTCGGGCGGCGGAGTGATAGGAACAAAAATACAATTTATGCTCGAATTGGATTTGTTGCCTTTGCCTGCGTTAAAAACCGGATTAGTTTATAACTTTTGAAAACGGAGTAAATAAAAATTATGAAGAATATGATTAGGATTTTTGTTTTATTGTTTGCCGCTTCTATTTTTGGACAGCACAGTTTTCCCATTGTGGAATATCCGACTTGGGTCGTAAAAAACGACACGACGATAACCATAGGATTTGTCGATATTGACGATGATTTGGGAAATTGCGACATTTGGTTCAGCAGAAATCCCGGCGGCGCCAATATTGCAAATTATTCCGAAAAAATAGGTACCGCTTCTCCAATCGTCGTTAGTTCGTATAATCCTCTCGTAAAACAAATTTCTTTTAAATTGCCGCAAAATACGAATTTTAGAGCGGGAATAAATTACGTAATCGTTAGCAATATCGTTAGCAATACCGCAAAAAAGCGAATTTCAAACGAAGTAAAAATTATAGTAAAACATTCCGCGCAAAGCAATATAATAAGTCCAAGAAGCGGATTGGTAAATAATACCACTCCCACGCTTTCGTGGACAAAACCGAGCGGAGTTCCATATTCGCACGTTCTTCTTTCCGACGAAAAAATAGACATAAGCGGAGCGATAGACGGAATGTCTCTCGAATCGATAAACGGCGTTTCGATGATTTGGCAAACCATAACGAAAGACAACAGCGTAACATACGGCGAGCCAGACCAGTCGGGAATTTTTGCGACCGCTCCCCCGCCGCTTTCGCCGGGAAAAGATTATTCGTGGTTCGTGTTTAACAATTACGGCAACAGTCCTGCGTTTACTGCGGGAGACGTGTCTATACCGGGATTTTTCGGTATAAGTCCAAACGCTTTGGGACCCGGCGCGGCGAATAGAAAAACGCCTGAAAACGTTTTTCCCGTATCGGCGAATAAAGACAAAACCGACACGTTGAAACATACCGACAATAACGGAAATATTACTTTCAGATGGAAAAATTTAGACCCGACGGCAAACATATATAAGGTTTTTGTTTATACGCAAGCGCCGATACCGGGCGGAGTGAACGTGCAAATATTGGTTTGGAGCGATGAAGTTACGGCGGGGCAATTTCCTGTCGTAAGCAATACCTCCGAAGCGCAACTTTCTATGAGCGCGAAAGATATTTTGAGCGACAACGAATATTCGTGGCGCGTAGTTACGATGTATAGCGACGGAAGCGGACAGGCGGGCGATTTGTCGAAATTTCACTACGATTCGCCGTCGGGAACTATTAACGTAAAAGCGTATGAAAAAATTATTTTCGGCGGGCATACATTTACGCAGGAACTTGCTCTTGCCGAAATAGAAGCGGAAGTTTTGCAGGGCTCGCTTGAAGAGACGATTTTCTTTTTCACCGACAATACCGGAGGCGCGGAAAGAAGCCGCAGCGTCGGAACGCACAGAATTTCAATAAAAAAAGAAGGTTACAGCAGCGAAAATAAAATAGTACAAATACGCGACGGCGAAACGGCGTATGTCGAATTTTATCTTAGCAGACCGTTTTCTTCGATTTACGGAAAAATCACGGATTCTACGACGGGAGTTCCCGTAAATTTGGCTAATATCATCGCGGTTTCCGACAACGGCGACACGGTAAAAACGCAGTCGCTTCCCGATGGAAATTACGTGCTTAACTGCTCTTTTGGCGATTGGACGATAACCGTCGGCAGGCAGGATTTTATAAATAAATCGCAGCGCGTGCAGTTGCCGAACGAAACGAATAAAATGGCGAATTTTCAAATAAAAAGAAATCCGCATACTTTTTCGGGAATCGTTACAAATGAAGATGGAAATCCCGTAACGGGCGCAACCGTAAGAATATTGAGCGGAGACGGAAATACTGAAATTGCGTCGCTACTTTCAACCCCCAGCGACGGCAGATTTTCGTTTTCGCTCGCCGCGGGAGTGTACAAAATAACGGCGACAAAAACGGGGCTTGCTCCGGTTGAAAGAACGGTTACGGTTTCGTCGAGCCAAAATATGCAAATTACCTTGCCCAGCGGCGCGGCAATGCTTAAAGGAACGCTTTACGGAGTGAGTTGGCTCGCAAATTCTACGGGAGAACTTGTAAAAAACAGCGCGGCTGTGATAAATGCGAAATTGGAAGTAATTGACACAACGAATAAAAAAGATTCAATAATAATTACGACGACCACCGACAAAGTTTACGGAACATACGCCGTAAGCGTGCCGTCAAAATCCGGCGCAGGTTTTAATTACAAGTTGAAATTTACGGCGGAAGGATTTGATGCGCTTAACAACGCTTTCACAAACGCGACAAACGGAATTGAAAAAGGAAATACTTATTCGCAGAATTTTGATATAAACGCATTCGCGACTATCGAGGGTAAAGTTATTCCCGTACATTCCGACGTTTCGGTATCGCTTATAAGAACAAGCGACCAAGTTCAGGTCGCCGTCGCCAAAACCGGCAGCGACGGGAAATTTACGTTTTTCAGGATTCCCGCAGGCAATTACAAAATTTTTGCAAACGGAAACGGACGAACAAAAGATTTTGTTGAGCAAACTTTGCAGGCAGAAAAAACGACAAGCGACGAAACAACCGTCGAAGGCGGGAAATTTCGTGCGGGTAACCCCAAGCACGACGTTTCGTTTATAAATATTCACACAAAAGAGGCAAACGCGACAATTATCTGGACGGCGAAAACAAGCCCCGAACAAACCGCGCACGACCCGTCTATTATTATTACGGTATATTCGCCGCTCGTGCAAACTTTGGACAACGAAAACAACAAACTTGAAAACGCCGCGCTTGGAGTTCGTTATTTGGCGAGAGCGACAAGTTCGGATTCTACTATAATCGCCTGCGTTCAAAGGGCTTTAACTGTAAATAATGAAGAAGAAACCGACGTAATTCTTATGCCGTTTAAGTATAAAAAATCGGAAAAAAACGATACGACAATCGCGAAACTTGAACTTTCAAAATGGGCTGGCGTCGCCGTTGCAAAAGCGCAAGCGTTTTACAGACGGAAAGGCGAAACCAAATACGATTCGACGACGACAAACGTAAATCCGTCGGACGTAACCGTTTCGTTTGACGCGGACCTTGGAAGCAAAGCGGGAAGCGATATCGAATATTATTTTAGAATAGAAACGGCGGACGGAACAATTTACGGCAACGAAAAATATCCGTATACAAAATTTGTAGCGGCAGACCCCAAAATTATTTCTCACTGGGAAGTACTTCCGATGGGAAACAGCGATTCCATAACGCTTGCGTTGGACGGACGAATGGACGTTTATGTCGAAGCGTATTTCGGCTCGAATTATGAAAAAATAAAAGATATAAGCGGCAGATTTTCATTCGGTACAAACAACTCTAAAATTTTGAATGTAAGTCCCGCAAACGCCTCCGCGATAATTACGGGAAAATCCGCAGGAGAAGCCGAACTCACCGTTTCGTTAAACGGTACGACGGAAACCAAAAAAACTATCGTAAAAGTTACAAACAGCAAAATAGACAAAATTGAAGCGGTTTTGCGTTCAAGACCAGAAAATTCGAGTTTTATTAAAAATACCGAAAGCGTAATTTTTGGCGTCGAGGCGAGAGACAAAAGCGGCGAACTGGTTTCGGCAACGCCTTCGTGGCTAATAAAACCGTCGATTTTGGCGAAAAATTTCGACGTAAGAAGCGGTTTGTTCAAGCCGGATTCTACTTTCGTCGGAAGAGCGTATATTGTCGCGCAAATAAATTCCAAAGTCCGACACGAGTTTAGTTTGGGCGGCGAAAAAGGCGTGCTTATCGCACATCCCGTAATGCAAAATGCCGATACGACAAAAGCGGTAAATTATTCGGCAAACGACAAAAAAACCGCCGAACTGAAATTTAAACACGACGAAAATCCGATTATAGTTACGCTCGACAATCCCGAACTTAAAAACTTCATTTTGCACAACGTAGAAAAGGACGCCGATACAAGTGGAGGGAATGTTTTCATAATTTCGGACGTGTTTGAAATAAAAAGGCATTCCGACGAAAACTTAAACGCCGAAGTCAAACTTTACGTTCCTGAAATTTATCATAACGACTTGAAAAACGGACAAAGCGACGAATCAAAATTGGATATAGCCGTTTGGGACGAAGATTCTCTTACTTGGAGATATCCGCTGCCGAAAAATTCGGCGAAAACGTCGCCCGCGCGAGACGATTCTCAAAGATTTATCGATGAAAACGCAACGTACAAAAGCGAAGAAAAATCGCTTTCGCTTAATATAGAAAAATTTTTAAACAAACTTAACGGGAATATTCGACTCGGAATTATAGGCAGAGGACTCGAAACGGACGTTATGGTCGAAGTAAGTCCGAATCCGTTTTCGCCGTTTGTTTCGCCTATGAACGACTATTCTTTCAAAATTAGAAATATGAACAGCGAAGTGAAAGGAACTTGCATAAAAATTACGCCGAAAGCAAGCGGAACAAAATATAAGCCGTCGGCAAAGGTCTCGATTTACAGCGCCGAAGGAACTATGGTGTATCATACGGAACTGAACGGGCTTAATCCGGGCGAAACGTATTATTTATTTTGGGACGGAAGAAAGCAACTTTCGCGCGCGGGAGCAAACAAAATCGAAGTTGAACCCAACTCCGCAATTTTCACTCGCGGCGACGAAATGTGCAGAAACGGACGTTATTTCGTAAACGTTACGATTGACGATGTTAAAGAGAAAAAACGCTACACGAAAGAAATAATACTTTTCAAGTAGAAAATTTATGAAGGAGAAAAAGTGAAAAATATAAAATTAACTCTCTTTTGCGTATGTTTTGCGGCGGCTTTGTTTGCCGAAAGCGATTATACGACGACCCCGATAGGCGTTTTTAATCTTTATACGAACACAGGCGATTCGCTTATGGCTGTAGAAGCCGTGCGAAGCGTTCGCGACGCGCTTGAAGAGATAGGCAGATACAACGTTTTCACGCAGGATAGAATGGAAGAAGCGTACGAAATTATGGGCGGCAATTTTCCGTCGTATTGCCACGAACCGCGTTGCGCCGCCGTGCTTGGTTCTTCGCTTCAATTAGACAGAATGATTCTGGGCGACGTCGCTTTCAATAACGAACGTTATGCCGTAATGTTAAAAATGGTAGACGTAACGAGTAGAAAAATTGTAAACGAATGCAATTTGCAAGGCGAACAGGGCGCGGCTTTGGACGATGTCGTAAAAACCGCAATTTTTCGTATGCACGAAATAGACACGCTTTCGACCGCAGTTGAACTTACAAGATATTTCGGCGAAGAAGTAAACAACATAAAGCCGATGATAATTTCGTCGTCGTCTTATATGGGAGTCGGACTTTTAATTGCGCTTATAGGCAACGATTTTCAAAAAACGCCAGTAAAAATGGATAATAAATTATCCGGTATAGACCCGTCTATGCGCACCGTTGCAAAATCGGCGCGGGCAAAAGCGATGGGAAATTGCTACGTCGCGCTGTCCAAAGACGCTTACGGAGCGTTTTACAATCCTGCGGGCGCATCGTGGATAGACGGACCGCAAGCGTCTTTGAGTTATCAAAACAGATTCGGACTCTTAAACACGGTTTCGGCTTCGTTTATGGAAAAAGCCACGCGAGAAATTGGCTGGGGGCATTCGCTTATTTACAGCGGACATCCCGAAAGTTTTTATCAGGAACTGTATTTTTCTACGCTTGCTTCTTACAGATTTTCGGATTTATGGATACTTCCTCCGTTTTCGGCGGGCGCAAATTTAAGCGTTTCGTCGGCGAGAACGACAGGCGGAAGCGGAAGCGAATACGACCAAAGCGGAACGGCTTACGGTTTCGGCTTGGACATAGGTTTTTTAATAGAATTATCTAACCATATCGATTTCGGACTTGTTTTTAATAATGTTCCGACTTTTAATTTTTATCACAATTCAAGTTCTTCGGAAAAGGAAATCGGAAGCGAAATTTACAAAGAATATCGTTATAATGAAAATTCTCCGCCTTCGTTGAGTTTGGGCGGCTCGTTTACGGCGAGTTATGCGACTTTGCTTGTCGCGGAAGGAAAAATTCCGCTTTACAGAGACCAAAATTGGCGATTTGCCGGCGGACTTGAACAGCAAATAGCGATTCCCGTTCGTTTGCGTTTTGGCGCGGCAAAAGAAATATTTACGGATTTTGAAACGCCGTGGTATTTGACTTGCGGCGGCGGAGTTCGTTTTCCCGTCAGAAAAAAAGTCGTCGACGTCGATATTTCTTACGAATTTATGACCGACAGAGAATTACGAAACGTTTGGGATATTTCGTTTAAAGTAAATCTTTAAAAAATGAAAATAATAACCGATTTTTTACCGAATATTTGGAGCGAACGCGCAGGCGGCGAAATTGACACGGTCGTAATTCACGCGATGAACGCGGGCGTTTTATATCCAAAATTCGCGTTTTCTTTTAACAAATGCAAAAAAATTCTTATAGATTACGACGTAAGTTCCCATTACGTTATCGATAGAAACGGCAAAATTTACAATCTTGTTCCCGAAGAAAAAAAAGCGTGGCACGCGGGCGTATCAAAAATGCCAGAGCCAGATAATCGCAGCGGCGTAAATGATTTTTCAATAGGAATAGAATTGATAGGAAACGAGGAATCGCCGTTTTCGCAAAAACAATATTCGTCGCTGAATTTTTTGCTTGACGACATAAAAAAACGACGAAAAATTAAATTTATCGTCGGACATCAGCATATCGCAACGCAAGAACTTGTAGATTTGGGCTTGCGAAAAGACGTAAAATGGGACCCGGGAAAAATGTTTGATTGGGAAAAAATTAAATAAAAACAAAAGGGCAAAAAAATTTGCCCCCGATAAAAACAGATATTATATTATCGCTTTCATTTCCGTCATATATCCGCGAAGTTCCGCGCCTACGTATTCAATCGGATGATTGCGAATAAAATCGTTTACCTCAATTAAATCGCGATTGTCCACGCCGTAGTCGCTTGTCGCGGCGGGCATTCCTATAACGTCTTCCGTAAGTTCGTCGACATAATCTTTAAGAAGCGGAATAGCCGAATTGCTGAACAAATAATTTCCATACTCCGCAGTGTCCGAAATTACGACGTTCATTTCGTAAAGTTTTTTGCGCGAAATCGTATTTGCTATCAAAGGAACCTCGTGAAGCGATTCGTAATACGCCGATTCTTCCAAAATTCCCGCTTGTATCATAGTTTCAAAGGCAAGTTCCACGCCCGCTTTTACAAACGCAATCATCAAAATTCCGTTGTCAAAATATTCCTGCTCTTTTATCGAATCTTTTGCGTTGCCTTTCGCTTTTTCAAACGCCGATTCTCCCGTTTCCTTGCGCCATTTTAGTAAATTTTTGTCGCCCGCCGCCCAATCTTCCATCATAGTTTTGGAAAAATCGCCGTCGAGAATATCGTCCATATGCTTTTGATAAAGCGGAGTTAAAATTTCCTTAATATCTTCGGCAATGTCAAACGCTAATAGTTTTGCGGGATTGTTCAATCTGTCCATCATATTTGTAATTCCGCCGTGTTTTAACGCTTCCGTAATCGTTTCCCATCCGTATTGGACGAGAGTCGAAGCGTAAGCCGAATCTACTCCGTTTGCAATCATTTTATCGAAAGCCAAAATCGAGCCCGTTTGCAACATTCCGCACAAAATCGTCTGTTCGCCCATAAGGTCGCTTTTTACTTCCGCGACAAACGAACTTTCCAAAACGCCCGCTCTGTCGCCGCCGGTTCCGCAACAATACGCTTTTGCGATTTCAAAGCCGTCGCCGCGCGGGTCGTTTTCGGGATGAACCGCGATAAGAGTCGGAACGCCGAAACCGCGCTTATATTCTTCGCGAACTTCCGAACCCGGACTTTTCGGCGCGACCATAATAACTGTTATGTCCTTGCGAACCTGCATTCCTTCTTCGACTATGTTAAAACCGTGCGAATAAAGAAGAGACGCGCCTTCTTTCATAAGCGGCATAATCGCGTTTACCACCGAAGTGTGCTGTTTGTCGGGAGTGAGATTTGCCACCAAATCTGCGCTTGGAATCAATTCTTCGTAAAGTCCGACCTTAAAACCGTTTTCTGAAGCGTTTTTGAAACTTTGACGTTTTGTTTCAATCGCTTCTTTGCGAAGCGCATACGAAACGTCGAGTCCGCTGTCTCTTAAATTTAATCCTTGATTAAGCCCCTGCGCGCCGCAGCCGACAATCACGATTTTTTTGCCTTTAAGTTTTTCAACGCCGTTAAATTCGTTTGAATCCATAAATCTGCATTTTCCCAATTCGCGCACTTTTTTGCTGAACGGAATGCTGTTAAAATAATTCTGTCCCATAATATCTCCTTAAAAATATTCTCTGTTAAATTTTCGCCTCGAAAATACTTTTTGCCGCGCTAATTTAAGGCATATTTATTGCAAATTTCGTCTATTTTTTCAAATAAATTTTCAAAAGACGAGTTATTTTCGACAATTTTCCATAAACTTTCTTCAACGGGAGCGGGCATTAAGTCCATTTGTTTTTGGACGCGATTTTTTATTGCGCAAACGTCCAAACCGCTTCTTTTTTGCAATCTTTCCACTCTTTTTTCTACGTCGCTTTCTATCCAAATTAAAAAATCGCATTTTTCGCACAACGAAGAAACAAGCGGCAAAAGCGCAATATCCATAATCAAAAATTTTGTTTTGCAAATTTCGTTATTTATAGCGGATATTATGTAAGGAAATGTTATTGAATTGAGTTTTTTCAGATTTTCAACGCTTTCAAAAGCGACGTTTCCAAGTTTTGCAAAATCGATTTTTCCGTTTTTTACGACGTTAAAATTTTTGGCGACTTCGTTTATTAAATCGCAATTTTCTAACATAATTTTTCTTGCAATTTTATCCGCATCGACAAGAAAAAAAGACGGCGCTTTTTCCGCAAGATACTTTGCCGCGCTACTTTTCCCGCCGCCGGTATATCCCGAAATTCCTATAATCATTCGCTTTTCTCTTCGACAAATTTTAACAGGCGATATTTTACTGCCCACAAAATCGTAAATCGTCCTTTCGTATGCTCGTCGGGATATTTCATAAACAAATTTTTAACGCTTTTTTGTCCGTTTTGCGACAAATATTCCATAATTTTTTTCAAATATTCTATGTCGATTGCCGTCGAACAATCGCCGTACGCTTGCGGAATTTGTTTCGTATTTTTTACCGCGTCTTCGCCGTCGGAAGTCAAACTTAAAATTAAATTTTCGTTAAAAATTCGCGTAGGATAATGCGAAAATGTCTCTAAATAATTATTAGAATACGGATTTTGCGCAACTTTTTTTGGCTTTCCCGCCTTTATCGCCTGCTCTTTTAGATAATCCCATTCTTTTTCGTATTGCTTTATCACGACGTCCCAGCGATAATTTTCGACTGCGCGTTTTGCCGCGTTTTCGCCCATTTTTTTGCGCAAATCGTCGTCGCTCAAAAGCAAAAATATTTTTTCTTCCATTTCGTCGCAATCGATAGCCATCGCCTGCGAAAGCATAATTTGCATAACGGGAAAATCGTATAAACAATCCATTTCGCACGGCTCAAAATCGTCGAGCCACGTGGTTTTTATCTTAAATCCCGTCTCGTTTTGAACGACCAAATCTTTGTATCCGTCAATATCGGCGGCGACGACGGGAATTCCGCAGGCAGCCGCTTCAATAATCGAAATCCCAAACGTTTCTTGAATGTTGTCCGACGGCGCGACGCAAACGTCCGCCGACGAAATAAGCGCTCTTTTTTTCGCCAAATCAAAATTTATCATAAGTTGAACGTCGTAATCCAAACCCAATTCGCGAATCATATCCTTGTGAACTTTAAGTTCGTTTGGATTTACGCCGCCTGCAAGTACTAATTTTATTTTGAAATCCACTCTTTTTTTAAGCGATTTAAACGTCAAAAGCAACGGATACAAATCCGCTTTCGACGACGGTGAAAGTCGTCCTAAATACAAAATATATTTTGCGTTTTGTTCAAAATTCAAAGCGGTTTTCGCCTGCGTTTTGTCCATTTTTTCGTCGAGCGAAAAGTCGTATCCGAGAGGCACGAGTGATAATTTTCCGCAATATTTCGCGTTTTTGTTCAAATTTTCGGCAAGCGATATTTTTTTGCGCATCACTTCTTTTCCGTCGCTACTTGTGCAAAAAACGCCGTCGTATTCCTGCGCGTTCGATGTTATAAGTCCCTGAACATAAGAAGGCATTGCCGTCGCGTTGAGCGAGTGAATTATGCCCGTAACGGGAAACGCCTCTTTTGCGTAAGCGTTGCGAAGATAGATAGTGCCGTTAAAATGATAAGTCCAGCCGCCAAGATGAAAGCAATGATAAGCAGTCGTTTGAAGTTGACGTTTTAGCGAATCGTAAAGAAATATTTCAACTTTTTGCTTTGCGCCGTTTGAAATAGACATATCCGCTATCAGTTTATTTATCGTATTTTGCGCGTGATTTGGACTCAAACAAAACAAATGAAACCTGTCAAACGACGAATAATTTAGCAGCGATTTCAGAAATTCATAGTTTGCCACAAGCCGTCCGAGCCGCTCGTCGTCCGCGTTTGCGCTTTCAATAAATGGAAACGTTGTTCCGAATATTTTCATAATTCCTCCCAAAAGTTAGCGTAAAAATAATTAGTTTTCAAGCAAAAAATCAACTATATGCACAATTTCAATGCCGTTTACTTCGCCGACGTCCATCCGATTTGCCGTAATAATCGTTTTTTTGTAGTTGTCTTTTATGAGTAATAAATTGTCTTGTTCTCGGCTATTATCGGGCATTTGATACGTAATTTGATAATATTGAATGTCCCCGTTTTTGAAGCACACAAAATCAATTTCTTTGCCGTCGATATTTCCTGTAAAAACGTCGAATCCTCTTCTTTTTAATTCTATATATACGATATTTTCAATTTGCGAACCGAGATTTCCGCTTTTTCCGAGTTTAATATTTCTTATTCCGTTGTCGACCGCGTAATATTTTCCGAGAGTTTTTAGATAATTTTTTCCTCTGACGTCGTATCTGTCCACTTTGTAAAAAATAAACGCTTCTTCTAATAAATTCAAGTATTTTGCGACCGAATTATGATTGGTTTTCAAGCCGCTTGACGTAAAAAAATTCGCTATTTTTTGCGCGGAAACGGGATTTCCTATCGTATCGAGCAGATAATTTGTTATCCTTAACAAGACGTTTTTTTCTTTAATTACTCCTCTTAACATAACGTCTTTTAGCAAAACGCTGTCGAAAATCGATTCCAAAACCGCTTTTTTAAGCAATTTGTCGTCTATTGCGGGAAGCATAGGAAATCCGCCCCATTCCATATATTCTTTGAATTTTACATCAACTTTCGACGAATTTACGTCCGTTTTAGTAAATTGCAAATATTCTTTAAACGAAAGCGGAAAAACTTTTAATTCTATATATCTGCCCGTTAAATACGTCGCCAATTCGCCCGAAAGTAGCATTGCGTTGCTTCCCGTAATATAAATTTCGCAATTAAAATCGACCCGAAGTCCGTTCACGACTTTTTGCCAATTATCGACTTCCTGTATTTCGTCGAACAAAAAATATATTTTTTCTTTTGTTTCGCCGATTTGTTTCAAAATGTATTCCATAAGAGTTTCCGACGTTTTATACGAATTTAACTTATTGCTTTCAAAATTGAGAAACATTACGTTTTTTGAAGCGACATTGCGCGATATTATGTAATCGCGAACCATTTGTAAAATCATCGACTTCCCGCTTCGGCGCACTCCTGCAATAACCTTAACAAATTCGGTATCTATTACCGAATCAATCCATTTTATATAACCGTCTCTGTTTCGTATATCCATAAATAAAACCTCCGATAACAATAATATACTTTATTTATCGGAAGTTTTGCAAGTACATTTACAAAAAACTTAAATTTTACAATTTTTGTAAACGTACTTACAAAACTTTTAGTTTAATATTCCCTCAATTTTTCGAGTATTGCCCTTGCTTTTCCCGAAACAAGCGATTCGCGCGCTTCGTCTATCGCTTTGTGAAAGTCGTTTTGTCCGCTTATGGTATTTATCGCCGCCGCCGCATTTACGACAACTACGTCGGTTTGCTCGGGCGTTCCTTTGTTTTCAAGAATATCTATAAATTGTTTTACTTTTCCTTCGGGCGTGTCGGCGCACAATAATCTTCGGGGCGAAATCCTATTAAATCCTATTGATTCTGGCTCTATTAAATCCGCTTCGTTGCGCGTAATCGCGTGAAAATCGGCGGTCAAAGAAATTTCGTCAAAAACGTCGCTGCTATGAACTATCGTAAAACTGTCTCTTTCTTCGCATAATATTTGATAATACAACTCCGCCACGTTCAGCGAATAAACGCCGACTAATTGAAATTTCGGCTGCACGGGATTCATAAGCGGTCCTATCATATTGAAAAAATTCTGTATGCCCAAATCCTTTCTTATCGGCGCGATATTTTTCATAAATCCGTAATAAAACGGCGAATGCAAATAACAAAAATTCGTTTCTTCGAGTTGTTTTTTTAGGATTTCGTCGTTGTCGGTCAATTTGTATCCTATCGCCGTCATAATATCCGACGAACCAAACGACCCCGACGCGCTTCCCGCCCCGTGCTTTACGACAGGATATCCCGCTCCCGCGACGATAAACGACGAAAGCGTCGAAATGTTAAACGTATTTTTTCTGTCGCCGCCCGTGCCGCAGGAATCGATGGCGTTCTGCGTTCCGACATTCGGCTTTTTTCCGAGTTCCAAAAAGGCGGTTCGAAAAGCGTTAAGTTCTCCGACGGTAATTCTTCTCATTTCAAAGATAGTAAGAAACGATGCCACTTGCGCCACAGGATATTTCCCTTGCGCCATTCCGACCATCGCGTCAAACGCTTCCTGAAAACTGAGTATTCCGCCGGCGATAAGTTTGTCCAAGATTTTTTTCATTTTTCCTCCAAAATTTTTGTTTGGGAATTATACATAATTTTAACAAGGGGAAAATACTATTTGCGCGAACGCGAAACAAAAAAGAGACGATTTTTCAATGCTGTTCTTTGTCAAATAATAATCGTAAAAAACATAAAAAACGTTTTTTTTTAATTGAAATTATTTACACTTCTCTTGTGCATAAAGTATTTTTACAGGCGATAAAAATACTTAACGACAAACATTTAAAGCCCGATTGATTTTTAGAGATTTCAGGTAAATGGTATTAAAGGAGTATTTATTATGAGTACAGTAGGCGAAGTCCTTAAATTTGTCAAGGAAAACGACGTGAAATTCGTTAAACTCGCTTTTTGCGATTTGTTCGGATTTCTTAAAAACGTCGCTATCGTTTCGGAAGAGTTAAGCGCCGCGTTTGAAAACGGAGTGTCGTTTGACGCGCATTCCATAAAAGGTTTTCGAGACGCAACCGATTCGGATTTGTTTCTTTTTCCCGACCCGACTACGCTTACGGTTTTGCCGTGGAGACCCGGACCGGGCAGGGTCGTGCGGTTTTTTTGCGACGTAAAAAATCCCGACGGAACAATATTTCCTTGCGACTCGCGAAATCTGCTGAAATTTGTAGAAAAACGCTGCGAAAAAATGGGATATGCGTGCAAAATCGGCGCGGAATGCGAATTTTATCTCTTCAAAACCGACGAACTTGGCGAGCCGACCCAAACGACGCTCGACGGAGGCGAATATCTTGACATCGCGCCGCTTGACAAAGGCGAAAATATACGTCGCGAAATTTGTTTGACGCTCGAAGAAATGGGAATAAATCCCGAAACGTCGTATCACGAGAGAGGTCCCGGACAAAACGAAATAGATTTTAAGTTTAACTCCCCGCTGAAATGCGCCGATAATTTTATGACTTTCAAAGCGGTGGTAAAAGCCATTGCTTTGCGCAACGGATTATTCGCTTCTTTTATGCCGAAACCTATACAGGAAGCGCCGGGAAACGGAATGCACATCGGAATTTCGCTTATTCAAAACGGAGTTAATATTTTCAAAAACATAGGAGACGGAAACGCAAAAATCGCGGAAAGTTTTATTGCGGGAATACTTTCAAAAACGCCCGAAATAACGACTTTTCTAAATCCGCTGCTAAATTCTTTCGACCGTCTCGGCGAATTTGAAGCGCCGAAATTCGTATCGTGGTCGCGGCAAAATCACTCGCAACTTGTGCGGATTCTCGCGCCCGGCGGCGAAAAAACAAAAATGGAACTGCGCTCTCCCGACCCGTCGCTAAATCCTTATCTCGCGTTTTCGCTAATTATATCCGCAGGACTCGACGGAATAGAAGAAAAACTTGCTCTTTGCGAGCCGCTAAATATGGATTTATCTTCGACGGACAAAAACGCGATTAAAAATCTGCGCCGTCTGCCCGAAAATTTGGACAAAGCGATAGATTTAACCGAAGAAAGCAAATTCGTTAAAAAAGTAGTCGGCGAAAATTTGCTTTCAAAATACATTGGCGTCAAAAAAGACGAAATATTGGCGTTTGCCGAAGCGTGCAGATGCAAAGGCGAATCCTGCGACCGCTATGAAGGCGACGTATGCGAAAATACCTGTCGCGGCAAAACGGAATTTTACAGAACTAAATATTTCAATACTATGTAAAATGGATAATATATTAGTCGTAACTCAAGCGCAAAAAAATACGGCGTTTTTAATGGAAACGCTTAATATGGCATTTTGCGGAAGTGCGATTTCCGTTTTGCATTCTGGCGCGCAAGTGCGGCAACAAATTATAGAGCGCGATTTTGATTTGGCGATAATAGACGCGCCGCTTTTGGACGAATCGGGCGAAAGTTTATCGCGATATATCGCGTCGAAAGACAAAGCGCAGGTTATACTTATGGTAAAAGGCGAGATTTTTGACGAAGTATCCGCAATAACCGAAAACGACGGCGTTTTGGTGATCGTTAAACCGTTGGATAAAAATTTATTTTGGTCTGCGCTGAAACTTGCTCAATCGACGCAAAAAAAACTCAAAAAAATGCGCGTAGAAAACAGCAAACTCAAACAGAAAATCGAAGACATACGAATTATAGACCGCGCAAAATGGATTTTAATTTCAAACCTTAAAATGACCGAGCAGGAAGCGCACAGATTCATAGAAAAACAGGCGATGGATATTCGCGCCACAAGAAGAGAAATAGCCGAAAGAATATTAAAAACATACGAAAGTTGAGAAGGATTTCCCAAACACAATCATCTGTGTTTATAAAACACTTTCAATTCGGCTGAATCGGTTAAAAAATTAACTTTTTCGATAACTATTTTAAGCACGTCGTAGCCGAAACGCTGTTTCAAATCGGCGTAAAGTTCAACTTTTTTGTCTTTTGCCAAAAGTTTTGTGTTGTCGTAAATTATTATTGTCTGCGCCGAATTTGCGCGAATAAACATATTTTCGCAAAAGAAAATACCGCCGCAAATCAAACCGTCGGCAAGCAAAACCGCGACAATCGGAAGTTCCATTGTGGCAAGCGAATTTATTACGCCTAAAATTATCGCCGCAAACAAAAAAGTCATTTCGCGAACTTGAATTTGTTCCGTTCTGAAACGCAAAATAGATATTATTGCGAAAAGTCCAAAAGCAAAACCAGTTTTAATTTTTACGCTCGCGAGTAGAGAAGCCGCCGTAAAAATCAAAATGTTAGACACAAAAAAACTGAAAGAAAATTCTTTTATTCTGTGTTCGTTAGCGTAAATTACGCAAATTAAAATGTAGGCAAAAACAAAATTTACGGCGAATCTAATTGCAAAAAACGCCAAAAAATTCAAATCATACGCTTCTAAATTCAAAATCATAAATAATTCTCACTTTCTCTTTCGTTTTCAAAAAATAAATTTCTTATTTTCGGCAAAAAAATATTTTTTTTAATATCTTCTTTGGTTAAACAAATTCCGACGCAATATTTTGAAAATCCGCTTGGCTCTATGTGTTTTGAACGCAAATATTTTTGTAAAAAAGTACGTTCTCCGTTTTTTTCGCGCTTTATTTCGATAATCGCCGTGTTGGGAAGCGAAATTTTTTTATCTAAAAATTCGTATTTTAGTCCAAAGTCAAGCGTTGCTCTTTCGGGAAAATTTTTGCTCAAAAGCGTAATTCTGCTAAATTTTACGGCAAGCGACGGCGATAAATTTTCGCAGAAAAAACCGTTTTCTTTTGCCAATTCTTCAAAATCCGCGTCAAATTCTTGCTGAAAAACTTCGCGTTTTTTACGAAATTTTATCGTTTTACCCGTGTTGAGTTTTTTCTTGATTTCGTTGAAAATTTTTCCGTTGCTTAAATAATGTCGCGTGCGAAATTTAAAGCGATTTGCCCGTCCGTTTTTGTGACATTTAAAGCAAAATAAATCGGGCGTGTCAAAATAAAGCGTATCGTAATCCTGAACTTTTGAGTTATCCACTTGCAAAATCGAATAATTTTGCGCAATATTTTTATTTTGCAAAAAATCGACCGCGCCGTCAATTTTCAAGATAAATTTTGTATCGAATCGATTTTGAAACGCAAGTTTTTCGCAATTTTCAAGAGAATAATTTTCAAAATTTCGCAATTCGTTTTCAAACAAATTTTTCATTAGAGAATTTCCTAAAAAAACAATTTTTTTGAGCGTAAAATAATTATTTTCCGAAATCATTATTCAAAAATTCGTAAAAAATAACAAAAAATTCGCTTTTTCAACTCAAAATTTATTATTTTAACGCATTATGAAATCGAAAATTTTAATAATTATAATATTGTTTTTCGCGTTTGCTTTTTCACAAGACGAAAAAAAGAAAAAAGATAAAGTGAAATTTGGCGGAATTGCCGAAGTAGGAATCGACTTTAAAGCGGTCGGCGGACTTGGCGACAGAGTGGTGAACGACAGCCGATTAAACAGAATCGGCGTCGTAGAAACCGAATTGAAAATTTTGCCCGCCGACAGCGTAGAAGTCGAATTTGACTTGGAATTTGACCATCGTTTTACCGATTTGAACTTAAAAAAATTGTTTGTGCGCTACAATTTTGACAATTCAAATGCCCGCGTGGGATTTATGAAAAAAATGTTTTCGTTGGAAGAGATAAAAAGCGAAAAAGACAATTTACTCATAAAAAAATCTATGATAAACGATATTTTGGAAGATTTTTGCCTTTTAGGACGCGATTTTACGATTCAATACAGATATAAATTTCCGTCTTACACACTTATAGGCGGATTTGCGGGAGACGGTTCGGCGAGAACGTTCGTCAATTTGGCTCTGATTTCCAAACAAATTTCAAAAACAAAATTTTTTATCGCCGGAATGTATGAAAATTATTTGGAAAAAGAAGACGGTTCGGAAGAGCCAAAAAATTCGGTTTTCGGCAATTTTGGTTTGGAGTTTGACGGCAAATTTACCGATTTTGAATTTGAAGCGCTTTGGGGGAAAAATCCTGAAAAATACGGATATTTGTATTTGAACTATTACGATTCTTTGGCGTATAGGGAAATACAAAATATTGGCTTTTTAGGATTGCGATTTCAAGAAAGTTTTCCCATAGAAATTAAGCGAAAACATTTGAAAAAGTTAGTTCCGATTTACGAAATTTCGTATTTCAACGATTCCGTTAATCTTAAAAACGCATATTGGCAGGCGCGTCCGGGAGTGAATTTTTGCTTTACTAAAAAAGACCGCTTGCAATGGCGCACAAATATAGATTTAATTATGACGGCGAAAAATCAAACGTCAAAATCCCCGCAGATAATAAGCGAGAGAATTTTAACCGAAATTTATGTAGTTTGGTGAATATTTATGAATGGCAAAATGAAAATATTAAAAACATTTACGCGCGCATTTTACGTCGCGGGAATATTTTTGTTCGTTTCCTGTTCGCAATTTAATAACGAAGTTCCGCAAAAATTATTCGGTTTGCCGCATATCGCCATAGAAATGCGCGAAGACGATTTTGCCGATTTGCGAAAAAACGCATTGGTAAACGAATACGCCGCAATAACGATAGAAAAAGACGGCGTAAAAAAAACGGGAAAAATCAGGCGGCGCGGAAACTCTTCGCGATATTATCCGAAGCCGTCTTTTCACATTAAAACCGACGAAGGCGATTGGCATTACGTCGCGCAAAACGCCGACAAAAGTTATTGCAGAGAAGTTTTTGCGAATATAATTTTTGAAAAAGACGGCGATTTTTTAGTTCCGAAAACGCATTTTGTCGCTTTGAGCATAAACAACGTTTATCAAGGACTTTACATTTCGCGCGAACCGATTGACGAAAAGTTTTTTGAACGGCGAAACGTCAAAATAAATTCGCTTTATCGCATTACAATGAGCGGAGCGTTCACATTCAAAGACGGACGTAATTCGTCGATGAGTTTTGAAAAACTTATTCCGCAAAGTTCAATAAATTACGACGATTTGAACATTTTAATCTCCGCTTTGGACGAAAACGACAAAGAAAGAATAAAAAAAATTTTGAATATAGACAATGTCGCAAAATATTCTTTTATGTGTTCGTCGATATATCATATCGACGGAATTACGAATAATATTCATATATGCAACACAAAAAACGACGGCAAATTTCAGATAATTCCATACGATTTGGATTTTACGTTTGGAAATACGAGAGAAGACGGTTTTGTAATTCCTACTAATTTCCCCAAATTTGAAAACGGACTTTTGGAAAAAGCGGAAGATATTTATTTAAGCGAAAACGATTCGATTACTGGGAAATTATTGAAACGAGAAGATGTCGTTTTCAATACTTTGCATAATATTGACAATATTATTGAAATTTTAGACAGTTTGAAAAACGAGTTTTCGCAGGCGTACAAATTCGACCCGTATATTCAAGGTGAAAATTTGGGCGAGCATATTGCGGAAATAAAAACGTATATTCGGACTAAACTTAATAAATTTTGAAATAAATAAATAAGCGTTACGTTTTTTATTTGCGGGAGTGTTGTGAGCAATTAGTATTTTCTCAATAAAAATAAGGAGAAAAATTTGGAAAAAATTGAAAAAACATCGAAAATTTTTGTCGCGGGACACAGAGGAATGGTCGGCGGAGCCATAGTAAGAAAACTTAAAGAAAACGGATTTACCAACATTATCACAAAAACACACGACGAATTAGACATAACAAATCAAGCGGCGGTCAATGGTTTTTTTGAGAAAGAAAAACCGCAATTCGTCTTTTTGGCGGCGGCAAAAGTCGGCGGAATTTACGCAAACAACACTTACAGATACGATTTTATTTATCAAAATTTAATGATTGCGGCAAACGTAGTGGAAGCGGCAAGAAAATTTGGCGTAAAAAAACTTTTGAATCTCGGCTCTTCCTGCATTTATCCGAAATTTGCAGAACAGCCAATAACGGAAAACTCGCTTTTGACGGGCGAATTGGAACAGACAAACGAGCCGTATGCTTTGGCAAAAATTGCGGCTATAAAACTTTGCGAAAGCGCAAATAGACAATATAATTGCGATTTTATTTCGGCGATGCCGACAAATTTATACGGAATCGGCGACAATTATCATCCTGAAAATTCGCACGTGCTTCCCGCATTGATTAGACGTTTTCACGAAGCAAAAGTTGCAAATTCAAACGAAGTCGCCGTTTGGGGAACGGGCTCTCCTTTGCGCGAATTTTTATTTGCCGACGACGTTGCCGACGCCTGCCTGTTTTTAATTCAAAATTATTCGGGAGACAAACACGTAAACGTCGGCAGCGGCGAAGAAATAACGATAAAAGCGCTCGCCGAAACGATAAAACGCATCGTAGGATTTCAGGGAAATTTGACTTGGGACAAATCAAAACCCGACGGCACCCCAAGAAAACTTATGGATTCGTCTTTTTTAAGAGGACTCGGCTGGAAACCCAAAGTAAATTTTGAAGAAGGCATTAAAATCGCTTACGAAGATTTTTTGAGGAGAATATGAAAAACAAAAATTATTTTTTGTCAAATTGCCGAAATCAAAAAGGCAAATGGTATTTTCTTTGGATAAAAGGAGAAAAAATATAGATGTTTTTGTATCACGGAACTAATATAAAATTTGATAAAGTAAGAATAATTCTGCCGAACAGAACGCTTGATTTTGGAGCGGGATTTTACACAACAAGTAATAAAACGCAAGCGATTGATTGGGCAAAAGTTGTGGTTAAAAGAGCCAATTTCGGCAAACCTTTATTAAATATATATGAGTTTGATGAAAATTCGCTACAAGAATTATCGGTAAAGAAATTTGAAAAACCGACGAAAGAATGGCTTGATTTTGTTTGCGAACATAGAATAGAAAAATACTCGGACGATAATTACGATTTAATAATCGGTCCCGTTGCCAACGATAATACTATGCCGGTTTTGCAGGCGTATATGAACGCTAAAAACAAAGATTTATACGCGCCTGTTGCGTTAAGCGAAATACAAGCCGAAAAATTGATAGACCAATTTGTTTTTAAGACGAATTTGTCGTTAAAACGAGTTAAATTAAAGGAAATTATCGAATTATGAAAAAAATAAACAGCGATTATTTGTATTTTTTCGATATTTGGGTGATACCAAAAATATGCGAAGTTTATAAAATTGACGAAAAAACGGCAATAAGAAACTTTATTTTTTCGCAAACGTATAAAATGTTATCCGACGAAGAATTAAAATTGTTTAGAGAATCGCCGTTTGTAATATTTGATATGTATAAAAATGAACTTGAAAACGGAAATCCGCGAGAATCGTCGTACATAAAAGGAGACGCTTATTATGTCCAATGAATATGCTTTTTTTCTGTATCTTTTGGAAAAATACGCCGAATATAAAAACGTATATACTGCGGATTTATTAACGGAACTTGACGAAACGAACATAAGCGAATATATTATGCAGATGTATCAGATGTATCATACAGAACGGATTGAAAACGCCTTTTTGGATATAGACAATAAATTTGAGGAGAAACTAATATGAAAAAAATTATTGCTTTTTTAATTTTAATAGCGGTTTTTGCGATTTTTGCGCAAATTCCGCATCCCGATTCGCTGAAGTTTGGCGAATTAAAATGGAAACTTCCGGACGGAAAAACTTATAGAAAAACCATCGGCAAAATTCCGTTTTATTACGAAAAAGACAATTCCGTCGGACTTTTTTATTTTCAGATGAGTTTTGAAGCGGGAAGTTTACTTGAAACCCCACAGCCAAAAGGAGTTTCGCAGTTGTATTCGTTATCTGTAAGAAGCGGCGGAAGCAAAAAATTTTCTCCCGCAAAAATTGACAGTTTGCTCGCGCTAAACGCCGTTTCAATTTCGGTAAACGCAGGAAACGACAGGACGGATTTTATTGTTTCGGGACTTTCGCAAAATCGAAAAATCGCCTTTGAAATTCTTGAAGATATTCTGCAAAATCCGCTTTTTGATTCCGCGAGAGTTGAACTGAACAGAACAAAATTAGCGCAAAAAATAATTCACAGATTCGATAATCCCGCAAACTTGCTTTCGGCGGGTTGGAAATCGCTGATTTATCCCGAAACGCCAATAAGCGAACTTTTGCCGTCGGATTTTGCCGAAAAAATTACGAAAAACGACCTTTTATCGTATCACAAATATTTGACGAACGATGCAAAAATAATAGTCGCGGCAAGCGGCGATATTGACGAAAATGTTATAAAAAGTTTTGTTGAAAAGAATTTCGGCAAAAAGCGAAACGAAAATTCGCGCAAATTTCCCGAAATAAAAACGGCTGACTCTCCGAAAACCGTCATAATTCACAAAGACGGCTTAAATCAGTCGTATGTTATTGCGGGATTGCCGTCTTTTAAGCGTCCCGACGACAGATTTTATCCGCTTACGATTTTTAACGAAATTTTGGGCGGCGGATTTAATTCGCGACTTGTTTCGCGGATTCGCAGCGACGAAGGGCTGACTTATTCTATCCATTCGCAAATTGGTAGCAATTATCGCTTTCCCGCGACGTTTGCCGTGCAGTTTTTCACAAAAATAGAAAGCACAAATCGCGCTTGCGTTTTGGTCGACGAAATTATTGAAAATACCGCAAACGAAAAATTTTCGGCGGACGAAGTAAATGAAAAAATCGAGCAGTTTATTTTGTCGCTTCCGTCGGCTTTTCGCACGAGCGAAGACAGGGTTTCGACGTTTTTGAAAGACGAATTTGACGGCAGAAAATCAAATCATTACATTGAATATGAAAAAAGATTGAGAGTAATTTCGGCGGACAGCGTGAGTTTCGAGGCGAAAAAATTTCTCGGCGAAAAAGAATTTTTTACGGTTGTCGTTACCGATACTTCCGCGCTAAAAAGTATGCCCGAATACAACGGATTTTCGCTCGAAAAATTAAACCCCAAAATTATCGACGTAAAAGAATTTGAAGAAAATTTGGGGAAAATCGAATAAAAAATGTTGCCGTTTGAACTTATTGCGACAAATAAAAATTCTTTTGCCCGTGCGGGAAAATTTGCTACCGCGCACGGCGAAATAGAAACGCCCGTTTTTATGCCCGTAGGAACGCAGGCGAGCGTAAAATCGCTTTCGCCGCACGAACTTTTAGATTTAGGCGCAAAAATAATTTTGGCGAACACTTATCATTTGCATTTGCGACCCACAAGCGAAATAATTGCGCAGGCGGGCGGGCTTCACAAATTTGAAAATTGGCGCGGCTCGCTCCTCACGGATTCGGGCGGATTTCAGGTTTTTTCACTCAAAGAAACGCGAAAAATTACCGACGACGGCGTGTATTTTCAGTCGCATATAGACGGCTCAAAACATTATTTTACGCCCGAAAAAGTTATGCAGATAGAACACAATTTAGGCGCCGATATTATTATGCCGTTTGACGAA
Source organism: Chitinivibrionia bacterium (assembly GCA_009787445.1). Classification (GTDB taxonomy): domain Bacteria; phylum Fibrobacterota; class Chitinivibrionia; order Chitinivibrionales; family Chitinivibrionaceae; genus WRFX01. The sequence goes on along the minus strand of WRFX01000003.1, from coordinate 2,795 downwards.
TGTCCTCCGTCGACAGCCGAATTTATTCAAATAAAAAAAGCGGTTGAGCGCACAATAAAATGGGCGAAAAAGTGTAAAGAAACGCACGAAAAAATACCGTTTTATCACGGCTACGAACAATTTTTATTTGGAATTGTGCAGGGAGGAATTAACGAACAGTTGCGCGAATATTGCGCGAAAGAACTCATAAATTTGGATTTTGACGGCTATTCGATAGGCGGACTTGCGGTTGGAGAAAGCAACGAAGATATGTATAAAATTGCAAAATTCAGCGCGAATTTACTTCCGCAAAATAAGCCGCGATACCTTATGGGAGTGGGGAAGCCGATTGATATTATAGAATGTATAGATAGCGGCGTCGATATGTTTGATTGCGTTATGCCGACGAGAAATGCGCGAAACGGTTCGGTTTATTCGTGGAATGGGCAGGTAAATATCAGAAATTCAAAATACAAGACCGATTTTGATAATCCGATTGATAAAAATTGCGATTGTTATACTTGCAAAAATTTTTCGCGGGCGTATATTCGTCATTTGTATCTTGCGGGCGAAATTTTGGCGCTGCGACTTCTCTCGCTTCATAACGTTCATTTTTACGTTAATTTGGTAAAAATCGCAAGAGAGCAAATTCTTAACAATTCTTTCGACGAATGGAAAAAGGAAATTTCGGTGAAAATATAATTTGCTTGTCAATAAAAAAAATACGCTTTTTTTAACTTTTATTTGCCTCGCGAAATTCCCTAATGCGATTTAAAAATTTTTCGCCGTATTTTTCCATTTTGCTTTTTCCGACGCCCGATATTTGCAAAAATTCCTTTTCGTTAGACGGCAAACGAATCGACATATCGATAAGCGAACTGTCGTGAAATATAACATACGCGGGAACTTTTTCTCTGTTGGCTAATTCCAAACGCAATTTTTTTAGCGCCGACAATAAATTATCGTTTATTCCGAGTTTTGCGGCATTGTGAAATTTTTCCTTAAACGGTTTGTTTTTATACAAAATAATATCTTTTCTATACGGCATTAAAATCTGTTTTCTGTCGCGCAAAATTTCGTTTGATTTATCGGTTAATTTTATTATCGGATATTTATCCGTCGTTTGCAATAAAAATTCCTTATCGATAAGATAATCGCAAATATTATGAATTTCCTTTTGCGAATATTCTTTCATAATTCCGTAAGTCGTCAGTTTGTCAAAGCCAAATTCAAAAACTTTTTCGGAGTTGCCTCCCCGCAAAACTTCGATAATTCGCGTAATTCCAAATTTCTGATTCATCCGCCAAACGCACGACAAAATTTTTTGCGATTCTATCGTAATATCCTTTTTTTCTATCGGATTTTTGTTGTCGCAATTCCCGCAATTTCCGCATTTTACGTCTTCGTCGTCGCTAAAATAATCCAAAATATAATCTCTAAAACAGTCGGCTGTTCGGCAATAATTTACGATTTTATTCAAGCGTTCCCTATCGCGTTTTTGAATAATTTCTATTTCTTCCTGCGATAGTTCGGGATTGTTTTCGCCCGTTTTTTCGATAAACATTTTAATCGTAATTATATCGCTGTTTGAAAAATAAAGCACGCACTCCGACGGCGAACCGTCGCGCCCCGCGCGTCCCGCTTCCTGATAATAACCTTCAATATTTTTCGGCATATTATAATGTATAACATACGAAACGTTGCTCTTATCGATTCCCATTCCGAAAGCGTTTGTCGCGACAATAATTTTTTTTCTGTCGAAAATAAAATCGTCCTGATTATTTTTGCGTTCGTCGTTTGAAAGTCCCGCGTGATAGCGCGTCGCGTCAAAATTGTCTTTTTGTAATTTTTCGCAAACGTCCTCGACGGTTTTGCGCGTGGAACAATAAATAACGCCGCTTTTTTCAGAATTTTCTTTGAGATATTTTAGCAATTCGTCATACTTATTTTTGGGTTTTTTCACGTCAAAATATAAATTTTCGCGATTAAAACCCGTCGTTAAAATATGCGGATTTTGCAGTTTAAGAATTTCGGCAATATCGTTTTTAACGTCTTGCGTAGCCGTCGCGGTGAATGCGGAAATTATTGGACGTTTTGAAAGATTGTTCATAAATTCGCCGATTTTTAGATAACTCGGGCGAAAATCGTTTCCCCAATGCGAAATACAATGCGCTTCGTCTATCGTTATCATTGAAATGTCGCACGTTTTGGCGAAAGAAACGAAATCTGCGCTATCAAGCCGTTCGGGCGCGGCGTAAATTATTTTATATGCGCCTTTTTTAGCGTTTTCAAGAACTTTAACTGTTTGACTATAACTTAATTCCGTATTTATAAACGCGGCGGGAATTCCGTCTTCGACCAAACTTAAAACTTGGTCGCGCATAAGCGAAATCAGCGGTGAAATTACGACGGTAATTCCTTCTAAAATCATCGCGGGAATTTGAAAGCATATCGATTTTCCCGCGCCCGTCGGCATTACCGCCAAGCAGTCGCGTTTTTGCAATATGGAATCGATTATTTCTTCTTGTCCTTTTCTAAAACTCGAATATCCGAAATATTGTTTAAGAACTTCGTGTTTTGTCATTTTTATTTTTTCCAAAACTTAAAACGGTCGTTATTATTGTTCATAAAAATACTATTTGGCGATAAAACAAAAAGGGACGTATCCCGCAAAATACATCCCACCCCGCACAACAAAATTAAAAAAATTTTCACAAAAAATCACAAAAATTACAAAAAACACTTGACATTTAAAAAAATATGTTGCATAATATATTATGAAAGCGGGTAATAATATCCGACCAAACAAAAAAGGA
>WRFX01000002.1 GCA_009787445.1 Chitinivibrionia bacterium | reverse complement strand
AAAAAAAAGAAGAAACGGCTTTTGTGAATGTGGGTATTGCGAGCGTTAGCCGCTATACCCTCATCACAAAACCGTCCCCCGCCCGTTAGGGCGGTGTATTGCTGTATTTCGTCGGCGGCGCCGACGAAATTTTTTTTGAGGGGGGAATTGGGGTTTTTAAAAATTGTTTTTTGTTTGCGGCAAATGGTATTTTTTGTATTGAAAATGGGAGAAAGTTGAAATTTCGGGAGGAAAAGGTATGAAAGAAAAGAAACTTTGGACTTATGAAGATTTTGTGGCGGCGATAAAGCTGTCGAGAGAAGAGAGCGAAAAAAGGTGTGCGGAAATTGAGAAAATGCAGAAAGAGAACGCGAAAGAACTTGCGGAGATGAGAGAACAGCAAAAAGAGAACGCGAAACTTCAAGAAGAGACCGCGAAAAAACTTGATAAATTGGGTGAGTACGTATACGCCGTAAATACGTCGGTAGAAGGAATGAAAAAAAGTAGCGGAGACGTTGCGGAGGAATATTTTTTCAATTCGCTTGAAAAGACCAAAACATTGGGCGGAGTTCATTTCGATTCCGTAGAAAGAAATTGGAAAAGTTCAATATCGCTTGAAAACGGCAAAACGCTTGACGGCGAATACGACATAGTACTTATAAATAAAGATTCTATGGGAATAGTAGAAGTGAAATTTAAGGTTAGCAGAAAAGACGTGGAAAATTTGGCAAAAAAACAAGTAGAAAGTTTTAAGCGTATTTTTCCGAACTATTCGAAATACAAATTTTATTTAGGAATTGGCTCAATGAGTTTTAACAAACAAGCCGAAGACGAAGCGAAAAAATTAGGCGTCGGCATATTTAAACTCAACGGCGACGCGGTGGAAATTTACGATAAAAATCTGAAAGTTTATTGAAAATTGCAAACCAAATCGACAAAAATTTCGCCGTCGAAAAAATTTTATAAAACACATTTTCAATAATTTTTTATAAATTTTATCTAAATTTCGTTAATCGCGTTGGGCATAAATTATTTTCCCTTTCAAAATATTGAGTTGGAGATAAAAAATGTCAAGTGTTAAAGGAAAAGCAGGACTTCCGCTTCCGTTTATTACAAAGCATATTATTCCGTGTTTTTTTGAAGATTTGCGCAGAATAGGGCTTCTTCGTTCGATGTATCGCAGATATTTGAGAAAATACGACCCTAATAAAAACGTACCGATAAGCCAAATTTCGCTTCGCGTAAACGAAGTATGCAATTTGCGTTGCGCTTCTTGCGGACAATGGGGCGAAAACGGACATTTGCGACTAAAACACGAACGCGGCGAAAAATTCGACCAACTCGATTTTGAAGTCGTAAAAAAACTTGTCGCCGACACCAAACGCGATAATCCGACGTATTATATTTGGGGGGGAGAGCCGACTTTATGGAAACCGCTCGTTCCGCTTTTTCAGGAACTCGGCAAAAACGGCTTATACGGCTCCATAGTTTCTAACGCGCAGGCGCTAGATTCCATAATTGAAGAATTGATTGACACAAAAGCGCTTATGATTTTATTTTTGTCGCTCGACGGCTGGGATAGCGCTTCACAAAACGAAATGCGCTCGCCCGCAAACGGAAAAAGTTCGGACAATTTTGAAAAAATTATGGGAATTATCGACAAAGTTGACGAAATAAAAAAGCGCAAAAAAATCAAATATCCGCTCGTTATGCCGATTACGGTCGTTTCAAATTTGAACTACGAACATTTGGCTGATATTCATCGTTTGGTTTTAGACAAAACGCAGTTGCATCCTTATTATTACGGCTGGTACATCACCGAAGAAAGAGCGAAAGAACACGAAGCGGTTTATAGCAAATGTTTCGGCGAAGTCCCGACAAAACATCGCGGCTACTTAAAATCCTGTTTTAACGATGTCGACGCGGAAGTTACGTCGAAACAAATTAAAGAAATTTTACAAATTTCCAAAAAACATTCGAGCGTTCCGCAAATTTTACCCGATATTTACGAAAAGCAAGACATCGAAAAATATTATAACGACCACACTTGGACTTGCGGATACGATAAATGCCACAGTATTTATCACGTAGTGGAAGTTTCGCCCGACGGAAGAGTTACGCCGTGCCGCGATTATCAGGATTATTCCGTCGGAAATATTAACGATAAGCCCTTCTATGAAATTTGGAACGGCGAAAAATATAAGGAATTTCGCAGACAACTGTCGAAAGGGTTAATGCCCGTTTGCAGTCGATGTTGCGGATTGCAAGGATTTTAGAAAAAAGAGATAAAATATTAAATAAAATAAGACCTAAAACGGTCAGGAGGAGACGGTATGAGCAGTGGAAAAGCGGTTTCGGAAAAAAAGGAACTGACTTCTGCGCAAAAAGAGCAGATGTCGCAAATTGACAAACTTGATTCAGTAAAACCGAAAGAAAACGTCGCGGACGAGTCGGACGGTTTAAGAAAAACAAAGCCGACAAAAGTATCGAAAGCGCAACTTCGCGAGTTGTCGGAGAAAAAAGAAGTGGTTTCGGGAACGATTACGGGCGTCAACAGAGGCGGATTGAACGTAAAAGTTCTTGGACACGACGCGTTTTGTCCGCTTTCGCAATTTGACACGCAAAAATTAAAATTGGAAGATTTGAACTCATACCTTAAACAAGTTTATGATTTTGTAATATTGAAAATCGAGTCGAAGGGAACAAATATTATTCTTTCGCGCATTCCGCTTGTAGCGGGAGATGTGGAAGACAGAGTCGTCGAAATTGAAAAAATTGCCAAAGCGGGCGGAACGGTTAGAGGCGTGGTTTCGGGCATTCTTATGGACAAAAGCAAAAAAGAAGAAACGGGCGCGTTTGTCGATTTGGGCGGAGTGGAAGGTTTGGCTCACATTTCCGAACTTTCGTGGACGCGAGCGGCAAAAGTAGGCGACGTCGTTAAAGTCGGCGAAGAATATACTTTTAAGGTGATTTCAGTAGAACGCAAAGAACCGCTTACCGCGACAAAAGTAAAATTGTCGCTAAAACAAGTAGGCGAAGACCCTTGGGAAAAAATTGAAGCGCGTCTAAAAGTCGGCTCGATGGTTAAGGGAGTGGTTACGCGAACAGGCAACAACGGAGCGTTTATTTGCCTTGAAGAAGGAATTGAAGCGTTGATAAGAACGGAAGATTTGAGTTGGGAAAAGTTTAAAAAAATCTCCGACGTCGTTAAAAAAGGACAGGAAGTTTCGGCAAAAATCGTGAATATAAATATTGAAAAACACCAAGTCGATTGTTCGCTAAAAGACGAAAAAAGCGACCCGTGGATAAATATTACAAGCAAATACAAAGACGGTTCCAGCGTAAAAGGCGTTGTCGCGGACGAAAAAGAATACGGATATTTTATTGACCTTGAACCGGGAATTACGGGACTTTTAAACAAAGCGCGTATTTCGGGCGAAAAAGGCAAAAAAGATAAACTTTGGAAAAAAGGCGAAGAAGTTGAAGTAACTGTTCAATATATCGATACGGAAGAGAGAAAAATCGTGCTTTCTTTCGGCGAAATAGAACTTGCGCCCGTGCAAATATCCGAACAGCCGAGAAAGAAAAAAGAAAAGACAGCGGAATCGTCGTCTAAATCGACCGCGACGTCTTATCATACCGCAAAATCAGGCGGCGAAGATATAAGCGAATTTGCAAATTTGCTGAAAAACGCGCTGAAAAAATAAAAAATAGCAAGTTTTTTTGAATAAAAAAAGGCGTTGAAGAAATTCAAACGCCTTTTTGTTTTTGACAAATAAGAAAACTTACGCCTTAATCGCTTCCGCAGGACAAACGCTCGTGCAAGCGTCGCAGTCGGTGCAAACATTCGCGTCGATAACGTATTTTCCGTCGCCCTCGCTAATCGCTTCCAACGGACATTCCGACACGCAAGCGCCGCAAGATAAACATTCGTCAGTAATTGTGTGAGCCATAATAAACTCCTTTTCTAAATTAAAATAATAATAAATATAAGAGTAAAATATAATTTATTTCCCCGTATATTGTCAAGAAAAATTGCCGTATTTGCAAGAATTTCCGCATATAGGGAAAATTTTTCCGCATTTATATGGAAAATTTTGCAAAAATTTGCTTTTATTATGGAATTTATTAGTTTGGCACGCGCTTTGCATAGTATAAAACGTAGGGAACAAAAAATTTAACGAAAGGATTCATTATGAACAACACAGTAAATTACAAGACAAACGGAGTCGAGTACTCCGATTATTACAGAAACTTGCGTAAAGAAGTTTCTGAACAGAACGAAAAAACGTCGCTGATAGAGCCAAAATTGTTTGGCGTCGAAAAACGGACAAGCGACAAATTTGAATTTAATACCGTACAGGCGGGATTAGAAAAAAGAATATTCGACGAAAACGACGCGGCAAACGTGCTTTCAATGTTGAATTTTGTAATTAGGCAAGACCCGAACAGCGCTTTTAACGCGCAAGGCAATATATCTGCAAGCAGAGTCGCCGTTCTTTTAGAAGAGTAAAAAATACACATTCTCCTTATATCCATCCATCCTGAAAAGCCGAATTTTCCTCAAATTCGGCTTTTTTGTTTTTACATCGCGCCTGATTTTAGGACGTCAATCATAGAAAAACATTTGCCTTGCCCTTTTGGTTTTAGATTTTTTGCAAGAAAAATTATCGCGTCTACGGTTCCTTCGGCGTAAATATTTCTTCCGCAAACGTTATGACGAAATTCAAACGCGACGGTTTTGTCTTCGGATTCCAAACGATATGTGTGAAACGCGTGTCCGTCGAGATAATTTTGCGGTACTCCAAAATTTAATTGTTTGCTTTCATCGCGAATTTTTTGTATATCGTCGTATGAAATTTGCTTAATTCCCATTTTATTGAAAGTATCGACTATCGCTTTTGCCGTTCCCGAAGTGTCGGCTTTGGTTTTTTGATGGCTTTCTTTGACAGACAAAGTGTAATTTTTGTATAAATCGGGAAAATCTTTTTGCATTTGTTCTAACATAAGTTGAAGCGCAACGACCTGCTTTGCCATATTCGGCGCTATTACGCAGGAAATTTTTGCTATGTTTACGTCTTTTGCAAGTTTTTCGCGGTCGCCGCCCGTCGTTCCCATAACGAAAGGCAGAGAGTGCGCGATGTAAAACTCGACATTTGAATTTACTGCGGACGGATGCGTGTAATCTACCGTAATAAAAGACGAAAACTCGCTTTTTATTTTTTCTATAATGCGTTCCCTGTCCGACGGGAAAACCAAATTTATACAATTTTCGCCGATTTTTACTTCTTTTTCAGTAATTCCATCGCCCGTAAGCGAATAGGGGAGAAGTTCAAGTCCTCGCGTTTGCGCGGTTTTGGCAACTTCTTTTGCCATATTTCCGGGCAAGCCGTTTATCATAACTTTTATTCGCATTTTTATTTGAAATCCAACTCTAATACTTGCGGCTGTTCTTCAATTTCAAATTCTTCTTTCGCAAGTTCCATTCTCGTGGTTTTTATAATATGCGGCGTTACGAAAAATACTAAATCGCGTTTTGTGTTTGACTGCGTGCGCCTTTTGAAAAAATAACCTATAATAGGAATATCTTTCAAAAACGGTATTCCCGATTCCGTTTCGTTAATATCGTCGCGAGTAAGTCCTGCGATAACAATAGTTTCTCCGTCCTGAACGACTACGTTTGTCGTCGCTTCCTGCGTATTTATGATAGGTACTTGATTTTCTCTTTCCGTTACCGAACTTTTAACGGTATTTAACAACATTTTAATTTGTCCTTGTCCCGTAACTGTCGGCGTAACCGTTAATCTCGTTTCCGCCGTTATATCCTGTTGAAGTTCGTTGCCCGCAAAATCTAGTCCTACGTTCATTTTGTATACTTCTTTCATATAAACTACCGCTTCTTTGTTTTCAAGAGTAGTGATTTGCGGTTCGGCGACCAATTCGCTGTTCAAGTCGGACAACAAATATTCCAACGCGATATTGAATCGGCTGTTATCGAGAATACCAAATGTTTCTGCCGTTAGAACCGGCGAAAGAATTGTCGGTTGCGTACCACCTTGCGTTATATCGCTGCCTTTATCGTCAAAAAAACTCCATCTGACGCCCATTTGATTTTGAAGTCCGGAAGTAATTTCGACTATTTTTGCGGATATGGAAATCTGCAACATTTCTTTGTCCATATCTTCAATAAATTCTTTAACGCTATTTACGTGTTTGCTCAACTCGCTGATAACGAGAGAATTGTTATGTTCTACGATATTGACTCTTCCGCGTGTGGATAAAATTGCCTTAATCGGCGCTTCCATTTCTTTTGCCGTCGTGTTTTTAAGTTTTATCGTAAATCTTTCCAATTCTTCCAATGTTTCCAAGTTTCTTGCCGATTGCGCTTCGTCAATCAATCTTTGGTTTAAATCTTTTTCATTTACGACGTAAATATAACCTTCGTCCATCATTCTGTAAGTTAAGCCCTTTATTTGACAAACGATTTTTAGTACGTCCTGCCAAGTTCTGTTTTTTAGCGAAAGCCGCACTTTTTCCGACGCAAGTTTGGAATCGACTACAATATCGACCCCGCCCACAAGCGAAATATGCGACATAACCGATTGCATCGTGGCGTCGTTCCACTCCCATTTTTCGTAAGGTCTATTGCTTTTTCCCATAGGCAACTGATTGCCAAACAGATGCGTCGCCGCAAGCAACATTATCGCCGCAATAATTACGCAAAAGAAACTAAAATTATTTTTTTTCATATAAAACCTGCCTTTTAATTAACGTTCAATTCTTTTTCTACCGTATAAGAGAAAGTTGATTCTCTTAAAAGAAACACCACTTTATTCGGTTCTATTCTCAAAAGTTTTCCGCTGACAACGGGGTCGCCAATTCTCATAGTAAAGGAAGTAATATCGGTACCGACTCTTTCTTCAAACAGCGCCAAAGCGTCTTTGTCGTCGTATAAAATTCCCACGAGCGTTACGTTATTTACGTTTGGAAGTCCTTCTCTTATGAAATCCGATTTGTCAAGCGGCAAAAACGGGTCTCTTCCTTTTCTGCGATATGCGTAAATTTTCTTTGGAATAGCCGTCGGAAGTTTGGAAATTCCTACGACGGGCGTGCTGTCTATAACAAGCGCGAGAGGTTTCATAACGGTTGTGTCTTCCATTAAGATAATATATTCGTCGACTATTGCGCCGTGTTCGTCTTTCGGCATTCTTGCGGCAGGATTTTTAAACGCCGCAAATTGAACGCTGTCGCCTACTACGCTTTCGTGAATCCAGCAGTCAACGCCGTTGTCTTTTACGGCGTACCATTCGCCGCTTTTATTTGTCGCTAAAAATTTTTGTCCTAAAATCGCTTTTCCTGAAAGTTCCGATTTCATAGACGGCGATTTGCGCAAATTTGCCGAATTTTTTAAGACAAACAGCGAAATTGTAGCCGCGTTTGCGTCTGCGACTTTTTGCGGGGTAGATACGGGATTAACGTTTGTCGTCTGCAAAAGAAACAAAATTGCATCGTCTTTTTGCTTGTACGGAATATCTTTTGACGGCAATTTGTATCCTTTTAATAAAATTTGAATAACGCCGTCTTCGATTCTCGTCGCCATAGCCGACATAATAAAAGAATTGTCGTAATTTTTTACTTTTGAAAGTTCCGCTTGTTTTCTTATGCTCGGCGATTCTATTTTTATCAGCAGGTCGCTTCCTTTGCTGTCGTATGAAATTTTTGGATTTTGCAAATTTGTCTTGACGTTAATAATATGTCCGTCGTCACCCGACACAAGCGAAACGTCTTGCACTGCGTTTGCAAAAACCGCGCAACAAAATAGAATTATGCCTAAAAATATTTTCATTGTCCACCCGACCCCAAAGACGAATATGTCGTCGTTCTAAAACTTACCTGTACGCTTCGTATCAATTCGTCCGTTCCTTTTTTGCCTTGTGTTCTATTGTACTTTTCGTATTCTTGCAAATCCGTCGCAAGCATAGGACTTGAACGCAAATTTATTCTATCGACATTTACCAATAAATCAAAATTTGCAATTTGCGCAAAAAAACTTCCGACGCTATGATAACTGCCCAAAATTGTCATTTCGTAATAATTTTCTTTATAATATTCTTTTTGCAGCGTGCCGACGGGTTTAAAATTCATAACGGTAATTCTCTGCGCTCTCGCCACTTTTGTAAGGTTAGTTATAAGTCCGGGAACGTCGGGAGTGGACGGGAACATTCTTTCCAAAGAATCCATTTCGCGCTGTAAATTTTCTACGGTTATTCGCATATTTTCCAAATGCGGTCTCAATGCCAAAATTTTGTTTAACTCTTCTTCTTTTTTTGCGGTAGTCGCTTTTAAATCCTTCAATTCTACGCTCATATCTTTTATTTGGAGATACCAAATAAGTCCAGCCGCGACAATTCCAAGAAATATTATGCCGATTCCCCGCTGCGTTTTTTTATCGTTTATATCTATATTTATCATATTTTACTCCCGTTTAATTTCCGCTTAAATTTATGAGAGAATGCTGAATAGTAAAACTTTTTTGCAAGCCGTTTTTTCCCGCGTCTCTCATTTCTAACAAAGTTACGCCGCTAACCGACGGCGAATTAAACAAACGATTCATAAACTGCCCTACTTCCGCGTCCGCTTCGGTTATTCCGTTTAGCGTAATCATTCCGTTGTCGGTCTCTTCTATTCCCGTTAGCCAAGCGTTTTCGGGAATAATGCTCGCGTATAATTCAAGCGCGTCGACCCACTTTTCGCGATTTACGTTTATCGATTTCAGCGCGTTTACTTTTACTTGCATAGCCGCTTGTTTCTTTTCTAAAAGGTCAATCTCGTCTTTTATAACTTTATTTTGCTCTATTTTTCTTTCGAGATTTGCTATGGTTTCTTTTTCGCGAACAATTTGCGATTTCAGCACAAACAGCCAAATTAACGCGGCGGCAATAAATACGAGCGCGACCGCGACAGGCACGGCAATGGACAAATCAATAGAAAAATTTCTTTTTCGAACAATATATTCCGCGGGAATAAGATTTATTTCTATTTTTTCTACCATAAAATCAGAACCCCCGCAAAGCCAATCCCGTCGCGACTGACAAAATCGCCGCAAAGTTTGAAGTATCCATATTGTTAAACAGTTTCGGGTCGTATTTCAAAAACGAAAACGGATTTGAAGCAGTTACTTCGACGCCCAAATGAGCGGATAAAAAATTAACTAATCCCGGTATATAGCATCCGCCGCCGCAAACTATAATTTTTTCAAGCGAACTGTCGCCCGATTCTTTGCTGTAATACGAAACCGCCATATCAAAACTCGACGCAAATTCTTCAAAAGAAAATTGCAAACTTGACTGAATCGCGTCTAACGAAACGCTTTCTACTTTATGCCCCAACATTATTGAAGTCGCGTGTCCGTAATCTATTTTTAGTTGTTTTTGCAAAGTTTTCGTTATGTTTTCTCCGCCTATGCTTATGTCTCTCGCCGAGTGATAAACGCCGTCTTTTATAAACAAAATTCGGCTTCCCTGATGTCCGATGTCCAAAAGAACAACCGTTTCGGGCATATCGTCCAATGCGCTTTCTAGCGCGTAACAATTATTCAGCGCGTAAGAACTTACGTCTATTATTGTCGGGCGCAATCCCGCTTCATATAAGGCGTCTATACATATTTGCATATTTGAATTTTTTGCCGCGACCAAAAGAACGAGCATAGTTTTTTCGTCTTCGTCTTTGTGCAATATTTTATACGAAATCGTAATGTCTTCAACGTCAAACGGACTTCTTTGACTCGCTTCCCAAAGAATCGTTTCGTCGATGTTGTCGAAATTTTCAAAATTAAATTTTATTTTGTCGCTTAAAACGCCTGTGGTTCCAAGCGAAATTACGACGTCCACGATTTCGGGGTCGCACTGATTTATAAGTTGAGTTACCGTACCGATAAACGTGTCTTTTTCTTTTATTATTCCGCCCGAAATGACTCCTTCGGGCAAATCCTTTACGCCGACCGCCGCAAGACGAAAATTTCCGTCTTCCTTTTTCAACTCGACAAGTTTTATCGACTTACTGCCTATGTCAAGTCCTACGCTATAATTATTTCTGTTTTTTTTCCCGAACAAGAAACGCCCCTTATCTTTTATAAAAAATATTAAAAATCACGACGCTAATTATCGCAAATATAATATAATTCGCAAAGAAAGTGCGTAAAAAAGTAAAAAATAATTAACAAATTCGCCGATTTATCGTTTTTGCGGCTCCCAATTTACGGAATCGGGGCTAATTAAAAGTATTTTTTCGGTATGAGTTCCCGTCGTTACGTTTCCAAAAATTCCGCGCGATATTATTGTCAGCGCTATGCTGTCGGCTGAAATTGTGTCTTTTTTAATCAAAACTTCGTAATTGCCGCCGTGTTCTCCGTTTTCATCGACGACGGTTCCCGAAAAATCTTTAAGCGAATCGATAATTATTTCGGGCGGCACCAATTTTTCCATAAATACGACCTGTATTCCGAAATCTCTCGCGACGTTCGCTCTTTTTTGCGACATTCTTGTCTGTTCTGTTTGTTTGTTTACAAAAATTACCGCGACCGTAACCACCGCCGCGACCGTAATAAAAATCAAAACTAATTGCGCCTTAAACGAAAACTTAAACATTTCTTTCTCCTTATATTTTCTATTTTTCGCCTTGTTGTATTTTTTCGCGCTGTTTTTCGTAAATAAACTTGACAATACGCTCGGTATCGCTTTGTTTTGCGCTGTAAAATATAACTCTGTGCCTATAATATACGTTTTGCTTGTCGTGTTGTGCGGAAACTGCGACGATTTTTCCTTTTATTACAAATTTTTCTTTGTTTAGGACGAGCGAAAACTGCAAAATGTCGTCGGGCGCGACGGTATCTAACGTCGTAAAGGAAAGTCCGCCGCCGCTTATATCCAAAAGAGCGGTTTCGCGCATAATTTCGCCCGCTCGCGGATGCGCTTTGTGGTCTTCTCTTTTTACGACTTTGCAATGTATCGGCGTATCTACGAAAATTCTTGCGTATTTGCGCGCCTGATATCTTTCGAGCGTCGTCGTATGATAAAACGAAATAATATTATCGTTAGTGTTTATGGAGCGAATTGTCAGGTGAATGGAATAAGCCGCGTCCTGAAATCGCGTAAATTTCGCGATAATTCCGCCTTCTCGTTTGGTACGCGCAAAAAAATCTTCCAAGCCCGTAAAATCGGTTTCAAAGTATAATTCGTTGTTTCTTAAAAGTTTTGTTTTTCCCACAAGCGGCTCGCCGGTCGGGTCGTAAAGCGAAATTTCCTGTTCGACTTCTATATTTCTCGACGATTCCAGCGGCTTTTCGGGGGCTATTTCGTCAAATTTAAGTTTTCTGCGGATTCTGGAAATCATATCTACCGTATCTTCGGTCTTTTGATTGTCTTCGCCGACGGTTTTTATGAGTTTGGATATTTCGACGTGAACCGCGTTTTCAAAAATCATAAGCGAACGAAACACGTCGCAATAAGTTTTTGGCGCGACCGTCCAAGTTATGCTTTTAAGCAGCGTTTGTTCGGCGATATTCAGTCCGACTTCTTTTGCGCCGATTATAAATTCTTCGGCTACGTGGTCTTTTATGGTTTTTTCTTTCTTTTTACGCTGAACGACGGCAATCGCGACAATTATGATAATCGCGACGACCACGCATAAAAAAACGACAAGCGCAAACGTTTGGGAAACTCCCGACCAGCGAAGTCCCTGCGCAATTTCTTGGGACGTATGATTAGAAAACGCAAAAGAAAAAAAAGCGAAAATACAGAAAAAAACATTAAGAATAAACGCTTTTCTGAACATATTTCCTATCCTCCTGTCTTTTCATAAGTTCAATTCTTATGACTCTATCTTTTTGATACGATTTAGGAAGGACGAATACTTTGAACGCAATATTTACCAATATTACTACGAAAAGAGTGGTAACCCACCCGCTCGAAAAGAAAATGTCTACAACGTTCATAATGTTTTACTCCGTTAAAAGTTTTTTATAAAATACGATATTCTTTCGCGAAAATGCGGCAATAATTTACAAATGTTTAAATCTTTCGCTCGAAGAATAAATTGTGCCGATTCTTACGCAAATTTGATTGTTTTCAACCGTTACTTCCCCTTTGGCAAGTAATTTTCCGTCGACAAACACGTCGACCGCTTCTCCCGACAGGCGATTTAAGCGGACAAGTTTGCCTTTTTTAAGTTTTAGCAACTGCCTGACGCTCATTTTAGTTTGTCCGAGTTGGACGGAAATCCGCAACGGAACGTCGAGCAGCATATTCATTGAATTGGCGGGCATAATAAAACTTCCTTTCCTTAAAAAAACGAATTAAACGGACGGCAAAAAATCGCTCAACGCGGACAAAATAGCCGCTCCGAACACCGCCGCAATCAAAATTACAAGCGCCATCGTTAATATTATCGGAATAATTACGAATAACATAAATATTTTTAACGCGGAAACGTCGTGAACCGCCGAAATTCCGAAAATCCAAGCGCGAATATTGAATATTGCGGAGACAAACGCGCCGATTAAAGGTATTATCATAAGCGGAGCCGTCGCGCTTGAATAAGCCAAAATTTTTAACGTTTGCTTAAAATTTTTTCTTTTTGGACAAATCATAAATATTACGCCGTGCAAAAAAAACGCCGAAACGTAAAGTCCCGCAAATACGCCGAGCGGCGTTAAAATTAACGCTACGACTAAAACTGCGGTTAGTTCCGCAGGTAAAAACGGCGTTTGCACGGCTACGTATGCGGCAGAAGAAAGCGTAGTAACGACGACGGCGAAAATCATCGCTTCTTTGACCGAATCGTCTTCGGGCATTTCTTTGGAAAAATAGTCGTAAGGATTTACGATTATCGCGCGGATTATGGAAATATATTTTTCAATCACTTCTTTTTGCTCCTTGTTTCTTTACGTTATATTTCCGTAAAATACTAATTTGCGATATGTTGCTGCGGAAAATATTACAAATATGCAAAAAAACGAAATTTTTCAAAACGTTTGAATTTATATTACAGATAAAATTATATCGATTTAATTTTTTCAAGCAAGGCAAATCCGTCGGATTCCATTTTTGAAAAGGCGAATAATTTTTTACCGAGGTCTTTTAAACTCGCTCCCAAATGATAAATTTCCTTGTTGTCAATAATTAAAAATCTGTCGTGACTGCTGAATATTTTTGCTTCTATAGGCGGATACTGCCGATTAAATTTCTCTATGTCCAATTCTAAATGTTTAGATATTTCTTTCGTCAAAAGCGTAACTTTTACGTTTTCGGATTTTTTGCCGAGTATTATCAAAACCGATTCGTCGATATAATTGTCTATTAAAATTATAGTTTGTTTTGCCGATTTAATGATTTTACACGCCAAAGCGTAAGCGTCGAAAATTTGTCCGTCGAAAAATACTCCGCGTTTCGCAATAACGTCTTTGCTTTCCATAGCGTTAAATATATTATCTATTTTTTTATCGGTTTCTATTTGTTTTTGTTCTACATTTTCCAAACGTTGTATAATTCCCGTATTTGCGGAGAACAATTTTCGCATAGATACAAAAGTTTCCATTATTCTAATACTTACGGCAATGGCGACGGGACTTTTAAGTACTGCGGAAAGCATAGAAATTCCTTGTTCCGTGAATGCGTAAGGCATATATCTTGAACCGCCGTGAGAACTTGACATCACAANTTGTGATTTCAAGTGTATTTTGTCTTCGTTTAACGTTGGAAATTGCGGCGTCAAATTATTAATNTCAATATNGTTCAGTTGAAATCTAAACGACGGCGGAAATCTTTCAATNTTTCGTTTGACCGCTTGATTTATTATTCGCGTTTCTACTCCATACAACTCCGCCAAGTCCCTGTCCAGCATAACCTGCAAACCGCGAATAGTGAAAATTTTGGATTCTATTTCATTTTCATATAAAATTATAGAATTTGACATTTATATTTCCTTAAATTAAATTTTTTCTAAAAAATACCATCTGCCACCAAACAAAAAGAGAGCCGATTTCTCAACTCTCTTTTACAATTTACGATTTGTTTTCTCGTAAAAAATTAAAAACTTGCGCTAAATTCAAGACCTGCGCGCATAGCGCTCCAAGCGTCAGTTCTGTATTTGTCGTCTTTGTTTTGAGCATCTGTACCGCCCGTAACCTTGCTACTGGTTTTATCAGTTGACATTGGCATATTAAACATAGGACCAAAAGCAAAATTGTCGTTTACGCGGAAAAAAGCACCCAAATAGATATCGTGGTAAATAGTGGTGTTTTTAGTTGCTTCTTCAACACTTCCAGTTTTACTCTTATTTTTTGGCATATTTAACAATCCAAAACTATACTGCGCTTCTATTTCCACAATTCCCAAAGTAAGCGACGGCGCTACTTTTGCGAGAAAAGCCGTGCCTGAAGTTTTACTTTCGCTGTCTTTTCCTTTGGACTTCTCATAGGTAGCGTTTCCGCCGGCAATTCCAATGTCGAGATTAAATTCTTCGCTTAAAGCAATTCCAACGTCTGCGCCGTAAGATAAAAGAATCGGCGTGGTTTCGTAAGTAGTATCTTTACCGTCTTTTTCTTCGGTATAAGAACCCTGTTGCCAATACGAACGCGATTGAAATACAGGTTTAAGCGAAATCATATCGCCCAAAGCAATGTCGGCGTCCAAAATAAAACGAAATTCGTTGTAAATTGTTTTTGCGTCAAGTTCATTTGTAGGACTTACCATAGCCGCAGTCAAATTAAGCGCAAGACCTTCGGAAAGTTCAAATCCCAACTGAAGTCCGCCTTGCGATGCGTTATATTGCGCGTCCCATCCCCAATAATAAGTCCAAAGACCTTCTTCGGATTCGGCTCCCGCGACCAAGTCAAGCGTAGTATTTCCAGAAACTTCAAGAAGTCCGCCTTTAAGCGAAAACATTCCCGGTTTCCAAGTAAAATACGCATTGGGAAGCATAGGTAACGATTCCCAAATACCAGAACCGTTTTTAAAATTAAGCATATCGAGTCCGTATCCGCTCGGATTGCTCAAACGAAAATCTACCGAAAACGCGTCGTTAAAATCTACGCCGAAAGCCGCGTTCCATCCGTATTGAGTATTAAACGCTTTTGCTTTGCTACCTTCTACTTCTTTTTTTTCGCCTTCTACCGTTTTGCCGTCTTCTTGTTTGTTTTCATATTCCGAATCTTTTGACGTTTCAAAAGCCGAATTGATTAAAACGTCGCCCGAAAATCTTAATTTAGGACCTTTTCCTTCTTCGCTTTGCGCGAAAACCATTGCGGACAACGCCGCCGCAAGCAATACTGTTTTGATTTTGTGAAATTTGTTCAAAATAAAACTCCTTTAGTTTTTAATGAATATTGTTTAGAAAACGAAGCGTTATTGCTTAATTTTCGGGGGAAATATAATATATATCATTATGTAAAAAGCAAGTTTTTTCAAAAAATTTTAATTTTTTTTAATTTTTCTTAAAATTTTGCAATTTTTTACGATTAAAACGGCAAAAAACACAAGTTTTTTTAATAAAAACAAAAAATTACTACAAAAAACGCAACGTTTATCATAAAAAAACATTTATTATTAGTGCGCAAATAGTATTTTTCGCAAAAAATTTAAGAAAGAGGAGTAAATTATGGCAAGATTTCTTGCGGATAAAAAAG
The DNA here is from genome assembly GCA_009787445.1 of Chitinivibrionia bacterium. Classification (GTDB taxonomy): domain Bacteria; phylum Fibrobacterota; class Chitinivibrionia; order Chitinivibrionales; family Chitinivibrionaceae; genus WRFX01. The sequence goes on along the minus strand of WRFX01000002.1, from coordinate 39,378 downwards.
TTTCTACGCTTATTTTAGTTACCGTGTTAGGTTTAATAATAGGAAGTTATTCGAGTTTGCTTATCGGTATGATACCGGGCGAGTCAAACGTCGTAAAAGAATTGTTTGTGTACAATTTTTTGGATATTTCAACGGGATATCCCGAACCGCTTTCCGTCGATATTAAAGCGATAGGATTTCAGTTTGGTTTTCTATTAAAAATAAACGTTATGTCTATAATCGGCGCGGCAATCGCTTTGTGGATTTATCGCGGTTACAGATAAAGGACAAAAAACAAATGAGTTTTTTTGAAAAATCGGTCGAAGAAGTCGTAAAAGACGTGCAAAACGGCGACGTTTCGGCGGCGTCGCTTGTTGAAAAATCGCTTAAAATAATTAGTGAAAAAAACGGCGAAATAAACGCTTTTATTACCGTTTGCGACGATTATGCGCGAAAAACCGCGCAAAATTTAGATAAATTAAGTGCGCAAGACAAGAAAAAACTTCCTTTGTGCGGCATTCCCGTCGCGGTAAAAGACAATATTTCAACAAAAGGCATTCGCACGACTTGCGGTTCAAAAATGCTCGAAAATTACGTTCCGACTTACGATGCGCACGTCGTAGAAGAGTTGAAAAAAGCGGGCGCGATAATTGTCGGCAAAACAAATATGGACGAATTTGCAATGGGTTCAAGCAACGAAACGTCGTATTTTGGAATTGTAAAAAATCCGCGAGATTTGCAGAGAGTTCCCGGCGGAAGTTCGGGCGGAAGCGCGGCTGCCGTGGCTGCCGATATGGCGCCGCTTGCAATAGGAAGCGACACGGGCGGCTCTATTCGACAACCTGCGTCTTATTGCGGAATCGTCGGGCTTAAACCGACTTACGGATTTGTCAGCAGATACGGACTTATCGCGTTTGCTTCGTCGCTTGACCAAATAGGACCGATGGCGCAAACCGTCGACGATATGGAATATTTGTTAAGAATAATAGCGACATCGGACAGTCGCGATTCTACAAATTGCGGAAAATCTTACGCGGGCTTTGAGCAAAAAGACGTGAAAAACGCGATAATCGGGCTTCCAAAAGAATATTTGAGCGACGATTTACCTGCGAATGTTCGCAAACTTTTTGACGAAAAAGTAAAATATTTAAAAGACAAAGGCGCAAAATTTATCGATATTTCGCTTGAAAATATGAAACACGCAATCGCTACGTATTATGTTGTCGCGACGGCTGAAGCGTCGTCGAATTTGTCGCGATTCGACGGAGTCCGTTTCGGATTTAGAAGCAAAGAAGGCAAGACGCTTGACGAAATGTTTAAATTTACGCGCGCACAAGGATTTGGCGAAGAAGTGAAGCGCAGAATAATGCTCGGCACATACGTTTTGAGTTCGGGATATTACGACGCATATTATTTGAAAGCCGCGCAGGTGCGCTCGCTTATAGTTAAGGATTTTGAAAACGCTTTTGCAAAATGCGACGTAATTTTGTCGCCCGTAACACCGTCGCCGGCGTTTAAGATAGGCGAAATCGGCGACCCGTTGCAAATGTATCTTAACGATATTTACACGGTTTCCGTAAATTTGGCTGGATGTTCGGGATTATCGCTTCCGATGGGGAAAGTCGACGGTTTACCCGTCGGAATTCAAGTTATGGCGGCAAATTTTAAGGGAGAATACGCTTATGCGGTTTCAAAAGAACTTGAAAAAACAAACTAACTTTTTTGTTTGTTTTTTTTGTTTTCTCGCGTTTTTTTTGACGGGATGTTCGACTTCTACGGTTAGCGTTCGTCCGTCTTTTGATGAAAATTACGACGATAGAACGCGAACCGCAATCCGCGCTTCTTACAAACAAAAAAATGAAAGAGCAGAAAAGAAAGAAAAAAAACCGCGAAAAGAAAAGAAAACTTTGCCGTCCGAAATAGAATCGCAAGAAGATAATATTTTGGCGGAAGATAAAAAAGAAACCGCTAAAAAAAGCGTCGTTTTGCAAGGCGGAGAAATCAAAAAAGCGGCGGATAAATATCTCGGAGTTCCTTATCTTTACGGCGGAATTACGCCAAACGGATTCGATTGCTCGGGCTTTGTATGGCGCGTGTTTCAAGACGTCGGACGCAGCGAATTTCCGCGAACTTCCGCGCAATTATTATACGACGGTTCAAAACCTATTTCGCACGATTTGATTAGAGAAGGCGATTTGTGTTTTTTCTACGACATTAAAAATCGCAAGCGGGTAGGACACGTCGGAATTTACATCGGCGACGGAGAATTTATTCATTCGTCGAGTTCAAAAGGCGTAATATACAGCAAGATTTCCGATAATTATTGGAAAAATATTTTCGCGGGTTACAAACGGTTTTTGCCTTAACAACTTAATCTTAACGCCATTCTTTTATAAGTTCGTGTTGCGTTTCTTTTATCGTTTGAAGCGTTTTTTCTATAATTTGCCGCACTCTTTCGCGGGAAAGTCCGTATAAAATTGCGATTTTTGAAAGATTCATACGTTCTTTGTCTTCAACAAGTCCAAAATATAATTTTAACATATCGCGTTCGCGCTCGCCGATTTGCGCGAGTAAAGCGTCAATATTTTCTTTAAGTCCGCTTTCCACAAGGATATTGTAAGGGTCGTCGGGGGGGGCGTCGGAGTTTTCAATATCTTCGTTGTAAGCGCCTTTTTCTACGGTTAATTCGTAATTCGGATTTATATCGTCGTAATCCGAAGACATAAGCAAAACTACTTGTTTTTCTTTTAAGCCGAGTTCTTCGGCAATTTCGCTTACGCTTGGATTTTCGCCTTTTTTCGCTTTGTATTTTTCTTCAAAAAGCGAAATTTTATACAATTCCGCCGACGTTTTTGGCGGAACGTACATTACTTTTTTGAAAGAATTTACGACCGTCCAAATTTGTCTGCGAATATACCAAACCGCCCACGACGAAAACTTACTTCCTTTTTTGTAGTCAAAGCTTTCTACCGCGTCAATAAGTCCAATATTTCCTTCCTGAATTATGTCGGTAATGTCCAAAATTCCTTTGTGAACAATGCTGTATTCTTTGGCAATGCTAAAAACAAGCCGAACGTTCGCCTCGATAATTTCGCGTTTGGAAGTTGAATAAATTTGCTCCAATTTGTAAAGTTCGTCGGCGTAAAGTTCGTTGTATTCGGCTGTTTTTGTGAATTTATTTATAATCATTCCTTTGGTTTTTTCGTTAAAATCGAGCGCAAAAATCATATCGACAATTTTTGTTTTATCACTGGTTTCAATTTCTTTTATGGTAGTTATAAATTTTTTTCTGCGCTTTTCAAAGGTTTTTTCGCTTTCGGTTTTTTCACAGTTCAAAATTGCCGAGAGTTTTATTGTTCCCGCGTCTATTTGGTTTGCAAGTTTTGCAAGAAAATCGTATATTTCATCGTTTTTGAAAGCGTATTTCAAAATATCGTTGCGCACTTGCGATATTTTTTCAAACAATTCGTCTTCGTCTTCCTTATCCAAAAGAAAAGATTCGCCTTTTTCGTCGGTTCTTGTGGTTAGCATAAATCTTTTTTCTTTTTTTGCGGCATACGAAGTCGTTCTATAATTGTAGGAAGGCGTTTGCAAAAAATAGTTTATTTCTATATTTTTTTCTTGTAATTTTTTAATTAAAATATTTTCTTCAGACGGCGTTTCGGCTATTTCTTTAATTTGCGAAATACCCGCGAAACCTTGAAGTTTTGCGTATTTTAACAAAAATTCTAATTTTTCTTCTATGCTTAAACTCATATTTGTTACTCCATTTTTTTTGTTTGCAGCGTCGAAATCTCTCTTTGATTCAGAGTTAATTCGTCGAGCATTTTTTTTCTTTTTTCATCGTCGCTTTCTTCGCGTATTTTTGTTTTCAATATTTCGTTTTTCTTTTGCAGGTTTATTTTTCGGAACTTGTTAATTTTCGTTAAAATTTGATACTTTGCCTCTTCTTCGTTTTGCGCGGGATTTTCCTTCGCCAAAATCGAAAGAAACGCCTTCGTTTGTCCGTCTAAATTTTCGTCGTTTAAAAAATTATCTCCGTCAAATTTTTCGTTTCTCATAATTAAATATAATTTATTTACAAACGCTTCGGTAAAAAAATTATCGTCGATTTCGCATAACGGGTCGCGAAGAATATTCGGATACCAAAAAAACAACTGAATAATTTTGCCTTCTTCCGTATAAAATATGCGTTTATTTTCATCTTGAAAGCCGCTATTTACCGCGATTTCGGGAAGTTGCGCGCCTTTTTTCAGATTATATATATTGCGTTTTAGTTCCGAAGTCGGAATTTTCCATCGGGTCGTTATTTTTGTTAAAAAATCCGACAACATTATTTCGTTTTTTACGCCCGAAAGCAAATTTGCCACGTCTTTTAACGCTTTGCTTTTTCCCGCGGGACTTGCCACGTTGTGTTCTTTTTCTATTTGTTCTACAAAAAACGAAAATCCGTCTTGCGAATTTTTTAATAGTTCCAAAAAACTTTCTTTTCCGTTTTCTTTGACGAATTCGTCGGGGTCTTTACCTTGCGGAATCAAAACGTAGCGCGTGTCGAGTTCAAACGGCAAAAGTTTTTCGACTATTCTTTTCGCGCCGTTTATGCCCGCAACGTCTCCGTCCAAAACTATTATTATTTTTTCTGCCGTTCTGCTCAAAAAAATTGCGTGTTCTTGCGAAAATCCCGTTCCGCAAGGTGCAATAACGTTTTTTATATCGTTTTGATATAGCGAAATCATATCGATGTATCCTTCTACCAAAATCGCGGTTTTTTGCGCTTTTATTTCTTTTTGCGACTGAAAATAGCCGTAAAAAATTCTGCTTTTGTCGTAAAGCGCCGTGTTTGAAGAGTTGAGATATTTCGGTTTTTCATCGCCGAACGCCCGTCCGCCAAACGCGATTGGTCTGCCTGAATTATCGAAAATCGGAAAAATTATGCGATTTCTAAAAAAATCGAAAGTTCCATATTCGTTTTTTCGCACAAGCGCGGTTTCCAATAATAAATTTTCGCTGATTTTCGCGTTTCTTGCCGCGTTAAGAAGTTTATCGTAAGAATCGGGGGCAAATCCGAGTTTAAATTCTTTGGCGATTTCGCCTGAAATTCCTCTGTTTTTTAGATAATTTTTTGCTTCGTCGCTTTTTGTCATTTCGTCGTAAAAAAACTTCGCCGCAAATTCCGTCGTTTTAAGCAGAGCCAAACGAGGCGAAATATTTTCGTTTTTTTGTCCTTTTTCGTTTTCGACATTCCACGAAACGCCGCATTCTCCCGCAAGCGATTTTAACGCTTCCAAAAACGAAAACCCTTCTTTTTCCATAATGAAATCAAAAACGTCGCCGCCTTTTCCGCAGCCGAAACAGTTGTAATATCCGCCGTTATTTCCGTTTGGATTAACCGAAAACGACGGCGTTTTTTCGTCGTGAAACGGGCATAACCCCATATATGAATTTCCACTTTTTTTCAGCGCGACAAAGCGTTCTATCACCGAAACGATATCGATTCTTTTAAGAACTTCGTCTTTTATTCTTGCGTATCGGTCGTTTGTTCCCGACATAAATCTCCATTCTTTTTTTGCGGTAAAGCGAACAAAATTACCAACAACACGACGATTGTCGCCGCGACCAAAAGAAAAAACGTAATTTCAAAATTTCGCGTTTCTTTTTCGGCGTCCGGCACGATTATTTTCAGCATAGTTTCGTCTTTTTGCGAATATCCGCTGTTGCGAACGGTTCTTTGTAAATTATTCGGGTCTTCTATGACGCCTTTCAAAACTTTTTCGAGCGAGTCCTTTTCGTTAGTTTTTGCTTTTAATTCGTTTTCTATGCGTTTTTTGTCGAAAAAAGTCGCTTTTATCGGTCTCGTCCAAACCAAAAGCGTTATTATTATTGCTATGGCTATAACAATTTTAACCAAAATATTTTTCATATTAAATTCCGTTCTGTTTGGAAAGCGTAAGAACAGTCGAGCCGTTTTTGAAAACCGTTACCTGCCCCGTCGATTCCGAAATTACTATCGCCATCGCGTTTGTGCAAACGGTAATTCCCGCGCCCGCAGTGTGTCGGGAGCCGAGTCCGCTTAAAAGTTCGGGAATCATACCCGTATCGGGAAAAGACGGATTTAAGTACGTTCCTCCCGAAACGACTGTTCCGTCTCCCGCGATAATAAACGCTCCGTCTATGGTCGCAAATTCTTTTACCGTCTCTTCTATTGCGGGGTCAAGCACGTTTTTTTCGGATTTTTTATAGCCCTTAAACGGATTTATTATCAACTGTTTTATGTGCGAATTTACGTTTTCGGTATCGCCCAAAACAAATATCGTTCCTATCGCTTTTCCTTCGCGACCTTCAAGACCGATTTCGGTCGCAAGCCCCAAAACTCTTTCGAGCACTTCGGGTTTTACGTCGGGAGGCGTAAGCGAGCGCGTGCGCGTAAAAAAGAAGTCGAATTCTTTGTCTATATCGACGACGGAAATTAAATTAAACGCGTCTTTTCCCGCGGTTCCCGCGACGCATACTACAACGTCTTCGCGAGAAACCAAATTTCGCGAAAGAGCGAGCAAAATTCCTATTTTTATCTGTCCGATTCCGCTTGTTTTGGCAATCGGCGCCTGCACAAAATCGTATCCCGTTAAACTGTCCAAAAATTTGCTTTTGTTTGCCGTAATTATTATTATTTGCTTTCTTATGCGGACGTTTCGCAAAAATTCCAAATCCTGTTTTACGTCCGCGAAAATTAAAATCGCTTTTGCGTTTATTTCGCGGGCAAGCGCCGAAGCCGAAGACAGAAGCGGTTCTTTTACAATTCGCTTTTCGCCTTCGTCGTCGGTTTGCGAGCGAAATAATTCCGAAATTGTGTCAATTTCTTCGTTTCTTACCGAATTATTTATGGCAACGTCCTTAAAAAACGTGGCGATATTTGCGGTAAGTTCTATTATTTTTTGTTCGCCGACGTTTGGATTTATAAGCACCATTACGATAATATTTACTTTGGCGTTTCGCGCGGCGTCGTAATTTATTCCGTCGCAATTTCTTGCAAGCATTATCGCAAATTCGTTTTCTATGGGAGCCGTCGCTTTGGCTATCGCAATTCCGTGTCCGATAAACGACGAAGCGCTTTCTTCGCGGCGCAAAATGTCCTCAAATACGGGTTTATATTTTGCAATTTTTGCTTTTTTGCACATTCTTTTTGCTACGAAGTCGAGCGCTTTTTCTTTAACGTCGTCGTCGATGTCCAAAATAATGTCGCTTATCAAATAATTACGAAAAGACATAATATTATCCTTTTATTCTTTGTTTAACGCCGAATTTATAAACGCCGAAAAATACGCAAGCCGAGTTTTACTTTTTATTGAAATATAAAATTTACCTCTTATCGCGCCGTTTTTTTTCAGTTGTTTTATGCCGATTTTTAAGATTTCTTTCGCAGAAAATCCGTTCATTGCGTCAGTGCAAAGTTTTGCGGTTTTCAATTTTTCCATAATTTTTTCGACTTCTTTTTCGTTTAGATAGCCGCGTCCTGATTTATTGAACAAATATCCCACAACATTTACGGGCAAAAGAGGAAAAATCTCCCAAAATTGCTTTTCTACCCACGCCGAACATTCGTTTATCGCGTCGCGATTGGCGACTATCGGGGATTTCGCCTGCGCTTGAAATTTCTTTTCTACGTCCGTAATGTCTTTAAGCGGAGTCGCTTTTGCAACGTTCAAATAAACGTCGGTTTGCGCTTTGAAAATCCACGAAGACAAAAACACGTTAATATCGGCGAAATAATAGAGAAATCCGCCGATAAATTTTAGGACAAAATTTTTGGAATTGTCGCGCATACTTTTGCCTTTCAAAAGCAAATCAAACGCCTGCAAATCGGGAATTCGCGTGTAATTTATCGCGCACGGCAAATAATAAATCGGATTGTCTGGTTCGTCTTTTTGAGCCAAAACTCCAGCGGAAAGAACGCCCGATTTTACGTCTAACATTTCGCCCGAATAACTGCGTCCCGCTTCGGGAAATACTATGACGCTGTCGCCGCTTGAAACCATAAGTTTTACCTGATTTGTCAGGCGCATAATGTAACTTCTTTGCGACGCTTTTCCGCGATAAACCGAAAACGCGCCGACCGAGCGAAAAAGTTTTCCAAGCATCGGAACGCGGGTCAAATTGTCGCCTGCGGCAAATCTTATTTGGTCTGCGCCGAATTCGGGAATTTTCAAGCCCAAAATCACGTAATCGATATGACTTCTGTGCGTGCAGCAGACCATCATTCGTCCTTTCGGCATATCTTTAACGTTTTCTTCGTTCAAAACGATGATATCGGCTACCGTTCTGTTCAGGAATTTTACAAATTTTTCCCGTTTAACAGTTAAAGTTTTAGAAAATTTTCTTTTGTTGTCGTTTATTTTTTCTTTCATATTTTTCCCGCGTTTATTGAAGTTTTTTTGGTAAAAATAATTTATGTACGCAAAAGTTTTGGCATTTTTCTTTATTGTCGAGAGTTTTATATGTCTCTTATTATTTCAAAATACTCTTCGACGCTTGGAATTTTGCCTATTTTTGAAATAATTGCCGCAAGTTCCGCGCTTCCCAAATAAACTTTCGCGCCGTTTCCCATTCGATTGTCAAAATTTCTTGTCGAAGTAGAAAACACATTGTCGCCGTCGCAAACGCGCAGTTGATTTCCCATACAAAGCGAACATCCCGCGGGCTCAATAGTCGCGCCGATTTTGTTGTACTCCGCAAAAAGTCCTTCTTCTTTAAGTTGTTCGCTATAAATTTTTGTCGGCGGCGCAATGAAAGTTCGCGTTATATTGCGGTTAATATATGCGTCTTTATAAATTTTTGCCGCGATTCTAAAATGCTCTATATTCGTCATACAACTGCCGATAAAAACGTCGTCAATTTTTGCGCCGCTTATCTGCGAAAGCGGTTTTACGTCGTCGGGGTCGTTTGGGCAGGCGACGAGCGGTTCGGTTATTTCGCTTAAATTTATTTCTAAAATTGCGGCGTATTCCGCGTTTTCGTCGCGTTTTAGCAATTTTGGATTTTTCAGATAATTTTTCACTTCGTCGATGCGATTTTGCAAAGTTTCTTTCGACTGATAGCCGTCCAAAATCATATTTTGCATTATTTTAACGTTTTCTTCCAAAAAATTTACTACCGATTTTTCACAAAGCGCGATAGTCGCGGCAGCCGCGCTTCGTTCGGCAGATGCGTCCGTCAATTCAAACGCCTGTTCTACCGAAATGTTTTCGAGTCCTTCAATTTCCAAAATTCGCCCGTTGAAAACGTTTATTTTGTTTTTTTTCGGAATTGTCAAAAGTCCTTTTTTTTGCGCAAAATACGGAATGGAATTTACGACGTCGCGAATCGTTATGCCTTTTTTTAGCGTTCCGTTAAATTTTACTAAAACGCTTTCGGGCATATCGAGCGGCATAAATCCGAGCGCGCCCGCAAACGCCACAAGTCCAGACCCCGCAGGAAACGAAATTCCGACGGGAAAACGAGTATGCGAATCGCCGCCCGTGCCGACTGTGTCGGGAAGCAAGAGGCGATTTAGCCACGAATGAATTACGCCGTCGCCCGGATGAAGCGCTACTCCGCCTCGTTCTTCAACAAATTTCGGTAGTTTTTTGTGCGTTTTTATGTCGGCGATTTTTGGATAAGCGTTAGTGTGGCAAAACGACTGTAAAAAAGCCGGGGTTTGAAATTTCAGGCAGGCGAGTTCCGTCAATTCGTCGGCGGTCATAGGTCCCGTGGTGTCTTGCGAACCGACGGTCGTAATTTTCGGCTCAATGCTTTCGTTTGGCAAAACGCCTTCAATTTCGCACGCTTTTCCGACAATTTTTTGCGCGAGCGTATATCCCTGTCCTTTTTTGTGTTCTAATTTTTCTATTTTAACGAAAATTTTTTCGGATTTTTGTAAATTCAGGAAATTTTTCGCCTTTTCTGTGAGTGATTTTCCTATAATCAAATTTATTCTTCCGCCCGCGCGAAATTCGTCTTTTATCGTCGCGGGTTTCAGTTCAAAATCGCATAATTTTTCTGCATTTTTTATAATTTCGCATTTTTGCGTATCGATTATTATTTCGTCGCCGTTTTGTAATTTTGAAACGTCGCAAATTATCGGCAATCCGCCGGAATCCTGCAACGTATTGAAAAATATCGGAGCGATGGCGCCGCCCAAAACCGCCGCGCCGCGCCTTTTGTTCGGAACAAAATCAATATCGTTTCCCGTGTGCCACATAAGCGAATTTACCGCGCTTTTTCTGCTTGACCCCGTTCCGACGACGTCGCCGGCAAACGCGACTTTAAAGCCGTCTTTTCTCCATTGCGCGATAGTTTTTATTCCGCCGACAAATCTGCTTTTCCCCATAGATAAGGCGTGAAGCGGAATATCGGGGCGGGTAAACGCCTCGCTTGCGGGAGAAAAATCGTCGGTGTTAATTTCGCCGTCAACTTTGAAAACCTTGATTTTCATTTTTTTTGGAAATTCGTTTTTGCTCAAAAACCATTCGGCGTTCGCCCAATTTTCAATAACTTTTTTTGCGAAAATATTGGTTTTTGAAAGTTTGCAAATTTCGTCAAATTCATCATAAACAAGAGTTGTTTTTGAAAGTTCTTTAATTGCTTTTTCGGCAAATTCTTCAATTTCAAGAACTTTCACCAAAGGTCTTACGTTGAAACCTCCTATCATAGTTCCCAAAATTTCAATCGCTTTATTTTTAGATATAAGAGGCGATTTTTCTTTGCCAAAAATTATTTTTTCGCAAAATTCCGCTTTTATTTTCGCCGCTTCATCGACGCCGGGATTTATCCTGTTTTCAAACAAATCGAGCAGAAAATTATCGTTTTTTTTCAATAAATCGTCGCATAGCGTTTTTGTTTGTTCGGCAGAAAGCGCAAGGGGCGAAATTCCCATATTCGTTCTTTCTTCTTCGCGCGTTTTGTATTCGTCGAGCCACATAATATTTTCCTTGTTTTATAGTGAATTTTGCGGTAAAAATAATTTTTGGCAAAGGGAAGCTTTGGCGGAGTTGCGATAAAAACAAGAAATTTTCATAAAAAACAGGAAATTTTTAAAAATTTGTATTATATTTACTAATAAGAGTTCAGACGCCATAACTCTTGTTTCATAAAATTTTTAACTAATTCATTCTTTAACAAAGGAGTTTTGAATGAAAAAACTGTTTATTCCTATCAATATTTTGTCTTGTCTTATTTAGAAGATTTTGAAAGAGATTATCTGGGAAACGAACAACAAAAAACAGCGGCGACCTCCAAAAAGACCGCCGCTGTTTGCATAAAAAATCTAACTAATTATCTGCCGTAAACAGCCAAATCGCCCAATTCTTCTTCTATGCGAAGCAACTGATTGTATTTCGCCATTCTGTCGGAGCGGCTTAACGAACCCGTTTTAATTTGTCCGCTGTTTGTCGCAACCGCAATGTCGGCTATTGTGCTGTCTTCGGTTTCGCCGCTTCTGTGAGATGTTACCGACGTATATCCCGCTCTGTGAGCCATTTCTATGGCGTCAAGCGTTTCGGTAAGCGTTCCGATTTGATTTACTTTAATCAAAATCGAATTTGCGCAGCCGAGTTGAATTCCCTTTTTAAGATATTCCACATTGGTTACAAACAAATCGTCGCCGACCAACTGCGTGGTTTTTCCAAGTTTTTCGGTCAAAAGTTTCCAACCGTCCCAATCGCCTTCCGCCATTCCGTCTTCTATGGAATCAATGGGGAAATTTGCGGCTAATTGCGCCAAAAATTCTACTTGTTCGTGAGAACTGCGTTTTTTGCCTTTGTCGCCCTCAAATTTCGTGTAATCGTAAGTGCCGTTTTTGTAAAATTCGCTTGCCGCGCAGTCCAAAGCGATAGATACGTCGCCGCCTTCGCTTTTTCTTCCGGGCTTGTAACCCGCGTTTTTAATCGCTTCAATAATTGAATTAAGCGCGTCTTCCGTTCCGTTAAGAGCGGGAGCAAAACCGCCTTCGTCGCCTACCGCAGTCGAAAGTTTTCTCGCGTGAAGCACTTTTTTAAGGTTATGAAAAACTTCCGCGCCGACTCTTAAACCTTCGCTGAAAGTTTTTGCGCCGACGGGACGAATCATAAATTCCTGAAACGCAATGGGAGCGTCAGAGTGAGAACCGCCGTTAATGATATTCATCATCGGTACGGGAAGAGTAAACGTGTTTGTGCCGCCAATATAGCGATATAGCGGGATGTCCAAATAATCCGCAGCCGCTCTTGCAACCGCAAGCGATACGCCCAAAATAGCGTTTGCGCCGAGTTTGCTTTTTGTTTTTGTGCCGTCAAGTTCCAGCATCACTTTGTCTATTCCTCTTTGGTCAAGAGCCGAAAGACCTATAAGTTCGGGAGCGATAACGTCGTTTACGTTGCTGACCGCTTTAAGAACGCCTTTGCCCAAATAGCGTTTTTTGTCGTCGTCTCTTAACTCAAGCGCTTCGTTTTCTCCCGTTGATGCTCCGCTGGGAACAGCCGCTCTTCCGAAAGCGCCGCTTTCAAGCGATACATCCACTTCAATAGTAGGGTTGCCGCGGGAATCCAAAATTTCTCTCGCGTAAATCTCTTCAATATAAGGCATAAAAAACCTCCTAATAATTGTAAATAAAACTAAAAAATCTTCACATAAAATACAATATTCCATTTGCGATTTGTGATTTTTTACATAAATTTTATATTTTTTTGTGCGATTTATTTTAATTGCTATGTTTTTGCGATATGTTTTTGCACGCAGTTCAAAAGTTGCAAAGGAGTATAAGGTTTATTTATTACGTCTGTCGCGCCGAGTTTCATCGCGTTGTCGCACGTTTTTTTGTCGCTCATTCCCGTAATAAATATGACTTTAATATCGTTATATTGCAAATTTTTTCTTAATTTTGCCATCGCTTCAAAACCGTCCATATCGGGCATTTCTACGTCGAGAATTATCAATTTCGGACGTTTTTTCTCCAAAAGATAAAACATTTTTTCAGCCGACGGCATAGTCAATAGCGGAAAATATTCTTCGAGCGCCATTGCCGCCGTCGTAAGTTCGGTATCGTTATCGTCGACGATAAAAATTAAATTTTCCATACTTTTCTAAAACTTTCCATTAAAATTTTTTGCTTTCCCAAGGCATTTCAGGTCTCAATATGTTTTCTATGTGTTCAATTAACATCGAGTCGGTAAACGGCTTGGTAATGTATGCGGCGGCTCCCAAAGAAAGTCCTTTGGTTACGCTTTCCTTGTCGCTTTTGGAAGTCAAAAATATTACGGGAATACGCCTGTAACGCACGTCGGTTTTTAGCCATTCTATCGCCTGATAACCGTCGACGTTCGGCATATTAACGTCCAATAATATCAAGTCGGGAATTACGTTTTCGAGAATGTCGAACATTTTGTAAACGGATTGCGCGGGATAAATTTCGTAATGTTTTTCAAGTCGGCTTTTTGCCGAAATTAAGATATAATTTACGTCGTCGACGTAAATAATTTTTCTTCTTGCGCTTTCTACTCGAAGCGATTTTTTGCGCGTTTCGGGATTCAAATGATATTCTATGCGCTGAGTAAGCAAAGGAATAGAAACGGGTTTTGAAACGTAATCCGCGCCGCCGAGCGCAAGTCCTTTTACCAAAATTTCTTTGTCGCGTTCGCTAGTTAAAAATATAACGGGAATATCGGCGTAACGTTCGTCGGCTTTCAATCTTTTAATGCCTTCATAGCCGTCGGCGCCGGGCATATAAATATCGAGCAAAATCAAATCGGGAACGACGTATCCCAGCATATCGAACATATCGTCTACGGACGACGCGGGATATACGTCGTAATCTTTTTCGAGACCGTTTCTTACCGTTACCAAACAGTAATTTATATCGTCCACCAGAATAATTTTTTTGCGGTTTTCTTTCATAGGTTATACCTCCTTTTTTTTGTTATTTATGGACAAATGTTATCCTTTAGGTTACCGTTGCAACTTAAATTTGTTAGCATTGGATTATTTGAAACATCTAACGAAGTAAGAAAATTGTTGTCGACACCCAAAATTTTAAGCGCCGTATTATTCGATACGTCTAAAAAGGTAAGGCGGTTGTTTGCGAGCCATAGATGCATAAGCGCCGTATTATTCGACACGTCTAAAAAGGTAAGGAGATTTTTTTGGGCATTCAGTTCTTCAAGCGCCTTATTTTTCAACAAATCCAAAAAAGTAAGTTGATTTTCTCTAACAAATAGATGTACAAGCGCCGTATTTTTCGACAAATCCAATGAAGTCAGTTGATTGTAGGATACGCTTAAATATGTCAACTTAACACATTTAGATACATCTAACGAAATTATTTGACCATTTGAAAGATTCAAAGAATCAAGCATCGGCAAATCAAGCGACACATCGCCTAATACGCCAGCCGCCCGCAAACGAGTAACTCTTCTATTTGTTTCGTCGTCAGTCCAAGAAATAAAATTTTCGTTCCAACTATCAGGATTATCATATTCCCAATTAAGACCGTGTTCTTCTATCAATTTATTGATTTGCGCTACATCGTCGGGATGATAGGGAAACCAAAACGGCAATTCTTTACAATATTTTAAAAACACGTTGTCAATTAACTGCCTGCTTATTAAATCATCGTGAAAATACGATTCCCAAAACTTATGTCTTCTGCGTTCACGCGGGTCTTTTTTTCCCGATATAACGCCGTTTTCAAGCCCCGGCAATATTTTTGAGTTAAATTTTTTTCTTGCGTCGTTTATAACGGCGTCGTCTTTATTTGTATAGTACCACGATTTAGACGTAGAAACGGCAGGAGGCGCTATATTCAAAACTTCTATTCTTTTTATTTCTTCTTCTTTGTCATATTGCTTGTAATAATCTATCAATTCATTGGCAAATAAATTTCCCTGCGAATGCGAAATAATTATTACACGATACTTTTTTTCAAAACTTTCATCCGTTATTTTTCTTAAATCGTTTGTCGTTTCGCTATGCGATATGGTTACGCTATTAGTTTTTATTTTAAATATAATTTCTGCTATTCTGGTTATAAAATTCTTTCTTTCATTTGATTTTGGAACTGCTTTAGCGTCGGCAAAAAATTCCATTGCTTCTTCGTAATATTCTTCGTCAATTATCGGAGCCAACCACTCCAACGCGTTTACGTTTGCCTGATTGCTAAATTCCGTCTGCCATTGGAGCATAACTTCAGAAAAATCGTGTATTCTGCCGTGCGTTTGGTTGTAGCCGAGAGTAAACATATATTTGCCCGGATATTCTTCTGTATTTAATGTGTCTTTGTAAGCCATACGAATATGAACCAAATTTACATCAGCCATTATTTTCGTGTTCAACATACCATTTATAAAAATTATGTTTGTTACGGAATCGCCAAGCGGCTCCGTTCGAAGCAAATTTTGATATTGGATTTCTGGAATATGCAGTGTTTTATTTGTTGAAATTTTATTTGTATTTGTAAAATTACCAACAAATCGTATTTTTGTATCGGGCATAAATTTGCGAGTAAATATTTTATCCCCGTTTTTTATTCGCATAACATAAATTTGGTTGGCTAAATTATTTGAAAGCGAAATCGGAGCGGAATTATATCTTGTAAATTCTTTTGTTAAAATTTTCTGCCCTTTGAGATTATATATCTCAATAGTCGTCGGGCTGTTTTCTGAAGATATAGGTATTTGCATTTGCCGTGAATAACAAATACTTAAAAACAATACAATAAACAAAACAATAATATGCTTTTTCATTTTTGCCTATCCTTTTCTCTTTCGTAAAACTCTTGAAACTTTTTGTCGTATTTTTCTCTAAATTCAGGATAATGGCTATAATGCGTAATCCCTTTTCCGTGAGCGATGCTATCCAGTTTATCATTTACAAGAAATCTTTCCCGTGTATTTAAGAGCATTATCAAGAATTTTTCTACGGGAATTAAATTTTCGGCACCTGTCTGAACATAATGGGTAGCGCCTGCCATAGACATCAGAAAATACGGATAAAAAAACTCAAATGATTCATTCGGATTTTCTAAATAAATTCTAAAAATTTCTTGCTGCACAGCAAAAAAGAACATTGCCCCTGCACGTGCATAAGGGTCGTTAGGAATTAGTTTAGTTATTTCAATCTGAATATCGTCTCGCACCCCGTCGCCGTCGCTGTCAATTCCCAAAACAGTTTTTTTCCCCGCCGCTCCCGGGTTTGGCGGAAGTTTAATTTGGGCAAACGCTACCGCAAATAAAACAAATATCATTAAAACCGTAATTCTTAACATAAATCCTCCGTTTTTAATTTACACTAAATACAAAAAATCCCACCAATCTTCTATGGAAAGTTTTATCCTGTTTTTTCCGCTGATAATAACAATTTCTCCTTCATATTTATCATTTTCAGTATCGACTGAACCTTGCGTTTCTTTGTAATAAGGAAAAATATATTCAATACTGCCTGCAAATTCTCCCATAAACTCAATATTTCCGGTCGCTTTTCCTTCTGCAACTTCTTTCCATTCGGTTTCATCTAAATACTGATACTCGTAAAACGATAAACAAAGCACTTCTCCAAAAAACAATTTTCCGTTTTGGGAATAATCGAACGACAAATACCTTTCCGTTCCCGTTTCTGTTAATTCGTAAATTTCCTCATCTTCTTTCTCCTCCCATTTGTATGTCCATTCCCAAATTATACTGCCGTCTTGTCCGTCGGGAATGGTAAAACTGCCGCTTTCTGTGTCGCCCTGTGTTTCTCTTGTCGCTCGTTCTCTCTTTAAACGTCTAAAAATACCTTTTTTACAGTAATCGCCTCTTTGACTGACTACGCTCTCTTCAAAACCTTTCGCGGCAAGAAACATTTCTATAAATTCTTTCAGGGTGCTATCTGCTACTTCTTTGTTTGGCATATCCTTATACTTTTCTTTGGTTAGCATACCGCCTACCGCTTCGGGCAATTCAGGCAAGTTTGTTGTTATGTTGTCTATTTCGTCTTTTTTGTCATCGTTTTCGTTGTTTTCGTTGTTTTCAGTATTATTAGGCGGGTTTGAACAATTTATAAACGAAATCGCAAAAATGAACAAGAATATTTTTAATGTGTTGATAAGTTTTCTTTTCATAAATTAACCTCCTTTTTTTTCCGTTAATTTTTCTACAATTTGCTTAAAATTCGCCGCGTTTATGTTTTCTATTAGATAATTCGCGAGTTCGCCGTCGGTTTCGTATTGATATTCTTCTATATCTTTAAGAACCGCGTTTGCTCCGTCCATATTGTATTCTTTGCAGGCAATAAAAAGTTTTGTCAATATTTCGTCGCTTATTTTGTCTTTTTTCGGCTTTGGATTTTCCGCGTCAAAGTTCGCGAGCATAATATCTATTTCGTCTATAAATTGGGTAAGCGTATCAAAAAATTGCGGATTATTGTTGTTTATAAAACTTAAATCTCGCGTTTTCGCCGCTTTTTCAAGCGCTTCGGCGTAATATCCTATTTTTTCGGCAAAAATATCGTAACTTGCGCCCTTTATTCCGTGAACAATTATTTCGTAATCCGAAAGTACCGTTTCGTCGAATGTTTTTATCGCGTCCAAAAGAGAACGAATATTTTTTGAATACGCGCGCAAAATTTTTAAGTACGTTTTTTCGTCGCCTTCGTATAAATCTACTCCTTTTGCAATGTTTAGTCCCGAAACTTTTTTATCGCGCAAATACGTTTTTGCTTTTTTTGCGGTATTCGACAATTCGGCTAAATACGCTTTTATCGCGCTTTCGGCTTCTTCAAAATTGCTGTGAGTAATGCAGCCGTTTATTTTGTCTAAAACTTCTTTCGTTTCTTTTGAGCAATTTTTTATGTCGGCTAATAAATCCAAAACGCCTTTTCTGTTGTAATCCGCGCAGGCGTATTGTATGGACAACAATTTGTCGCGCAATTCGTCTATGTTTTCGTCTGCGCCGTTCTCTTTTTCGCTTTCAATTTCGTCGGATTTCTGTTCGAGATTTGTCAGGATGGCGCGCAATTTATCCAAAAATTCGGGAGTTTGCGACACTATAATATCTATATTTTTATTTCGCCCGCTCGTTTCTAATTTGAAAGCCCACTCGGAAAGTTCCGTTTCGCCGATATTTATAAGCGAACTTTTTATTCCGTGAACCGCTATGGTAAATTTTCGCAAACGTTCTTCGTCTTCAAAATTGTTTTCGGCGCATAACGTTTCCAAAAGATTTACGGTTTTTCGGCTGTCTTTTATAAACGAATCCAAAAGTCGCGCGTTTATATTTTGTTGCTGTTCCGTCGGATAATCGGTTTTTCTTCGTCTATACGAATGCGCGGCTTCTATAACTTCGGGCGGCTGTTTGTCGCGTACATATTTGTTAAGCACGGTATTTAAGTGTCGAATGTCTATGGGTTTCGGAATAAAATCGTCAAATCCGTTCTGCAAAAATATATCCGATTGCCCAACAACCGCGTTTGCCGTAAGCGCGACAATAGGGGAGTTGTAGTCCAATTCGCGGATGTGTTTTGTGGTTTCCATTCCGTCCATTTCGGGCATCATATGGTCCATAAATATAACGTCGTATAAATTGCCGTTTTTTATTTTTTCTATCGCGCTTCGACCGTTTGTGGCGGTGTCTATTTTTAGTTGATACAGCCGCATAAGTCCTTCGGCGACAAACAAATTTGTTTCCATATCGTCAACTATTAAAACTTTTCCGTAAGGCATCGGTTCGCGAGTGATTCGCGTTCTTTTTTTGCGAGTTATATTTTTATTCAAATGAAATTGCTTCAACTCCGCCACAGTATCCGCGCCTAATTTTTCGTCGTCGACCGTTTCTTGCGGAATTTGCACTATAAAAGTAGAACCCTTATTTATTTCGCTTTCTATATTTATTTCGCCTTTCATAAGATTTACCAAACTTTGCGTAATTGTCATTCCAAGTCCCGTTCCTTCAATTATTTTGTGGGTCTTATCGTGAAAACGCGAATATTTATCGTAAATTCTGTCTAATTGTTCTTTCGACATTCCATAGCCCGTATCTTGGACTTTTAACACAAGCGTTACGCCTCTTTTGTAATCTTTATGATTTGGAATCGATTCAATAGAAAGCGTAACTTTTCCCGCTTCGGTGTACTTAAATGCGTTAGAAAGTAAATTATTTAAGATTTGCTTTATTCTAATTTCGTCGCCCACAAGTTTCGTCGGAATATTTTTGTCTATATTGAGTTTAAATTCTATGGGTTTACTCTCTATTCGCATAATATTTAACTGCACGGAATCGCTTATTAAACTTGCGACGTCGTATCTGCTTGCGGTAATTTCCAATTTGCCCGCTTCTATTTTTGAAAAATCCAAAATGTCGTTTATTATGTTCAAAAGCAAATCGCAGGAATTATAAATTCTATCGAGACCTTCCGAAATATTTTTAGGAAGCGTTTCGTCCTGTTCCATCATTTCGGTTACGCCCAAAATCGCGTTCATCGGCGTGCGAATTTCGTGGCTCATACTCGCCAAAAAGAACGATTTCGCCTGATTTGCAATTTCGGCTTCGTCGCGGGCTTTTCTACGTTCAAAGCAGGTCATTGCAAGCGTCATTAAATCGGCTAAAGAAGCGACAAAATTTTGTTCTTCTATTTTCCATTCGCGTCTTTGCGGAAACTCTTCGTTGCAATCCTGTTCGGCTCTAACTACTCCTACCAATTTGCCGTCTAAAAATATCGGCGCGTCAAGAACGGCGCACAAATCGCGCTTGTGTATTTTTAATACTTCGTATAAATGATTCGATTCTTTTATGCTGTTTGTAACAATCATTCGCTCGGATTTTAGACGTTCTGAATATTGTTTGTGATTTAGCATATCAAAATAATGTTGCTGATAATATTCCTGTATCGTTCCGCCGACGTAGCAGGAAATATTTTCAAAATTGCTAAATTTTTCGTCTACGCTCCAAATAGAAATTCGCGTAACGTTTAGCGCGAGGCATCCGTTTTGCGCTATAACGTCGGCGGCAAATTTTAAGTTACCCGACGAAATAGACGGCGATTTTGTAATTCTTGCAAGCGCGTTGTTTAAGTTGCTCGCGTATCTGTAAGTCGATACCATCATAAGTTCGGTTTCTCTGTGTTTTGTTATGTCGCGGGCGATGAACAAGAGTCCGCTTGACGAGTCGTCGTCGGTTATAAGCGGAATGCGAAGCGTTTCATAAATTTGTTTTTTTCCGTCTTTATCGGGAATTTCTTCTTCGAGAGTTATAGTTTGTTTATCGTTTATAACTTTGCGGTCTAATTCGTTGTATCTTTCTATAACTTCTTCGGGAAAATTCATACCGTCGGAATAATCTTTGCCTACAATTTCGTCTTTTTCCAATCCAAAATAATCCGACATACTTTTATTGCACTGTATAAATCGCAAATTTGAATCCTTAACGAAAATATGGTCGGGAATGGAATCGAAAAGCGCGGTAAGCATAGCCGCCTGCATACTTAATTCTTTTGTTCGTTCTTCCACTATGGTTTCCAACTGTTTTGCCGTGTTTGTGCTTTTTACAAAAAGTATTGCGATAAGTATAATTATGCAAACGCACAACCCCGACATTGCCAAAAGCAGCGGCACCTGCGCCTGTATAATTTTTAATTTATAATTATACATTCTGTGCGACCATTGTTCCGAAATTGTTTTTGTGTCAATAAATTCCAATGCTTTGTCAAAAATTGAGTGTAAAATTTTTTCGTTTTTGTTAAATCCTATTCCCGATTCAAAATTGTGGTCAAAAGTAAAATTTGATTTTAAGTCCGAGACCTCGCGATAATTTGTCATATAAAGCAGTCGGCTGTTGCTGCTCATAATAATATCCACTTTTCCGCTGTTAAGCGCGTTTTCCGACGCTTCGTAACTTTCGTAAATTATAGTATTTGGATGATTTGGAAACCATTTCATAAATAATTCGGTATGCGCGGTTCCTTTTACGAGTCCTACTCGCGCAAAATTTATTCTGCCAATATCTATGTTTGCTACGTTTGCTTTTGACACGAGAACCGCTTTGTCCGAAAGAAACATTTTGTTTGTCCATAAATATTTGCCTTCGCGTTCTGGCGTTAAAATCAGTTCGGAAATAAAAGACGCTTTATCGTTATTTAACATATCAATTAAATCGCGAAATTCCGCAAATTCGTCGTTTATTACCAAAAAATTAAGCCCCGTTATAGACGTTATTTCTTTATATATGTCAAAGCATATTCCTTGCCATTCTTTTGTATGACTATTATAAAAAGTCGCGGGATAATTATCGTATTGACTCGCGAAAAACACATTCGGATTATCGCGTATATAATCAATTTCTTCTTGCGTCAGGCGTTTTAAAAATTTGTCTTTCAAGTATTCTTTATGCCCTTGGTCGTATAGATTATTTAAGTAATTTTGGCAACTGTTATCTAACGCTTTTTGCATAACGTCCACAAATTTTACGAGTTTTGGATTTTGCGTCGAAAACGAAACGGGAGCCGATATCAGCGGAAAAAAATCTTTTACTTCGACGTCGCCGTGAACGTCAAAATACGCTTCGGACACGTCTTCGGCAATAAAAGCGTCCGCTTCTTGCGTTTTTAGCAATTCATACGCTTGCTCGTAATCCGATACGTATATCGGCTCAAATTCTTCTATCGCATAAAGCAAAACGTTGTTTGTAGACATCGTTCCTTCCAAAAACGCATATTTCGGCGTTCGCTCCAAAGCGATATCGCAAAGAGGCGGGCTGTCTTTAATTCGATAATATTTTATTAAACGTTGAGATATTGCGTCGGTCATAAAATAAGTTTTTCTGCGTTCTTCCGTCGCCGTCAAATCGCCCGTAAAGTCGATTTCGCCGCTTTCAAGTCCTACGAGCAGTTCGTTCCAAGTGAAATGTTTCGGAACAAATTTTATTCCGAATAATTTTGTCATAAATTCGCACAACAGCGCGGAAAATCCTCTGATTTCTCCGTTTGCGTCTATAAAAGCGTCGGTTCCGGGCAACATTCCGTAAACAAATACGTCGGTTTGTTTGCGCAACGCTTCAATCGTTTCAATTTCACCTTGCGTGACACCCGGTATATCGCGATACGAAGAAAAAGTTTTTACGTCGTCGGTTTGTTTTTTATTTGAAGTATTGCAACCCGAAAGTATTCCGAGCGTCAATATTATTATAAAAAAAAGGCATATCGATTTTAATCGTACGCTTATCATAAAAATCCCCCATTGCTAAAAAAAACAATATGGAGTTGTATTTTATATCGGATTTTCAACCTATATTTTAACGACAAAAATAATATATGCCCAAACTTATTACGTAAATTTTAGGTAAGTTTTGTTTTGTTTGCGTTCAAATTATAATGTTTGTTCCAGAAAAAAATGGGAGTTCCCTTTGCGAAATGCGGAACAATAATCGACGTAAGTTTAGTTAAGCCGCAAATTTCGCCCGAAATTTTATTTTTCATATCTTTTTTATTGTCGAAAGGATAAATCGCCGTCGCGGGAATTATGTTTTTTCCATCAGCAAATTTATGTTTGCGATAAACTGAAAATTTTTTATATTCGCATTCTTTCGCTATTTTTATCGTTCTTTCGTTCCACGAACCGTAAGGAAAAGACAACGCCGACACGTTTTTTTTCGTTAAATTTTGCAATTTTTCTTTTGAAAAAAGCAGTTCTTCGCGCAAATTTTTATCGTCCAAAAGCGTAAAATCCAAATGTTTTACTCCGTGACTTGCAATCTCCCAGCCGTTTTGCGAAAGTTCCAATAAATTTTCGGCGTTCATCATTTCGTTTGTGCTGTAAAAATCTTCAACTTTTTCGCCGTCTATAATCGCGCTCGCGACAAATACCGTAGCCGTAAATCCATATCTTTTTAACACGGGAAACGCAAGCGTAAAAACCGATTTATGCCCGTCGTCGAAAGATATGCAAACTTCGTCGTTTCGCATAGAAAAGTTAGAAAAAGTTACAGATTTTTTTTGCGAAAAAGACAATTCTTCGCAAAATATTTCAAATTGTTTTACGCTAATTTGCGAAAGCGAAAGCGGCATTTTTTTTGAAATTCTATGAAAAAGCAAAACGCCCGTTTTTTTGCGTTTCGACATAAAACAAAGCGCAAAAAATCCGACGAAAAACGGCGCAAAAATTAAAAAAACCAGCGCAAAAATCATTTTTCTTTGGATTTATACGAAGAAACGTCCAAATTCAAAAACGGGTCTGCGACAACGGTGGAGTATATTTTCGTCAATATTTCCAACATTGCGCTTTTGTGGTCGTCGATGGCGGTTTTTATGCGTTTCAAATTGCTTCTGTCTGTAAAAATAATCGTAAGAATATTGTTTTCGTCAACTTGAGCCACATATAAATGATGAACCGCGCCTTCCTGATAAAGCGTTTCAAATTCTTTTTCTCCGATTAAGTTGGCAATCGCGCCGCTGGATGCGAAACTTCCCGAAACAAGCGCGGCAATCGAAATTTTGTCGAGTACGTTCGCTTCCGATTGATACGAAATAAGCCGCCCAGATTTGTTTATCACCATAGCGATGTCGCACTGTCCCAAATCCACTATTTTGGTTAAAATCAAGTTTAAAAGATAAATATCCTGCGCTTCTATCACAATGTCTCTTTCCATATTTTACTCCACTTTATCTGTCTGTTGTTTTTTGAATAAATTTTCTAACAAACTCTTTTTATATTTCGGATTAACCGGTTTCTTTTTTGCGGCGATTAAGTGTTCCGCTTTTTTCGGGTCGGTAGCCATAGACGTAAACATCATTTTTTCCGGCGGAACCGAACTATCGGGACGTTTATTTTGAAACGCCGCTCTTATCGGGTCTGCGGCGTTTGCGTTTGGCATCTGCCCCGCCTGAAACGCTGGTCTTGGCGGCGGCGTATTATATGCGTCTTCCAAAACGTCTTCAAGAATCGGACTTGTCTGCGCAACTGGCGGCGGTGTCGGCTGTACGGGTTGTGCTTGTTGTATCGGCGGTGGTGGCGATTGTACAGTTTGAATATGTTGCGTAGGCGGCGCCATTGGAGTTTCAATAACTCTATTTACGCTCGGAATTATCGTAGTCGCGGGGCGCGTTTGTTCTTGTTGATGCGCGGGAGTCGCCGTCGGTTTTGGATTCAAATCAATCGGCGAATCGTAAGCGTCGTCTAATTGAATATCTGCGCCGTAAGCGTTTGCCGTTTCTTTTGCGGGACTTTCTTTCGGCTGATAACTTTGTTGAAAATCGCTATCAATAGGGTCGTCTACCGCGCCAAGTTTAATATCGGTATCGTAAGCGTTTGACGTTTGACTCGCGTGGCTTTCTTTTTCCGTATATTTTGGCTGATAATTGCTGTCAAAATTATCGTCGAGCGATATTTCATCGTAATTTGAAACCGCAGGAGTCGGACTTGCCGCCGGTTTTATCGGCGCGGCGTGAGCGGCGGGAGGAGGCGCAGAAACGTCGTCGAACGCGAAATCAAGGTCGTCGTTATACGCAGAAGCGGCGGGAGCAGGACTTGCCGCGGGTTTTATCGGTGCGGCGTGCGCGGCAGGAGGTGCGGAAACATCGTCGAACGCGAAATCAAGGTCGTCGTTATAATTTGAAGCCGCCGTCGCCGGACTTGCCGCCGGTTTTACGGGAGCGGGCGCAATTTCATCGTCCAAACCTAATCCAAAATCCGAATCATACGACGGTTTTGCCGCAGGCGCTTCTCTTGCGGGCGCGGGAGCGTCCATACTATCCATAATATCGTGAGGATTAAACGAGGCATTGCTTTTTGGCGCGGCGTTTGTCGGCGACGTTTGCGGAATATCTAAAAAATCGCTAAAATCGTCCTTTGGCGGCGTTACTTGCGGAATTTTTTGCGTATGAGATTTATATTCGGGCATATCTATGTCGCTCTCATAATTCTCATAATTATCGTAATTGCTCGCCGCGCGCTGTTGAGTCGGTATCTGCGTGGTTTGCCGCATTGTCGGCGGAGGCGAATAGTGCGAACTGTCCGACGAAGAAGCGGTTGCTCCCTCGTATTTTTTATTCAAAATTCCAATAACTTCTTTGCTTATCACTTTAAGCGTGTCAAAAACGCCTTCGCCCATTCTTGCGACGGCAGGCACGCATTTTGAACCGTAACGATTTAATTTACCGTCGAGTTCGGCGATGGACATCGGGTCTTCGCAATCTCTTTTGTTGTATTGCAAAACAATCGGAATAGTTTTCAGGGAATATCCGTATTCGGCAAGATTTTCTTCCATATTGTCGAGCGATTCCAAATTTTCCGCAAGTTTGCTCGCCGACGAATCCGCGACAAACACAATTCCGTCGACTCCGCGAAGAACCAATTTTCTCGTCGCGTTATAATAAACCTGTCCGGGAACCGTATATAACTGAATCTTCGTCGTAAATCCTTTAATTTTACCCAAATCTATCGGTAAAAAATCGAAAAAAAGCGTTCTGTCGGATTCCGTAGCCAAGGAAACCATATCGCTTTTTGATTCTTGCGGTACCTTCTTGTGTATAATCTGAAGATTAGTCGTCTTTCCGCTTAAAGCAGGTCCGTAATAAACAACTTTTACATTTATCTCGCGAGCGGCATAGTTAATAGTAGCCATAAATCTCCTCAAACTCCAAAAACTTCAATTTTTTACAATTTTTACCCTAAATATAATTTAATTTTACGTACATAATTGTACTTTTTTTAAATTATCGAAAAAAAATAAGAAAAACAAAGAAAGCCGCTAAAAACAAATCTGCGGCTTTCCTTAAAGTCATTGGACAATATTTTATCTAATTGAGCGATTAACCCGTTCTTTGTCGTTCTTTCTTTTAAGCGCGTCCGCGAACGAACGGTCAAGTTCTATCGCCGAAAAACTTCCGTCGTCGACGTCGGTAATGTAGATAGGCGTCGGATTGTCAAGATAACCTTGAATTTCAACGTCGTCGAACGTAAACGCCTTTTTAGCGTCGTTGCGAACGGTAAGTCGTTTTTCAATCCATCCTTCGTTTCCGGCTGACGTTCTTACTTTGTAGGAATTGCCTTTTTGGTCAATAACTCTCAAAACCGCGCCCTTTTCGACGTTTTCAATCGCTCTTTCGTTCATTTGACGGGTTTGGTTGGCGTAAATTCCCGATTCCGCCGTGGGCGACACAAAAAATTCTTTCTGCGCAAAAGAAGACGTTGCAAAAAACAACGCTACAACTGCCGCTAATTTTAAAAAACGCATAATATATCTCCTTTACTTTTAAATTCAATACCAATATTATAATAAATATAATATAAAACAAAGCAAAAAACCATAATTTTTTTTAATTTTGTTGAAAAATTATGTTATTCTTGCTTTCCAAACAGATTTTTTAACGCCGAAGCGGTAGAATTTGCGCTTTTTGCTTTGAGCAATCCCGCAACTTTGCCGAAATCTATGTCGTCGTTTGTCGCCGCCGTCTGGTTTTCCGATTTTATTTTCAAATATACTTCCTCGCGATTTACGCTGACGTTTCTCGGCGCTTCGACTCCGATTTTACAGTGATGCCCGTCCATCGACACTATTTTTATTGTAATGTGGTCGCCGATACGTATGCTTTCGCCTTCTTTTCTTGTTAATATAAGCATTTACGACCTCATTACCGGTTCGCGAGTAGAATATGGAGAATTCTCCAAAATAATCTGGCGACCTATTTTTTCTTTTACGTTTATTAAAACCGGAGCCATAAGGTTAAGCGTGGAATCGCTCGGATTATCCGCAACCGTTACGAATGCGTACATTAAAATATCATCGCTATTTTGCAAGTTTAGCCCTTCGACCTGCGCGCGCGAAATATCGGGCGCATAATCGGGATACGGTATCATCGGATTTAGCATAGCAAAGCGCAGTTTCGTGCCGTCGACGCAAACGAGCCATTCAAACGGAGCGTAGTTTTCGTTGCGGACGATAACAAATTTTTTATTGTCTTCAAAGCCCGGAACGCCGTCGCTAAACGTTATTATATCGTTGTCCGAATACACTAAATTTTCATAAGGTTTTTCCAATTTTCAAACTCCAAATCATATTTTTTGTAATAAAATCTTTTTTGCCATAACTAAAAAGCGATATTTTTTGCTAAATTGCGAATTTTCTTTTTTTACGGATTGATATTTGTAAGTTTTTTCGTTTCAAATTCCAATTTGCGATAAAAACAATTTCGCGGTTCGCCGTTTTTGTTTTTCGTGTGGCAAATATTTTTTCTTTTCGGTCGAACCTTATAAACCAACGAATTTTGTTCGCAATTTACAAAAATTTCCAATAAATCAAATTTTTCGCCGGAAGTTTCGCCTTTTATCCAAATTTCGTTTCGCGAAGTGCTGAAAAATACGGCGGTTTTCGTTTTTATCGACAAATTTAACGCTTCTTCGTTTACGTATGCTATCAATATTATTTCTTTAGTGTCGATGTTTTGTACGGCGACGGGAATAACCGCGATTTTTTTGTCGCAAATTTGCGAAAGTTTATTGAAATCCAATTTTAATTCGTTGCTTTCTTCGATTTCTTCGCTCATTTTTTATAAATTTCCTTTTCGCTCGTCGCCGATATTTTTTCGGACTTCGTTCAATAAATCGGTACTCGCAAGCGACAAAGTGTATTCAAAACGTTTGTCGTAAGCGGACATTATAACGGCAAAGCGCACTTCGGTTTTTGGAAATTTCCATTCCGCATACGATTGAGTCGCGATTTTTTTGTAATATTCCGACGGATTATAACGCAAATTCCAGCGTTCTTTCGCCAAATAGTTGTCTAAATCTGTGAAGCAATATCGAGGGTCGAGACCGCGAAAAGTCGGTTGTTTTTTACCGTATTTTTGCGCCAAAAGCGAATAAATATCGGCTACGAAAGTAAGCGTTGTTGCGCGAATATCGTTGTAATATTTATCTACCGAAATAAATACGTTGTAATTAAAATCGTAATTTTTAAATCTGTCGAAATTAAAAGTTACGACCGCCTGAAAAAATTTGTCGTTGTAGAAATACAGTTCTGTTTTCGACGGATAACCCGCGACCGAATCCGTGATTTGATAGCGCGCAATATTGACGTTTGCGGGAAAACCCTGTTGTCTTTGGTCGGTTATTTGCGTTAAATTTGCGCCGTTTAACGCTTGCGTCGCCTGCGCGACGGAACTTCCCCAAGCGATATTTCTATAACCGTCGGGATTTTGCGCCGTTTGAGAAAAGCACAACGAACAAAATAAAATTATAAATAAAATTATTCCGTTCATTGCGCTTTGTCCTTAAATTTATCTATTGCAAATATTTGTTGCCGGTTATTACGGGCGTTTTTTCGTCGCTTGCGTCCGCAAACGTCAAAACTTTAATGTCGTTTTGGCTAAAACTTCCTTTGAAAGTTACTTTTCCGTCCGTTATTTTTTCCTGTTCGAGTAATTTTCTTTCAAAAACCGATTTGTCGGCGACAACTTCCTGTCCGTTTGTCAAAACGAGTTTGAACAAATTCGGCTTGGGATTTATCGCTTTCCAAGAATCGTTAAAGAATTTGACGTCCAAAACCGTTTCGCCTTTCGCCGTTTTTATCGCGGGAATAGCAAGCGTAACGCGGTCGGAATTTACCGCCTTAAAAAGCGCCGTGTCGCTATATTCGATAACTACTTTGTAAATGCACGGATGCTGCACCAATTCTTTTCTTGCCTGCGCGAGAACTTGCTGCGCGTCGGCGTTTGTCGAATCGAAATGCAGAGCCACTTTCGCGTAATATTCTGCGTTTATATAATCGACGGGGTCTCTGCTTTTCTTTGCGGCTTCAATTTTTCCTTTTGCGATGGACAACTGCGCTTTTCCTTGGTCGATTCTCGTTTCCGCTTCTAACGCTTCGATAACGGATTTATCGGCGGAAAAGGGTTTTGCATTGTCCAATTCTTTAATGCAGTTGGATATATCGCCTTTTTCGCGATAATTTTGCGCTACCGAAATAAGAAATTTCGCGTATGCGTCTTTGGTGTCGACAGACACGCCGTCGAGTTTAATTACTTTTTCGATTTCTTTGCGAAGCGTTTCTACCTGCTGGTCGGTCGCCGATTTTCTTTCTTCAAAATAGTTTCCTATTCTGGTTATCGCCGATTTCAGATAACCGTTCAAAAGTTTTGTGGACGCTTTTCCCTGCGCTTTTTCGTATGCCTGACTATAATACGCATACGCCTCTTTCTGTTTTAGTCGCTGCGTGCTTAAATCCGTCGCTTTTTGCGCGTCTTTCCACGCTTTTTCGGCTTTTCCTTCCAAGCCGCAACTCGCCAATACCATAAACGACAACGCTATTGCCGTAAAAACTAATCTTTTCATTTAATACCACCTTTCGCCTTTCGGCAAGAATTATTTTTTATTGTGAAAGTCGAGGTATAAAAATATGTTATTGCACAACGCAGAATCAATAGCAAAATCAATAGTCGTTAAATTGGTTAATTCCGGACACGAAGCGTACTATGCCGGCGGTTTTGTCAGAGATATGATTTTGAACTTTCCCGCAGGCAATTCTCCCGATATAGACGTCGCTACTTCCGCTCGTCCTGAAGAGATTGTAAAACTTTTCAAAAACACAAAAGAAGTCGGCGTAGCGTTCGGCGTGGTTTTGGTTATAGAAAAAGGAAACGCCTTTGACGTGGCGACTTTCAGAAGCGACGGACAGTATATCGACGGACGAAGACCCGAAAACGTAAAGTTCGTTTCGGCGAAAGAAGACGCGCTTCGTCGCGATTTTACAATAAACGGAATGTTTTACAATCCCGTTTCAAAAACGATTATTGATTTTGTGGACGGACAAAACGACTTGCAAAAAAAAATAATTCGCACGATAGGACAGCCGCAAGAAAGATTTTGCGAAGATTATTTGCGAATGTTGCGCGCAATAAGATTTTCGTCGAGATTTAACTTTGAAATAGAAGAAAAAACGCTTTTGGCGATAAAAAATTTGTCGAAAAATATTACAAAAGTTTCGGCGGAAAGAATATGCAAAGAACTTACGCTTTCGTTTTGCGACGCTCCCGCAAGAACGTTGAAAATATTGGACGAAACGGGACTTTTGCCTGAAATTTTGCCTGAAATTTCGTCTTTGCGCGGAGTGGAACAGCCGCCAGAATTTCATCCCGAAGGCGATTGTTTTACGCACACGCTTTTGGCAATGGAATATTTGGAGGATTTAATAGAAAAATTTATTGAAAACCCAAAAACGCTTCGAGAAGACCAAATAAACGTACTTTCGGATAATCACAAGCGGTCGGTTTTAGTTTGGAGCGTTTTATTGCACGATATCGGCAAGCCGTCGACAATGACTTTTGAAGACAGAATTAGGTTCAACAGACACGACGAAAAAAGCGAAGAGATGACTTACGAAATTGCAAAACGACTCAAAATGTCGTCTTCTCAAACCAAAGATATATGCGCTTGCGTGCGAAATCATATGAAATTTATGTTTGTGCAAAAAATGCGAGTGAGCAAATTAAAAACTTTTATGGGAAGAGAAACGATAGACGTAGAAATAATTCTGCACGAAGCCGATTGTTTCGCAAGTCACGGAATGATGGACAATGCGGAGTTTTTACTGCGAAAATTAGCCGAAACTCCGCCGCAGGAAATAAAACCCGTTCCTATTGTAAGAGGCGACGATTTGATAGCGCTTGGTTTTGTTCAGGGAAAAAAACTCGGCGACGTTTTAAGAGAAATTTACGAAAATCAGTTGGACGGAATTTTTAACAATAAAGAAGAAGCGATAGAGTTCGCTAAAAAACAACTTTTACAGGAATGCGAGGTAAATTGTGTTTAATTTTAAGCAAAAAGAAGACGACGAACAGGAATTTATTTTTCCCGATAATTTGTCGAGAATTTCGCTTTTGTCGTTTTATTTAATTTTAATTGCGGCGGGATTTTTATTTTACAATTTTGTTATTTTGCCCGAAATTGAAAAAGTAAAATTGTTAGCGATGGCAGACCGCTATCGAATCGCGGGAAATTGGATAAATTTTATTCTTTTGTTTTTTGCCGTTCCGTCTGCGATTATGGTGTTTTTCGGGATAAAAATTATCGGCGAAAAACGATATCCGTCTTTTGGCGCGAGAGTCGCGGTGAAAACTAAAATTATTCGCGGAGAAAAAGCGGTTAAACTCGGAAAAAGATATTTAATTTTTGGAATTTTTGCGATAATTTTAATTGGCGCGTCTATCGTAAGCACTCACAGAATACGAACAAGTTTTATGGAAAATCCGCTGAAATGGGCTACCAAAGCGTCTTGGGAAAAAGCGGGAATGCAAAGACCAAATTTTTAGTCCTTTTTTTCTCTCGCCAAATACAAACGCAATTTGTGCGCGTCGCGTGAAATGCTCAAAATATTTATTTGCATATCGCTCATTGTGGAATTTAGCGCGTTTATGTTTAGCGCGTTCACTTCTCCGACAACTTTTCCTACGTCGACGCCGAGTTTTTGAATTTCGGTAATTTTTTCCAAAAGAACGTCGCAATCCTTAATAAGAATGTCGGTTTTTTCTAAAATATCGGGAACTTTTTCGCCGAATTTCGTCAAATCCGTATCGAGATTGTAACTTAAATCGTTTACTTGGGTTAAAAGTTTTGGAATATCGTTGTCCCAGTTTGATAAAACGGAATTTACGGATTTCAAAAGGTCGTCTATGGAATTTTCAAGCGAATTTAACCATACTATAATCGATTTTGAATCCTGCGTTCCGTGCATAATATCGCCGACGAAAGCCGTACAATCGTCGAGAAATTGCCGAAGTTCCATAATTCTTCCCAACATATCCGAAATTCCCGGATAATATATTCCTTGAAGCGTGTCTCTGCGTCCCATAAGCCGTGCGTCTTGCGGTCCGTTTTCCAAACAGACCATTCGCTCGCCCATAATTCCTACGTCGGCTATGAATAATTTGTAGCCCTCGCGAACTTTAATAGGGGAGCGCAAATTTATGGTAATAATTGCGCGATTCGGCTCGTTTGACGTAATTTTTTTCACGATTCCGACAATATTTCCGTTTAGCGTAAAATTGTCGTCGAATTTAAGGTCGCCTATATACGGAAATTCGCAGTGAACGACGTCGATTCGGTAAAGACGGGAATAAAGAAATGCGCCCGCCATAGACAAAAATCCTATAACGGTGAGAATTATTACCGAATATCCGACAATTCTGTATAATTTTAGATTTTCTTCGTCTTCCATAACTTCCCCTAATTTATATTTTACTCTAAAGTTTTCGGCAATTACGCCGATATATTGAATATAAAATAATAATTTCCGCAACCAAAAGGGGAGATAAGGAGGTCAAAATGGCTGGAATAACTATGACGGGGACGTCTGGAATAGACGTAAATAATTTAATTACGCAACTTACGGCGCTAAGACAGCAGGATGTTACGCGCATTGAAAGCAAAAAAACAGGCGTTAACAAACAAATCGACGCTTACACTAAACTCGGTTCGTATTTGAGCGAATTTCAAACAAAAGCCGCCGCTATAAATAAAATAGACGGCTTTAACGTTTTCAAATCTTCCGCGTCGAGCGACGCGATAAGCATATCCACGACGGGCGCGGCGCAGAGCGGAAGTTATTCTATAGAAGTTATGCAACTTGCGCAAAAAGAAAAACTTTCAAGCGGCGCGGGCAAAGTTACGAGCGTCGACCAATCGCTATCGTCTATGGGGATTTCTCCCGGAAAGTTCAGTATCAACGGCGTTGAAATAGAAGTCGCCGCAAACGATACGATTAACGATTTGCGTTTGAAGATAAATACCGCGTCTATTACCGACGGCGACGGAAAAGTTACAAAACCCGGCGTTACCGCGACGGTAGTTCGCGCTGGCGACGGCGATTTTCGTTTGGTTTTAACCAGCGACGAATCGGGCGCAGGCGGCGCGGAGTTTAAAGACCTCGACGGCGGAAGCGTTTTGCAAGACCTCGGTTTTATAACCGACGCGGACGGAACTAAAAACAGCGCAAACGTTCTTATGCAGGGACAAGACGCCATATTCAGCATAGATAATATGACTATGACTTCGAGTACCAATACGATAAACGACAGAGTTGCGGGAGTTAATCTTGAACTTAAAAAAGTAACCGACGCTCCCGTTGAAGTTTCGGTAACCCGCGACGATGACGCTATTACTAAAAAAGTAGAGGATTTGATAAATATGTATAACGCGGTGCTTAAATTTGCAAACGAGCAGACGAGTTATACCCGCGAAGAAGATAAAGACCCCGTAAAAGGCGCGTTGTTTGGCGATTCTACCGTAAAAACAATTACGGCAAACTTAAAAGCGATTTTTACGGGTTCGGTCGAAATTAACGGCGAACGCGTATCTTTGTCGCAAATCGGTCTGAAAACCAACAAGGATACTGGTATGTTTGAATTGGACAAAGATAAGTTTAAGGAAGCGCTGACAAATGATTTTGATAAAATAGTCGGTCTTTTTGTAACGCGGGGAAACAGCGATAACGCTCAAATTCAATACGGAAGAAGCACGACCGATACGCAACAGGGAACATACGAAGTTCGAGAACATTCTTATACCGTAGACAAAGAAGTAGCCGATTTGGACGGCGACGGCAACGAGCAGTTGGACGGCGACGGCAACGTGATAATGAAAACCGTAACGGAAACGGTAAATACTTTCCAAATAAGACAGACAAAAGACGCTAACGGAAATTCCGTATCGGGAGATTGGATTACGGGAGAAAGAAGCGGCAATATCGTTACGTTTGGCGAAGGCGCGGCGAAGGGTATGAGCATTACGGCTCCCGTAGGAAGCGGCAATGCGACTATCACTTTAAGCAAAGGTTTTGCCGGCGCTATCGAAGACAAAATAAAACAGATGACCGACTTTGAAAACGGCGTCGTCGCGACCAAAAAAGAATCGCTTAACACCAGAATAAAAAACATTAACTCCGAAATTGAAAGGACTCAGCGCAGAGTCGACGCTTATAATTTGCGTTTGGTAAATCAGTTTGCCGCTATGGAAAAGACGATGATGATGCTTAACTCGCAACAAACGGCTATGGGCGCGCAACTTTCGTGGTGGAACAATTAAAATTGGAATTGCGCGACGCTAAATCAAATAGTATTGCGCAATTCTTTTGCGAAAACGTATTTTAGAAAAAAAATATTTGAAAGGAAGTTTTATTATGAATATGGGATATGACGTTTATAAGACGGCTAACATCGAAACAGCCGACAAAGGCAAACTGCTTATTATCTGCTACGACGTAGCGATTAAACACGGTTCGATTGTCGCCGAAATGTCGACGGATTTTAAAAACATTGAAGAACGAAACAAGCATCTTTACAAGATGAACGACGCAATTTCGGAACTCATCTCTTCTTTGAATTTTGACGTCGCGGGCGGCGAAATTGCGACGAATCTTTATCGGCTTTACGAATATATGCAGTACAAAATAAGTATGGCGATAGCGCATCGCGACCACTCGCACATAAAAGAAATTCTTGTATATCTCAACGATTTGCGCGACGCTTGGAAAATTGCCGCGCAAAACGTTAGAATGACGGCAAACGGCACTTATGTGGCGGTCTAAACAAAATGTATTCGACGCAATTTGAACTACTGCAAAGAATTGAAGAATTATATTCGGACATAGCGCGAATTACCGCGCAAATCGACTTTGAACGGGAAAATCACGAGGAAATTCTTGTCGAAAGAGAAAAAATACTCAACGAAATAGTGTCGCTTCAAAAGCAGAGACAAAATCTTGAATTAGGAGCAAGCGCACAACAAATAAACGAGCGCGAACTGAAAATAAGAACGCTTATTTTGGCTATTTTGTCCGACTCCGACCCGCTTTTGGAAGAAGCGCGAGTGCAACACGGCGTTTTGAAAGAAAAATTATCGAAAGTTCAGACGGCAAGCAGAGCGGCAAAAAGTTATGCCGCTCAAAAAAGAAGTTAGTGTTGCGTCTGGTCGATAACAATTATCGACGATTTTAAGAGTTGCGTTACTTTATCCACATTTTCCGCAAAAATTTTGCAAATTGCGTCCCACGAAACGGGTTCTTCGTCGGTTTTCCAGCAATCGTAATCGGTGCTCATAGCGATAGCCGCGTATGGAACTTCCGCTTCGTTAGCCAAAGTCGCTTCCGTAGCGATGGACATATTTATTATATCCGCTCCCCAAGAACGAAACATTATAGATTCCGAATACGTTGAAAAACGAGGACCTTCTATCGTTATAACCGTTCCTTTCGGGTGGCATCTGTATTGATGATTTTTGGCTTCGTTTATAAGAATTTTGCGCAAAATATTGTTAAAAGGCGATGCCATAGGACAATGTTTAGGTTGACCGGGTTCAAATTTTTCGTGAAAACTCATTTTTCTTTGCTTCGTAAAATCGATAAATTGGTCGATAATAACCAAATCGCCGCGTCCTATCTCTTCTTTTAGCGAGCCGACGGCGGTCGTCGCTAAAATGTGCGTGCATCCCGAATGTTTTAGCGCGTGAATATTTGCGCGATAATTTACGTTTGACGGCGTAATCGTGTGTTCGCGTCCGTGTCGCGCAATAAGAATAACCTTCACTCCGTTAATATTTCCGTGTTTTAACGGAGAAGACGGCGCACCGTAAGGCGTGCTAAAAAATTCGTCTTTCGCGTTCTTCAAAATATCGGGATTATCAAGCCCGCTTCCGCCTATAATTCCTATAACCGCCATAATTTTCTCCTTTTTAATAAATTTTCAAAAATTTGTCAAATTAACTTTTTTTCGTTAATTTTTTATCTAAAATAATAAATGTTTGTTTGGCGAATGCGCTAATTTCTCTTAAACGTTCAAATAATTTCCACAAATTGTTTTTGCACCCAGCCGCTTGCGCCGTTTGGAAGCGACACAAAATACCAATCGTCCGACGTTTTTACGACGTTCAAAACCGTGCCTTCGTGCGCCGCAAAAATAACCGTGTTTCCTTTCGGCTCATTTACCGCGTTTAGCGTTTCCGTCATAACTACGCAGCGAATATTGTTTTTTTGTTCGCTATATTTTATGTTTGCCGAAATTCCCTGAATAAGCGAAAAAATAAACAAAATCATTATCGCGTAAATTTTTAGCGTGCGACGTTTTGCCGAAAAAAGCGTAAATCCCAATATCAAAACGATGAAAAACGAAAATATTAAAATCGTTATTATTTGCGTTTCAAGCGTCATTAAATTTTGAAATCCGTTAAACGCCTGTTCCGTAAAACTTTCTTCGGTTTTTTCAAATTTATCTATCGTTTGCTTTCGCAAAAAGTCAAAATTAGCCGAAATATCGTCGTCGTTTGGAGAAAGTAATTTTGCACGTTCCAAAAATAAAATCGCCGCGCCGACGTCGCCGTTTCTGTATGCGCAGTTGGCAATATTGTAAAAAATAGCGGAATTTTTGCCGTAATTTTGCAAAATTTGCAAATACAAAACGCTTGCGGAATCGTAATTTTTTTCTTCGTATAATTTGTTCGCTTCGGCAAATAATTCGTTTTTGTCTACAATTTGCGAAAAACTTGCCGAAATTACAAAAATGAGCGCTAAAATAATAGTTATATTTTTTTTCATTTTATCTCCCTGTCAATGCTTTTTAAGATTTCAATTCCTTCTTTTACGTGTTCTTTTTGCGAATCGTTTGCGGCGTATCTCGACAATTCTACGTCGCGAAAATATTTCGTCAATTTTTCGCAAGTTGTTTTTGCGACTTTTCTACTTTCAAGCAATTTTTCTAAATCGTCGTATTTCATAGAACCGCATTCTTTGCCCGTTTTTGTACTTAAATATTTGAGAATTGCGGAAATTTCGGAAATATTTTTTTTGCTTATTTCGCGAATTGCCGCCGAATACGCTTTGCTGCGTTTTTCTTCGTGAATATTTTTTGGGAAAATAACCGTTTTAAGTTTAACGAGAATTAAAATTAACGCTATCGCCCAAATGATTGCGAAAATCGTAAAAAGATGTTTTTTGCTAAATTTTTCTTCGACGTCGTTTGTAGAAATTTGTGTTTTTATGTAACGAATATCGTCGCCCAAAGTCGCTATTTCGCTTTGAGTTAAATAGCGTCTCGCCTGAATTTTTTGCTCGTAATTTCCCGCGCTCGACTTAAATTTGAAATTTCCCGCGCTTGCCGTTTTGAACTTTGCCGAAGACGGGTCAAACCACACAATTTCTTTTACGGGAATATTGTATTCGCCCTCTTTTTTGGGAATAATCATCCACGAATAGCGTTTTGTCGTGGTTATTCCGTTTGCCGTCGTGTCCTGTTTTACTTCGCGTTCGGGCGGGAAAATATCCAAATCGGGATTTTTTTCCAATTCTATTTCGCCCATAAGCGCGCTCGACATTTTTCCGCTCATCGTTACTTTTAGCGTTACCGCTTCTCCCGCGGCGACGGAATCAACGCTTAAATTTCCCGAAAGTTTTACTTCGCCGATAATTCCTTTGAAATCTTTCGGCATAGGTTTTGGAATTTCATTTATCGCGTAAGAAAGCGACGGCGAACTTGCGCTTGCCGACATTTGCCGCGTATTTGAGAAAAATCCGCCGCCAAAAAAGTCGTCGAACGGGTCGCGTCCTCTGCCTCTTTCGGTGATTACATACGAGAGAGGAATCGGGGGAATATAAATTTTTCCCGTGTCGAGCGGCACAAGATTAAACGCAAAATCATAGACGATATGTTGCATTCCGTTTATAATTTCCTGCTTTTCCTGCGCGGAATTTGAGAATTGTATAAGCGTAAATTTTTCCGATAATTTTTCTCTTAATTCGTTGATAAATCTGCTGTAACCGTCGTTTGTGAGTTGCGCGTTTGAGCCAGCCCGCACTTGAACGCGAATTGTAAGTTTTGCCTGTTCGCCTTTGTAAAGCGCGCTTCTTTCGCGGATAAATCTTACGGATACGGGACTTTGTTCGGCGGGTTTTTCTTCGCCGATGTTGAACGTAATCGAATTAGTCGCGTACTTTTTTCCGTCGATGGTTAGCGAAAGCGGCGGCAGCGTCGTAGTTTTTTGCGAATTGAAGCGAATTTGATACAAAAATCTTGTAGTAACCGTTCTTTCCGTCGTGGTTTTTCCGTTTATCATCGAGATGGAAGTCGAAGACGACTGCGATTTATTTGCCGACAAAACCGAATAATCGTCGCTTTGCAAAAATTGCGGAATGTCCGTGTTTGCCGCTCCGTTAGTGGAAAGTTCCGCCACGATAGTAATAATATCGCCGCTTGCGATATTCGCGCTGTTCGTCGTCATTTTGAAACTTTTCACTTCGACGGCGAATATGAAAGTCGCTAATAAAAATACGGCAAATATAATTTTTTTCATTTTTTTACCAATCCTTTTCCGTCGGTATTTCTTTTTGCAAAGGCGGTTTATTCAATTCTTTCGCGTCGTCGGCGTAATGTTCAAGCAATCTTACCGCGTCTTTCATTTTTTCTTCGTTTTGCTCTTTTTGCTGTTCTTGCTCATTTTGTTCGTTTTGTTTTTGCTCTTCGTTTTCGTCTTCTTTATTTTGCTCATTTTGCTGTTGTTCGTTTTGTTCGTCTTTATTTTGTTCGTCTTTGTCGTCGTTATTTTCTTTGTTGTCTTTGTTTTGTTCGTCTTTATTATCTTTTTTTTTGTCGTTTTTGTCGTCTTTATTTTGCTCGTTTTCGTTTTGTTCGTCCTGATTTTCGGGCAATTCTCTTATTTTTTTCGACAAATTTTCAATTCTCAACTGAAAATAATCTTTTTGTTTTTTATTTTTCGGATTTAAATCTAACGCTTCGGCATAAAACGAACGCGCTTTTTGATATGCGGTTTTTGCCTGCGAAATATTTGGCTGCTGTTCGTTTGCCATAGAAAAATCGCCGACCGTTTCGGCAATTTTAGCCCTTAAATTAAGCGCGTTTATATTTTTTTCGTTTTTGTCGAATTTTATTTGAGACAAAATTTCATCGGACTGTTTTACGTCTCCCGTAGCAGCCAACAAAAGTCCTTTGTTAAACTTTGCTTCGTTGCTTGCGGGATATTTTTCGACCGCTTCGTTAAAATATTCAAGCGCTTTTTCACCGTCACCTTTTTTGAGCGCAGAAATTCCTTTGTCCGTCAAAGTTTTTAGTTCGTCGGCAAAAGAAATTGCGGCAATTAAAATTATGTAAATTATAAATTTCATATTTTTTGACAATCCTTCCAAAAAAATTTCGGTAAAAATACTTTTTTTTGTCTGCCGATTGCAGAATTTTTTAACGCAAACATTATTTTCTTGCGATTATGTACGCGAAATATTATTTTTGCGATAAATAAAAGGAGAAGAAAATGATAATAGCCAATCCGCTTTACGATACTGCTTTTAAGGGACTTATAAGCGACCACGAAGTAGCCAAAGTACTTATCGGCACGCTTTTGCAAACCGAAGTTCTTAAAGTAGAGCCAATGGTAACCGAGCA
>WRFX01000001.1 GCA_009787445.1 Chitinivibrionia bacterium | reverse complement strand
GGGGGGGGGGGGGGTGGGGGTAAAAGAGGTTTAGATGATGTATCGCCTCTTAAACGCACTCTAAACGCGCTTAAAACACGTTTTAAAATTCAACAACGGCAAGGTCTAAATCGAGGTCTTGTTTCAATTAAAAAAAATTTTGGTAAGCAAACTAAAATTATGTCGATTCGAAGTTTGGTATTAAAAAAAGCGCTGTTCCTTTATTTTTTCGCGCTTTGTTTTTTGCCGTTTTCGGCGTTTGGTCAAACGAAAACGTTTGTAAAAGAATACACATACCGATTTGAAGAAAACGACAGCCAAGAATCTGCGAAAAGCAAAGCGCAGGAGTATTTGCTAAAAACGCTTCTTAACGATATTTTGAGTTATGTTCGCGAAAATCGCAGTTCAACAGATTTATCGTCTGCCGACGAAAGTTCGCAAATCAGCGTAGATTTATATAAGGAAGCAATAACCGCTGTCGCGCGCGACAAAATGGATGTAATTGAAGAAGAGTTTCACGGCTCCGAATTTTACTTTGCGGCTGCGCAGATTTCCGTAAACATCGCGCAGATAAAAGCGTATATAAACAGAAAACAAAGGGAAGCGCAAGAAACCGAAGAATTGCAAGAAACAAAAGAAACAAAAGAAACAAAAGAAACAAAAGAAACAAAAGAAACAAAAGAAACAAAAGAAACGCAGGTAACACAGGAAACGCAGGTAACACAAGTAACGCAGAAAAACGAAGTTCCCGACGATATTTACGCGCAAATGGCGGCGACGCAAAAACAACTTGCGGAAATGGCGGCGGAGTTAGAACGACTTCGCGCACAACAAGCGGCTGCGCAGGGAATTTCCGTCGGCGTACAAGCGGAATATTCGGCGCAACAAGAGAGAAGCGCGGCGGAAAAAATAGACAATGTAAGAAACGTAGCCGACAATGCGGTTAAAGCGTTGGAAAGCGCGGATAAGGCGGCAAAAATGCTTGGCGGTTTAGGCGGTTTGGGCGGCGGTATCGGCGGAGCGTTAAAGACGGCAAAGCAGATAAAAGGCGCGGTTGACAATACGCTCGACGCGGTTGAAAGCGTTCAAAACGTTGTCGCAACGGTAAAAGACGTAAAACAAGCGTCGCAAGGAAACGCGGGTTCGACGGGTAGCGCAAATAAAGGAAAAACCGCAACTTCTACGGACGGTGCAACCGCTGACGCAAACGCGAAAATCAGAAGCAAGGACAGCAAATACGGCGTATTTTCATTGCGTTGGGAATATGTCGCGATGTCTGAAACAAAGGGATTTGGCGGATGTATGGAACTTGGCGGTATAACAAGCGACGGATTTTATATCACTACCGAATTGTCTGGCGGCAACGAATATTTTGGCTTTGAACTTAATATGGGCGGATGCTTCAACAAAGACGGACAAAAAGGAAATTATAAGAGCGTTTTAGGCGTTGATTTAGGGTATCGCAACGCTTACAGTCACGTTGAGTTTGTCAATTCAAACCCCTACTATGGATATACCATCGAAAGAGAAGAAAGAGGACTAAACGGAGGATTTGTCGGCGTATTTTGGAAATTGCTATTCGGTTCTTATAGCAACTTTGATATTACGAATAAATTTATGCTTGGATATATGAAAAAACCGATTTGGTACGATGGTGGTACTAACGAAGTTTCGTATTATTCCGGCGGCAATTTAAGTTATATATTGAGTATCGGTTACACTTTAACTTCCAAAAAGAAAAAATAGAAAGGGGAATATTTATGAAAAGAATAAGTATCTTATTCAGTGTGTTTTTCGGTTTGTTTGCGATTATTGGCTGCGGCGATTTTAACGTAGAACGGGTATATATAGACGGCGGCAATAATGGCGGCGGAAGCGACTATAATCAATATACAATAACATTTGACGCAAACGGCGGAACGGTTTCGCCGACGGTGAAATATGCGAGTTGGGGCGAGTATATAACTTTGCCTTCTCCGACAAGAAGCGGCTATACATTCGACGGATGGTACGATTATTACGGAAACGATTACTACGGAAGCGGCGGAAACGGTCATTACGTAACAGGTAATACTATTATGTACGCACGATGGACGCAGGACGAGGAAACTTATTACACTATAACGTTTGACGCAAACGGCGGCACTGTTTCGCCGACGGTGAAATACGAAAGTTACGGTTCGTATATAACGTTGCCGACACCGACAAGAAGCGGCTATACATTCGACGGATGGTATGATTATTACGGAAACGATTACTACGGAAGCGGCGGAAGCAGTCATTACGTAACAGGTAATATAACTATGTACGCACGATGGACATACAGTGGCGGTGGCGGCGGCGGTGGCGGTTCCGGCGATTATGCGGGAATAACATATACCGGAGCTTTGTATATTGGTAATAATTACCAACAATCGACGTCAAGCGCGACATACAATGGCAGTTCAATCAGCGGCGGAACCGTAAATATCCCAAATGTCTCTATTAGCGGCTCTAACAGTTTTACGTATTCTAACTACTACCCGGGTACGTGGTCCTATATATATTCGGGAGGCAGTAAAATAGGTATCGCTGTTACTATTGACTATAGTCGTGCTGGTGTTACCTATGGAAACTATAAGTATCTTTTTTTCGGGGCATCCGCGACAACGTATAAAACTGTCTTTGGATTAACTGACGCTGATATTACCGATATTTCCAATACCTATACTGGCGCACTATCTAATACGACTAATTAGGTAAGGCGTAGTTATTCAGTTTTTATTATGGGGACGTGTCTTTCGGGATACGTCCCCTTTTTTTATTTTTCGTAATGATACCTGAACGAAATATACTCAATCTGATTGTTTCCTATCGCGTATATAATTCTGTGTTCGTCTCTTTTATTTTTCCCGATTTGTGTTGCGCGATAGATTCCAAAAGATGTTCCGCGTTTGCCTTGTTCGACAGTAAATATGCCGTTTCCGTCCAACTGTCGTATTCGTCGGCTGAAACCAAAACGATATTTCTTCCGTTTTTGCGCGTAACCACAAGAGGGTCGCTGTCGTCAATAACTTTGTCCATATAAAATCCTAAATTCTTTTTTAAATCGGAATACGCGATAGCGCTCATTTTTTAACTCCTTTTTAACAATAAAATACTTTTCGCCTCCTGCTTTTTAATACATTTTCAATAGTTTTTTATAAAATTTATCTAAATTTCGTTAACGTTAATTTGTATTTCATTTGCGAAAAAACAATATTTTACATTATTGAAAATTTATCTTGCAAAATACGTCCCCCCTTTTCATATCTCAAAATTTTTCGGCAATTCCGAATTTACGCTTACAATTTCTCCGTTAAACAAAAATTCCATCGCGCTGCAATGCAAAAGATGCCTGTCGCTTTCTATCGGAACAATGTTGTTTTTCGCGCAAAATTTACGATACTCATTCGCCTCAAATCCGTATGCGATATCGCCGACAATCGGCGTTCCTATATGCGCCAAATGAATGCGTAATTGATGCGTTCTTCCCGTTTTCGGATAAAGTTTTACAAGCGAATGACCGTTTACGGATTTTACGGTTTCGTACTCGGTTTCGCAAAATTTCGGATTTGGCGCGTCAACGGCGCAAAATCGCCCGCATATTGTATCTTGCGCGCTTGGATTTTCCAATCTTCCGATACTCGCCAAAATCGTTCCCGAAGCGGGATTCGGCGTTCCTACGACAATCGCAAAATACGTTTTTTTTATCGTGTGATTAGAAAATTGCAAAGAAAGTTTTCGCAAAGCGCTTTTATTCAGCGCAATCAAAACGATGCCCGAAGTATTTTTATCCAAACGATTTACGGAATCGGCGGTCGGAAATCGCGGTTCGTGCGTTTCGCGCAGTTGAAAAATCAAATTATTGCGAAAATTCATCTTACTTTTGTGAACCGTCAAATTCGGCGGCTTGTCTATCGCAAGAAAATCTTTGGTCTGCATAATAATTTTATAATCCAAATTCGCGGGTTCTTCTTCGACGTCGGGCATATCGTAACAAATTTCGTCCAAATGAAAAACTATGCTGTCTTCCTGCAAAATTGCGCCGTTTCGCGAATGCCGATTTTCTTCTATTCGCTTTCGCCATTCGTCTTTTGAAAGATAATCAAAACGCTCGGACACATAGTCCAAAAGCGTGAATCCGTTGTAAATCAGCGGAACTTTTGCTTTAAGTTTCATAATTCCTTAATATAAAATGTACATTTTCGTTTATCAAAATACTATTTTTCCCGTCGAAAGCGAGAAAAACAATGATAAATGTATCTGGAATTTGTAAAAAATTTGAGCGCAAGGAAATTCTAAACGACGTAACTTTTAGCGTTTCGTCGGGCGAAATATTGGGACTCGTAGGATTAAACGGCGTCGGAAAAACCACGCTTTTGCGGCTAATTCTTGGAATTTTAAACGCGGACGGCGGTTTTTCGCAAATTTTTGGAGAAATTTTAACGCCGAAAAACAGTAAAATTTTGCGAAAAGTCGGAATAATATTGGAAAGCGACGGTTTTAACGGCAATTTTTCGTTTGTGGAAAATATGCAATTTTTCGCAAAAATTAAAGGCGTAAATGACGGCGATTTACAAAAATACCTTGACGAAAATTGGGAGTTTTTACAAAAAAACGCTAATCCGATAAAGCAATTTTCCAAAGGCGAAAGAATGCAATGCGCCATCGCAAGAGCGTTTTTGGGCGAGCCGAAAGCGATAATTTTGGACGAACCGACAACAGGTTTGGATTACGAGCAATGCGATAAATTTTTCGCTATGGTAAAAAGTGCGCAAAAAAACGGCGCGGCGATAATAATAAGTTCGCACAATTTTTTTGCGCTCGACAAACTTTGCGGCAAAGTAATTGAACTGAAAAACGCAAAAATAAAGGATATTTCCGATGGATTTTTTAACAATATTTAATTACGAATTAAAATCGTTGGCAAAAAGCGCAAAATCGACAATATTTTCGCTTGCTTTTACTTCGTTTTTTTGGGGAATTTTCTTTTCTCTGAATATTTTTACGGATGCGCGAAAAGAATTTTTGCTCGTTTGGCTTTTGTTTTTCGCCTTTTTGGCTTC
The DNA here is from genome assembly GCA_009787445.1 of Chitinivibrionia bacterium. GTDB lineage: Bacteria > Fibrobacterota > Chitinivibrionia > Chitinivibrionales > Chitinivibrionaceae > WRFX01. The sequence continues at coordinate 58,011 of WRFX01000001.1, read as the reverse complement.
CGCCGGATTTGCGGGCGTTTCGTTTGTCAGAGAACGTTTGAGCGGTTCGTGGGAAATCCTTATCGCAAGCGGAATTTCGCGAAAAACCATATTTGTCGCAAAATTTATTTTCGTGCAAAGCGCGTCGTTTCTTTGGGGAACGTTAACGCTTTTAATCGCGTATTTGTCGGCGTTTTACGTTTGGAACTTTTACGTAGAAATTTCGCTTCCGTTTGTTTTCGCAATATTCTTTTTCGCGTCGTTTTCCATAAACGCGATAACCGCGTATCTTACTATTATCAACGTAAATCCGCGAGCGATACAACTCATAAATTTTGCGATAATGAGCGTTTTATCTACCACAATTTATTTTATAGATTACGAGCAAATTTTTGGAAAATTAGCAATAATTTTTATAATTTTAGTTCCGTCCGTTTTTGTTTTTTTCTTGGTTCCAAAAGCGTTATACGACGACAAAATTGTCCAAAAAATTATCTATTAAGGAATCCAATCGCCTTGCGCGCCGCGAGTCATAAGCGTGTAAATTACGGTTTTTACGGAAGTTAAAACGGGGTCTTCTTCGTCCAATTCCATTTCCAAATCCAATAAAAACGTCGCGACAATTTCTCTATCCGAATTTTCCAATAAACTTTCTACAAACCACGTTCTTGCGGGAAACGAAAGTTCTTTGTTTACAATAAATTCTTTATACAAATCTTCGCTTTTTGGAAAAGTTTGCGCGACGCGGGCTTTTTGTTCTACGTCTTTATAATACGGAGAATTGCGTTTTTTCAAATTTTCGGCGGTCGAATGAAACAAAACCAACATAGACGCGAGCGGAATATTTTGTCCGACTTTCATTTCTATGCCGTAATAACGATAAATATAAGCCGATGCGGCAAGTATTTCAAGCGGATTTCCCGAAACGACTTTTACGCTCATAAGTTCTAATATTTTAGCGTCGTTAATTTCCGAAACGCCGTTAAAAATCGCGTTTCGCACGCTGTCGTATTGGCTTATGTTCGGCGAACAAATTTTTACAAGCGTATCGAGTGAAACGCGCTCGTCTCGCATAATCCATTTTTTTACGTAATAATCGCTGCTGTCGGCGAGTATTTGTTTGCTTTTTTTCATAATTTTTGCCTGCGAATACGGCGGAAGCGAACAGTTTGCCGCAAAAATTACGGCGATAAAAAGTACGAAAAAAATTGCAAAAAGTTTTTTCAATTTCATTTAATATTCGTCTTCAAAACTGCTGTTTGCCCTGTCGCTTGAGCCGGATATTCCGCCGATAACTTTCAATTCAAAATCTTCCGGATTGCTTGCAAATCCTTTTGCCACGTCAAATTCTACAAATCCGTTTTTGTAAAGCGCCTCTAACGCTTGGTCAAACGTTTGCGAGCCGTAAATTTGATTTCCCGCCGCAATCGCTTCGTCTATCATTTTCAGTTGGTCGGGATTTTTTATGCATTCTTCGACGTTTGAATTGTTTATCATAATTTCGCAGGCGGGAATTAAGCCGCCGCCTTTTTTTGGAATCAAACGCATAGAAACCACCGCCGTAAGAACGCTGGAAAGCATAAGCCGAATTTGGTCGTGCTGATGATACGAAAAAAACGAAATTGCTCGCGACACGGTTTCGACGGTATTCATCGTGTGAAGCGTGCTTAAAACCAAGTGTCCCGTGTCCGCCGCCGTGAGAGCCAAAAGCATAGTTTCCTGGTCGCGAATTTCCCCCATTAAAATCACGTCGGGGTCTTGTCGCATAGCGGCTTTTAACGCTTCGGTATAAGATATTGTATCCGCTCCGACTTCGCGCTGGGCAATGGTCGCCAATTTGTTTTTGTGTATAAATTCTATCGGGTCTTCAATAGATATAATATTAACCTTTTGCGTGGTGTTTATTATGTCTATCATCGAAGCCAAAAGCGTCGATTTTCCCGAACCTGTCGTTCCCGTAACAAGAATCAGACCGCGCTGTTCCATAGCGATTTTTCGTATGGACGGCGGCACATTCAGCGAATCAAACGACGGCACGTCGACTTTTATGCTTCTGAAAGCAATTGCGGGAGTGCCGCATTGTTTATAAACGTTTATACGAAATCGCCCGACGCCCGGAACCGAAATACCTGCGTCTACCTCGCGGGCTTGCGAAAGTTGTTCTATCTGTTCTTTTTTAAGGATTTCGTTGAGAATTCCCTGCATATCTTCAACGGTCGTATCAGCCATTTTGGCTGGCAAAAGATTTCCGTGAATCCTGAAAAACGGAGGACATCCGACTCTCAAATGCAAGTCGGAAGCGTTTTGTTTTACCATTGCGTACAAAAGATTTTTGTATTCCATATTTTCCTGACCTTTCTTTTATATTTCAATTAAATTTTTTGTTGTTTTCGTAATTATTTCGCAGCCGTTTTCCGTTACGACCGTCATATCTTCTATTCTTATGCCAAAAGCGTTGGGCAAATAAATTCCCGGCTCGACAGTAATTACCATTCCGCTTTGCAAAACAGTGTCGTCTTTTTTGCCTAGCGACGGTTTTTCGTGAATGCGCAGTCCGACCGAATGTCCCGTCGCGTGTCCGAAATTATCGGCAAATCCTTTTTGCGAAATGAAATCGCGAACTTTTTTGTCTATATCTTTTGCTTTCGTTCCCGCTTTTACGTTTTCCACTCCTATGAGTTGTGCTTGCAAAACAATATCGTAAATTTCCTTATACTTTTTTTTGGACGCGCCAAAATGCGTCATACGAGTCATATCCGAACAAAATCCGTCAACCGTAGCGCCAAAATCGCTGAGTATTACGTCGTTTTTTTTTAGTTTTCTGTTTCTGCTCGGAACTCCGTGCGGAAACGCCGAATTTTCGCCAAAAAGTACAATGGTATCAAAAGCCGTTTTTTCGCTTCCGTTTTGAAGCGTTATTATATCCAAAAGTCGCGCCGCTTCAAATTCCGAAATTCCTTCGCGCAGTTTTTTTTGCCATTCTTTTATAGACAAATCGCCGATTTCAGCCGCTTTTTTCATTGAATTTATTTCGTCATCGGTTTTTACGTAAAAAATTTCGTCTATTTCTTTTCCGCAGTTGATAAATTTAGCGTTATTTTTAACGTTTTTTTTGTATAATTCAAAGTCGTAAACAGATAAAATATTGTCCTGAACGAGCAATTTTGACTTGCGTTTTATAATTTTGCTTATTTTTTTTGCAAAATCGCCTTGTTTTGTTTCAATAAAATTCCAAGCGTTTTTTTGGCAAAAAATTTCGGCTTTTGTTTTGTAGCGAAAGTCCGTAAAAAGAAATTTTTCTTTTGAATTATAAAGCAAAACGACATTTGAAGACGAAAAGCCCGAAAAATAACGCGCCGTAACGTCGTCGGTTATCAAAAGATAATCGGATTTGTGTTTTTCAAGCAATTCGTTTGCTTTTTCAAATCTGTTCGACATATTTTTTTTACGCTTTCTTTTGCTGAAGTTTTTCTCTAATTTCTTTTTTTATTCGCTTGCCTTTAAGCGGTTTTTTAGCGTTATTTTGCGTACCTTCTTTTTTCTTTTTAACCGCTTTTTGTTCGGCTGTTTTGGGTGCGACCGTTTTTGGCGCGACTGTTTTTGCTTCCGTTGTTTTTGCTTCCGCCGTTTTTATTTCTGCCGCCGCCGCCGCTTCTTCGGCTTTCATTTTATCGATAATTTTATTAACTTCGTCCAATTTTTCCGTATACGTAAAATTATCTTCGTCCTGCAAAAGAAGGCGTTCGTAAATTTGTTTTGCCAAATACGGCTGTCCTTGTTCCAAATAAATTTGCGCGAAAGTCGGCGTTAAAATGTGGTCGGGCAAAAGTTCCAAATCCGTTTGAAGCATATTTTCAAACGCTTCTTTTTCGCTTATCGGTTCGGCTTTTTTCTCTTCTTCGTTAAATTTTTGATGAGTATTTTCTAAAACTTCAAACTCCGCCGATTCGTCTTGTTCCGATTCTTCCTGTTCTGTTTGTTCTGTTTCTTGAACTTCTTGAACTTCTTGAACTTCTTGTTCTGTTTCTTGAACTTCTTGAACTTCTTGAACGTCGGTTTCTAAAACTTCAAACTCCGCCGATTCTTCCTGTTCCGCCGTTTTTTGCGGTTCGTCGATTTTTTGTTCTGGTTCTTGCAATACTTCAACCGAAAATTCAGCCGTTTCTTCCAAAATTTCCGCTTTTCTCTTTTCTGCGGGAATTTCCTGTACTGTTTCTGTTTCTGTTTCTGTTTCCGCTTCCGCAACTTCTGCGATTTCGGCAGCTTCCGCAATTTCGGCTTGCGGAGTAATTGCTTCCTCTATTATTTCCGCGTCTTCTACTTCGGCTACCGTTTCCGCTTCGTCCGCAACTTCCGCAATTTCGGCTTCGTCGGCGATTTCGGCTTGCGGCAATGGCTCTTCGTCAATAATTTCCGCTTCTTCCACTACTTCCGCGTTTTCCACTACTTCCGCTTCTTCTACCGTTTTCATATCGTCGACTATTTTAGACAATTCCGCTTCGTCCGCAGTTTCTACCGTTTGCGTTTCGTCTACGATTTCCGCGTCTTCTACCGTTTCCATATCGTCAAGTTTTCCTAATAATTCCATTTCATCGGCAAATTCCGCTTCGTCCGTTTTTTGCATTTCTTCGGTTTTTTGCGGTGAAACGTCTTCCGCAGCCGCTTTTCTTTTGATTTTTTTCTCACGTTTGTAAAGTTCAAAAGCGTTGTCAAAAGTATCGTTTATAATATCTTCCAAACTTTGTTCTTTTTTGGGCTTTTCAGCGGACGTTTCCGCGTTTTTCTTTTCGTCTTTTTGTCCTTCCGTTATTTCCGTAGACGGCTTTTCAAGCGGCAAATCGTCAAGCGAATTTTCTATTACATTTTTGAAATCAAAAAATTCCGAATTGTCCTTTTCGGACTTATTTTCGCTCGATTTCGTTTTATGAATGTTGTCGGAGAAAATAATCGTCGCCTCGTCCATCGCGTCCGCGTCGTCGGAAAACGTAATCGGGCTTTGCTGTTCATAGAAAGGAGTTTTCGCAGTTTCTTCAAATTTCGGCGATTGCTTAAAAATATCGCCTTTTTGCGCGGCGCTTTTTTCTGACTTTTTACTCTCAAAAGTTTTTGATATTTGTTCAAAAATGTTGTCTTTTTTCTCGGCTTCTTTTTCCGGTTTTTTAGTTTCAAAACTATCAAAATCCAACGCTTCAAACATCGCGTCGTCCGTATCTGTTGCGTCGTCGTCGGGAATAATTTCGGGCGTTTTCGGATTTTCCTGCTTTTCCAATTCGGCAAGAATATCGTCCGCGTCGTCGTCGGAAACTTCCTTGCCTTTGTCTATCGCTTCTACGACTTCGCTTTCTATTTGTTCTTCGACGGATAATTTTTTAGCGGGTTCTTTCGGCGATTCTACTATCGGCTCCGCAACTATATCTTCAACTTTTTGCGACGGCAAATCTATAATTTTTTGAATTTCTTCCGCTTGCGGAATCAGCGGTTCTGCCAACGCTTCTTGAATTTCTTCGACTTGCGGAGTTTTCGGCTCTTCAAAAATCTTTTTAATTTCTTCCGCTTGCGCTTGCGGAACGAACGACTCTTTTTGCGGTTCTTTAACTTCTTCGACGACCTGCGGAATTTCAGGTTCTTTTTGCGGTTCTTGAATTTTTTCTTCGACTTTCGGAATTAACGGTTCTTCCAATAACTTTTTAATTTCGTCGTCTAACGGCGAACTTTGCGGTTCCTGCGTCGGCTTCTCTTCGGCTTTTTCTTCAACTTTCGGCGATTCTTCGATTTTCGGCGTTTCTTCAACTTGTAGAACTTGCGTTTCTTCCGACGGTTTTTCTTCGACTTTCGGCAATTCTTTAATTTCTTCGACGACCTGCGGAATTTCAGGTTCTTGCGACGGTTTTTCTTCAACTTTCGGCGTTTCGGAAATATCAATTTTAGTTTTCGGCTCTTCTGCTTTCGGCTCGACTTTCGGTTCTTCAACTTCTTTAACTTCCTTAACTTCTTCAACTTGCGGAACAATCGGCTCTTCCAATAACTTTTTAATTTCGTCGTCGACTTCCGAAATTTGCGGCTCTTCCGTCGGCTTCTCTTCGGCTTTTTCTTCAACTTTCGGCGTTTCTTCAATATCAATTTTAGTTTTCGGCTCTTCCTTAACTTCTTCAACTTGCGGAACAATCGGCTCTTCCAATAACTTTTTAATTTCGTCGTCGACTTCCGAAATTTGCGGCTCTTCTTTTGCTTCTTCTTTCGGTTTTTCCTCGACTTTCGGCTCTTCTTTCGGCGTATCTTCAATATCTATTGTAACTTTCGGCTCTTCTTTAACTTCCTCGACTTTCGGCTCTTCGGCAACTGCGACTTCTTCCGTAACTGTATCTTCGTCAACCGCTATTTTCGTTTCCGCTTCTTTCGGCAAATGTTGTGCTGCGTTTTTACGCGCCAAATAATCTTCGCTCGCAAAATCTTCCCAATTCAACGGAGTTCCAAAAATTTCATAAACGCTGCTATTATCGTCGTTTCTCGGCGTCAATCTTCCTAAAAGCGGCGATTCCGGATTTAAGCGTTCAAGAAAATCCGCCATCGCCTGTCCTTTTTGCCTGTCGCCTTCCAAAGACATTATTTGCGACAATTTTGCCAACGCCGCCGAATACGCGGGTTCCACTTTCAAAAGTTCCGTTAATTGCGTTATCGCCTGCAAATAATCTCTGCGCTCGATAAAACACAACGCTAAAACGAAACGTCCGCAAGCGTAATCCGGATGTTTTATAACGCCTTCTTCGGCTATTCTTTGCGCCTCGCTCAAATTTTTCGACAATAATAAGTTGTGGGCGTATCTCGCAAACAAAAGGGATTCGGGACGAACCTTCAATACTTTTCCCATAAAATCTTGCGAAATAACCGATTTGCTCATATCTTTCTCCTAATTAAAAAAAATAACCGACGAATTTTAGTAAAATAATTTATTTATTTTGCTAAAATAATAAATAACCGCAAATTTGTGCAAATTATATTATTTGCTTAATAATCCTTGCCATTTATGATACGATTTTAAGGCGAAATTATCGGTCATTCCGCAAATGTAATCGGCGGCGAGTTGCAATTTGTTGTAAGTCGAATGTTTTGAAAAATTTTCGTAGATAAACCGATAATTCGTCGAAATCATTTCATAAAACCTGCTATAAAGCGGATTTTCGTTTTTGCCGTCTTCCAAAACTGCGGGAATTAGTTGTCCGAGCAGATAATTTATCGTATTAAAACCGATAATTTCGTTTTCGAGTATGGATTTATGGCGAAAAACTTTTTCTACCCCTATCTCTTTAAGCGCCTTTGCGGTAGTTGCGCCAAAAGAATTTTGAAGTAAATCCAATTCGTATTCTCCCTCGATTATGCCGTCGATGTTTTTGCAATATTCTTCTACCGCGGCGTCTATTAAAAATCGCTGAACTACCACTCGCAAGTGCTGAACCGCGAGTTCCAACTTGTTTTTATAACTCGACGGAACGCCGTCGTAAAAAGCCATAAATTGATTTATCAAATTCAGTTTAATCTCTTCGGGCGTTATTAAAATATCAAAAAGTCGATTTTGCAACGCTTCTATTAAAATGTCTTTTGTGAGAATGCCTTTTTTGCAGGCGTCCTCGATGTCGGCGACGCTGTACGCAATGTCGTCGGCGGCTTCAAGAAGCGGCGTAAGCGGGAAACGTCCTTTCAGGTCGAAAGTTTTTTTAATTGCGCGATAATCGGTTTCTTCGGAAGCGAAAAATCCGAATTTTTTACGCAAAAGTCCCGAATTTTTTTGATTTCCTTCCAAAGAATTTACGGGATATTTTACCAAAGTCGCCAAAACCGCGTGAGTCAAATTCATTCCGTCGCGGTCTTTTACGAAATGAAGTTTGCGCAAAACGCGAAACGTCTGCACGTTTCCGTCGAAAAACAAAAAGTCGTTTTTCTCCTGTTCGCTTAATTCGTCGGCGATTTTCGGATTTTCTTCAAAAAATTTTCTATAAAACCAACGAATCGAATCCTCTCCGAAATGCCCGAAAGGCGGATTTCCCAAATCGTGAATAAGCCCGGCAGTCGCCAAAATAGACGGAATGCAGCCCATTTTGTCTTCGCTTAAATCTTCCTGTTCTATAAGACGTTTTTCTACCGAAAGCCCGATGGAACGTCCAAGCGACGACACTTCGAGCGAATGCGTCAGCCGCGTGCGCACAAAATCGCCTTTGTCGAGTTGAAAAACCTGCGTTTTGTCCTGCAAACGTCTGAAAGCCGATGAAAAAATTACTCGCGTAAAGTCGTTTTCAAACGGATTTCTGTAATCGTGGTCTGCGACTTGCGATTCTCTAAATCGCTTCGCAGATAAAAAAACGTCGAATTTTTTTTCTGTTTTCGCCATAATATTTCCTTTAACTTCTCGCTAACTTTCTACTTATTTCCTTAATTTCTTTTGAAATTCTTTCTTCGTTCCGTTTGCTTTCCACTTCTTCTATCGAATTTAAGACGGTCGCGTGATTTCTGCCGCCAAGTTCGTTTCCTATCGCCGAAAGAGTAAAGGAAGTGTATTTTTTCAGAAAATAAATCGCGATATGTCTCGCCCACGCAATTTGCGCGACTCGGCTTTTTCCTTTAATATCGTCCAAATTTATTTTGTAATACGAACTTACGATTTCCAAAATAGTTTTCGGCGAATGATAACCTTTTACGGGCTCTAAATTTTTATTTTTCAGCGCTTCGCGAACCGCGTCGCTTGTCGTCGTCGCCGCGTCTAACGAAGTCGAAACGGCTATGTTCGCGACGATTCCCTGCAATGTGTGAATATTTTCCGAGCAATTTTCGACGATATAATCAATTTCTTCGTTGGAAAATTTAATTTTGTTTTTTCGCGCCATATTTTCAAGAATTACTCTGCGCGTTTCGATATTCGCGACGTCCAATTTTATCGTAAGTCCCCACTGAAATCTTGAAACAAGCCGTTCCATAATTCCGCTCAACTCCGACGGCGAACAGTTTGCCGTAAAAACGATTTGTTTGTTTTGCTGATGAAATTTGTTGAATATGTTATACAATTTTAATTGAGTCGCCGTTTTTTGCCCCGACAATTCGTGAATATTATCGAAAAGCACCGCGTCCGCCGCGTCGTAAATGCTTTCGTAATTGTCGTAATCGTTTTTGTTTTTATACGCCGCGTAATTTCTGTAAAATTCGGTTCCCGAAATAAGCGCGATTCGCGCGTTCGGATTATTTTTAAGAATTTGATTCGCAATGGCGTGCAAAAGATGCGTTTTTCCCACGCCCGCTTTTCCGTATATGTAAAAAGGATTGTACTGCCGCATTTTTCCGGGAGAATTTGCGATTCCCAGCGCGCTGCTTACGGCGAGTTGATTTTCGGAAGTATCTATAAAATTATCAAACGTATATTGTTTGTTTAACGGATGCGAAAAAAACGTCTTATTGTTATGTTTTGCGTTTTCTTGCTCGATATTTTTTTGCGTTTCAATATTTTCTTGCTGCGTTTCGCCGTTTTCTATTTCGCCCGCGACGACAAAATTCATATCCGCAAATTTTTCGTCGATATTTTTGGCTATTTCGCAAAGTTTTGGCTTGTATCTTGCGTTTACCACTTGCGGAGCGAAATTGTTCGCCGTTTCCAAAAACAAAATTCCGTCCGCGTATTTTACGGCGTTAAACGGTTTAAGCCAGTTTTCGACCGACTCTTCGGTAATTTCTTTTTTTTCCGTTACGGATTTTATTATTCCGTCCCAAAGTATTTTGTGGCTGTTTTTTTTTCCCATTTTTTATAAAAAACCTTTCATTTTCTCGAAAAATTTCAATTCTTTTTAAAAAAATTGATTTTTGCAAGTGGAAAATACTATATTACATCGCAAATTATGGGTTGAAAATTAAATTTCGAGGAGATATACGAATGAAAAGAACCTATCAGCCGTCAAAAAGAAAGAGAGCGACCACTCACGGATTTCGCGCAAGAATGGCTACCAAAGCGGGAAGAGACGTTCTAAAAAGAAGACGGGCAAAAGGTAGAAAACGTTTGACTGTTTCAGTAAAAATAAAGTGAAAAACAGTTATAAAAAGGCGTTTCGTTTGAAAAAGCAAAACGATATTGTAAATCTTGTTCGCAATGCCAACAAGTTCAATTGCAATATTTTTGTTGTTTTATACGAAAAAAATAATTTGGCGCAAGACAGATTTAACGTTCTTGTGTCTAAAAAAAACGGCAATGCGGTACAAAGAGTTCGCATAAAAAGGATTTATAGAGAAGCGTACATAAACACCGAAATTACGAGCGGCGGATGTTTCTACGATATTCTTGTTCGTCCTTTGGCAAACTGCGAACATAAATTCAACGAAATTTTTGAACTTTACGGGAAATGGCGAAATGAAACGATTAAAAACGGCGGCGGCAAACGCGATTTACTTTGCGATACAACTGACTAAACAGATTTTTTGCATTCCGAGCGGGACTTGTCGGCATATTCCGTCGTGTTCGCAATTTGCGAGAACCGCGATTATAGAACTTCCCGCGCACGTCGCGATTTTTCGGATTATTGCGCGGCTTTTGCGCTGTCATCCGTTTGGCACTTGGGGTTACGACCCCGTTTTAAGAGACGAAAAAATTATTCAAAGGATAAAATAAATGAAAAAAGAAACGCTTATCGGCTTTGCGATACTTCTCGCGGGATTTTGGTTTTTTAATTCCGAAATTTATTATAAAATGATTGGACAACCGTATCCTTTTAATCAGCAAGTCCAGCAAACGCAAAAAATTACCGTTTTGCCCGATACGGTTTTGAGCGAAAAAAAATCCGTAACCGAAATCGTAATTAAAGAAGAAGCAAAAAACGATTCGCTTGAATACGGCGACGATTCGGATACTTCGGACAGCGCAGAAATCGCAGAAATTCTTCCAGCAAAGGAAATAGTACTTTCAAACGACGTTTTGCAACTTATAATAAGCGAAGACGGCGCAAAAATCGTTTCGGCGAAGACATTGCGATATTTTTACGGAAAAGGACTTAAAAAAGTAGGCGACACCGTAGAACTTATTTCGGATAAAGAAGCGGGAATTTTAACTTCGGCGACAAGCGGCGCTGATTTGTCGGACGCAAGATTTATTTACGACGAAGAAAATTCTACGCCGAATTTTGCAATATTTACGCATAATTTAAACGGCGAAGAAGTTCGCAAAACTTTTGAATTGAGCGAAAATTCGTATTACGTTAAATTTAGAATGCAATCGAATTTGTTGAAAAAAGAAACGAGCGTAATTTATCTTAACGCTGGAATAAACGAAAGCGAAACGAACGACAACAGGTCTATTCCGTATTCCGAAAGATACGTTTCGTTTTCCGACGAAAATCACAAAACCGAGCGCATAACGTTGAAAAAAGCGGAAGTTCGCGAAAATACGGGACGTATCGGCTGGGTTTCGCTAAATTCAAAATATTTTACGTTTGCCGTTATTCCGCAAGACCAAAATAATCGCCATTTGATAATAACTTCCGATTTGGTAGACAATACGGCAAAAATTGAGCCGATAAATTTTAATTACAAAATCGAACTCGCCAAAAACGCGCAAAGAAACGCGGAAAACGACGATTTTGTAGAATATTCGGTATTTATAGGTCCCGCAAAACATTCGGATTTAACGCAGGCGAAAGTCGGATTGGAAAGAACGCTTTTTAGAGGATACGCTTGGTTTTTCGGCGCGAATTTGTGGTTTCCTCCTTTGTGCGAAGGGGTTTTGTGGTTTCTAAATTTCTTCGGAAAACTCGTCGGCGATTACGGCGTTTCAATAATTTTACTCACTTTGCTGCTAAAAATAGTTACGTATCCGCTTTCGCAAAGCAGTATGAACGCTATGGCGCAAATGCAGGTTTTACAGCCGAAAATTCAGGAAATACAAAAAAAATACAAGGACAACAGACAACTTCAACAGCAAAAAATTCTCGAATTATATCAAAGCGAAGGTATAAATCCGCTTGCGAGTTTGGGCGGTTGCATTCCGCTTTTGATTCAAATGCCGATAATGATTGCGCTTTTCATAGTATTGCGAAAAGCGGTGGAACTTCGCGGCGAAATAACTTTCTTTTTGCCTTGGGTTCACGATTTATCGCAGGCGGAAATATTGTTTAGATTGCCGTTCACAATTCCGTTTTACGGCGATAATTTTGCGATTTTGCCGATTCTTATGGCGGGTCTAATGTTTATTCAAAACAAAATGACGATAAAAGACCCGAATCAAGTCGCTATGATTTATATGATGCCCGCGATAATGCTTGTAATGTTCAATAATTTCCCGTCGGGACTTACGCTTTATTTCACGTTTTCGAGTTTATTGCAGATAATTCAGCAGAAATTTTTTACGAAAAAACCTGTTCTTGCGGCAAAAACGCAACCTGTTTCAGTCGGGACAAAAAAGAAAAAATGAATATAACCATAGACCCTTATTTGTTTGACAACCTGCTCAAAGCCGCTTTCAGAGAGGATTTGGGCTTCGACATTAACCAAACTGTTTTTGCGGGGGACATCACGACCAAAGCGATTTTTGACGAAAATACGCAAGTAAAATCGGTCATAAAAGCCAAAGAAAACGGTATTTTGTCAGGCGCGAGCATTATAGAACCGACTTTTAATTATTTTGGTAATAATTGCGATATTTCCGTACTTAAATCCGACGGCGAGCGACTCGAAAACGGCGCGATAATTGCGGAGATTAGCGGTAAAATCCACACAATTCTTGCCGCAGAGCGCATAGTTTTGAATTTTTTGCAGCGACTTTCGGGAATTGCGACGGCGACGAATAACCTTGCGCAAAAAATTTCGCACACAAAAGCAAAAGTAATAGATACGAGAAAAACGACGCCTTCGCTTCGTTTTTTGGAAAAGCAGGCGGTCGTTCACGGCGGCGGGCAAAATCATCGATTCGGGCTTTACGATATGATTCTTATAAAAGACACGCACGTAGCCGCGGCGGGCGGTCCCGATATAGCCGTAAAAAAAGCGAAAGAAAAATATCCGCGCGAAAAAATAGAAGTGGAAGTACAAAATTTACGGGAATTTGAAAAAGCGCTTTCGGCAAATCCCGACAGAATTATGCTCGACAATATGAGCGTCGCCGATATGAAAAACGCGGTTAATATAAAAAACGAACGCGCCTTAAACATAGAAATCGAGGCGAGCGGCAACGTAAACGAAAACACTATTGCGCAAATTGCCGAAGCGGGAGTGGATTTTATTTCTGTCGGAGCAATAACACATTCGGTAAAATCGCTCGATATTCACCTGCAAATTTTATAAAAAAATAAGAAAATTAAAAAAAAATTAAGAAAATTGCATTTTTTTCGTAAAATAGTTGTAACATTTTAGTATATTATATGTAGTGTTTGTTTTATTTACCATTTTTAAGGGGGAACCTTTGAGAAAATTATTTGCATTATCAGTATTGTCCGTAGCGTTTTTATTCATCGCTTGCGGTGGAGAAAAAGAAGCGACAGCGCCCGCTGAAGAAGTAGAAGCGGTTGTGGAAGAAGTTGTTGAAGAAGAAGCGCCTGCCGATGAAGAAGCCGGCGAAGGCGAAGAAGAAGCAGCCGGCGAAGAAGAGGCGGCTGAGTAATTTTTTGGTACTTAACGTTTGGATTGCGTTTTTGGATTCGTCCGACGTAACGACGTTTTGTTTTTAGTATTTGTTTAAATCTTTTTGAAAGGATTTTGTTATGATGAAACTTCTCTATATTTCTTTTATGGCACTTGCGCTTTTTGCTTTTGCTTGTAAAAAAGAAACTCCTGCTGTTGAAGCTCCCGTAGCGGCGGTACAGGAAGAAGAAGCGGTAGCGACCGAAGAAACGGAAGCGACCGACGAGGAAGTTCCCGAAGGGGATTCGACCGAAGAATCAACAACTGATGAAGAATAATTGGTAAAAAAACCAATTGATAGATAAAATAAGGGGAATTAAAGATATTTCCCTTATTTTATTTTTTTTGAGCGAATGTTTTATAATTCTCCGAAAACAAACGGATATTCTACTATTGTCGTGTCGTTTTCTATTTCGCTCGGCGCAAATTTCCATAATTTTATTAAGGAAACTATATTTTTCTCAAAAGAAATATCTCCCGTGTTGCTTTCTACTATTTTACATTCTATTATGTCGCCGTTTGAAATTATTTTGAAACGAACTATTATTGCGCCTTTTAAATTGTTTCCCGCGCGAATGTAATTGTTGTACTCTTTGTGTATGACGTTTGAATTTTTGTCTATTCCGCGCATAATGCTGGCTCGGCTTCTTTTTCCCGACATAGTTTGTCCGCGAACGCCTTCAAGTTCGGCGACTTGCGCACTGTCCATATAAAATTCGTCGGTTTTTTCGGCTGTTTCGGCTTCTTCGGCAGAAACGCTGTCCTGCGTTTGTTCAGTTTTCGAGGCGCGTTTTTCTCCTAAAATCAGGTCTAACGCAAACGTTTCCGTCGCGATTATTGCGATAATTGCGAATAATCTTGTAAATTTATTCATAAATTCTCCTTTTATTCTGTTTTTATCATATAAAATAAATTATTTTACAATTAAACAAAGGAGTGAAACAATGAAAATGTGCGATTTATGTAATTTGACGGAATTTGAAACAATTGATTTTGATGAATCGTTGAACGACGAAAAAATTGAAAAAATAATTGTTTCGGAATTGATGAGCGACGTTTTAACCGAAGACGACGGCGGAAATATTATTTTGGTCACGGGACTTTGCACAGAACAGGCAATAAGAACGGCAAGTATGGTCGACGCTTTGGCGGTGGTAATTACGACGGGAAAAAAGATAAATCCCGCAATGCTTAAAATTGCAAAAGACGCGGGCATTTCGATTTTTGCCACGAAATTGCGCAATTACGAGGTCTGTAAACTTTTAGCGGAGAAGATGTAATTTGAAAAAAACGCGAATACACCACAATACTGAAGAAAGTTTAATAAATTCAAACGGTTCTCTCGTAATAAGAGAAATGGTTGCGCGCCTTAAAGTAAGAGAAGCGATGAACTCGCTTGTTCTTACGGGAAAATCTTCGGCGACTTTGCGCGAAGTTCAAAATATTATGCGCGAAAACAAAATTTCGGGCGTTCCCGTATGCGACGACGACGGCGTTTTAATCGGAATGATAACGGTCGACGACATAATAAAAGCCCTCGACGCAGGATACATTAACGAATCCGTAGAAAAATATATGTCGAAAGAACTTATAACGCTCGACGCAAATTATCCTTTGTCGCTTGCTTTGTCGTATTTTGAAAAATATCATTTTCGCAGATTTCCGATAGTCGATTCGGAAAAAAAACTTATCGGAATCCTTTCGGGAAGAGACGTTTTAAGCAAAATGTTGGAACTTTTTAATCACGAAATAGGAATATTGGAAAATTTAATTCCCGAAGAAAAAGTAAAACACACGGAATTTTACTATAAAAAATATTCGGTAGTCGCCAAAGATATGGACAACGCGGGACACGCATCGTCGGCGATAAAAAGTTATTGCGAAAAATGCGGAATTTCGCGAAAACTTTGCAGAAGAATCGGCGTGGCGGCGTTTGAATTGGAAATAAACATAGCGGTTCACTCCGACGGCGGTTCGCTTGCAGTTTCGCACAAAGGCAACGAATTGCAAATAATTTCACAAGACGTAGGACCGGGTATAGAAAGTATAGAATTGGCTATGCAGGAAGGATATTCTACCGCAAACGACTGGGTTCGTTCTTACGGTTTCGGCGCGGGAATGGGACTGCCGAACATTAAGCGCGTTTCCGATGATTTCGACATAAAATCCGACAGCAAAGGCACAAATATTGTAGCGACATTTTTTATTGACGGAGGCGAAAATGAAAACAAGTGACATTTCAAAAATCGAAGGCGTAACGGAGGCGGGCAAAATTTTCGACGTGGAAATTACAAGCGCTTATACTTCGGATTTGTTGAGCGACGTATTGGCTAACGCGAAAGACGAAAGCGTACTTATTACTATTCAGGCGCACAAAAACACGGTTGCGGTCGCGGGAATCGTCGGCGCGGAAGCGATAATAATATGCAATTTAAAGGAAATTCCAGCGGATATGAAAGACGCCGCGCAGGAGTCAAAAATTTCGCTTTTTGTTTCGGATAAAAATCAATTTGAAACAGGCGTGGAAGTTTGGAAATTGCTACAAAATTCATAATTACGCATTAAATTTTGATTTTTCTGTTTTTTGTTTTTGGCAAAAAATATTTTAGTGCTGATTTTTCGTTTGAAAATAATAATTTGGAGGACATAGATGTCGAGAATTTGTGATGTTTGCGGAAGAGGTCCCGTTTCGGGCGGCTCGGTTTCTCACGCGCATAATGTAAGCAAGAGAGTATTTAAGCCCAATCTTCGCAATATTAAACTTGAAATTGACGGCGTTAATCAAAACGCTAAAATTTGTATGAGATGCCTTAAATCATTGTCTCGGGTTTGATTTATCCGCTATGAATTTTGCGCGGTTTTTTCTATCGCTTTTGTTTTTGTTTTTGTCGCTTTACGGAAAACCGCTTGTTATAGTTAGCGTTTATCCGCTTTACGACTTCGTTTCGGTAATTGCCGAAAACGAAGTTTCGCTTCAACTTATAGTTTCCCCAAACAACGACCCGCATTCTTTTGAACCGACGCCGAAAGACGCGGTAAATATAAGCAAAGCCGATTTGTTTTTTTATATATCGCCCGATTTTGAACCTTGGGCGCAAAAATTTGCGCAAAAAGCAAAATTGGCAGTTTTCTTTGCCGACGATAAAAATCATATTTGCGACGAAAGCGACGAACATAATCACGATACGGAGCAAAACGACCCGCATATTTGGCTTAATATAGAAGAATCTATCGAAATAATTGAGCGAATTTGCGTAAATCTTGTTAAAATTCTTCCCGAAAAAAAGGTTTTTTTTGAGAAAAACGCGCAAGAACTTATAATGCAGTTAAAAAATTTGGACTCGCAATACAGTAAAATTTTTGAAAAATGCAAGGACAAAAAAGTGTTTTTCGCGGGGCATAATTCGTTTTTGGGTTTTGCGCAAAATTACGATTTGCAATTCGTCGCGATAACGCAAAGTTTTTCGTCGTCAGCCGAGCCGTCGCCAAAACAAATTGCCAAAATAATAGACGAAATTCGCGAGAGTAAGTCGAAATTTATTTTCTACGACGCGCTAAAAAGCGGAGCCGTCGCCAAAACGATTGCAAAAGAAACGGGCGTGGAAATTTTGCCGCTTTTTAGCGTTCACTCAATAAGCAAAGATGACTTTGCAAAAAAAATCGGTTTTGTCGAATATATGAGACGAAATTACGAAAATTTGACGAAAGGGCTAAAATGTCCGCAATAATTACAGTCGAAAACCTTACGATAAATTACGGCGATTATTGCGCGTTGCAAAACATTTCTTTTTCCGTCGAAAAAGGCGATTTTCTCGCTGTCGTCGGGCAAAACGGAAGCGGAAAAACGACGCTCGTCAAGGCGATTGTGCGATTGGTAAAGCCAACGTCGGGAAGCGTTATTTTTCATAATTCGCAGGATATTATAGGTTATCTTCCGCAAAAAACGACTTCGTTAGACCCAAGATTTCCCGCAAGCGTGGAAGAAATTGTAATTTCGGGAATTCGTACAAAAGATAAAATGTTAGCGAAAAAAAAATTGCGCGAAGTATTGGATTTGCTTGAAATTTCGGACATTTCCAAGCGAAAAATCGGGCAATTATCGGGCGGACAACAGCAAAGAGCGATTTTGGCGAGAGCGTTAATAAATTCGCCGACTATTTTGATTTTGGACGAACCGACGGGCGCGCTTGACCCGTCGAGCCGCAGTTGTTTTTACAATACTATAAAAGAAATGAACAAAAACGGCGCGACGGTAATTATGGTGAGCCACGATTTTCACGACATAGAAAAGTATGTAAAAACGATAGCGCTTATCGACAGAACGCTTTTGTCTTACGGAAATTTGCAGGATTTTTTGGCAAGCGAAGCGAAACATTATTTTAAGCACGCGCACAAACACGGGTAAAAAAAATGGAAGAATTTTTGAAAATATTTTCGTACGATTTTATGCTTAACGCGATAATTGCGGGAAGTTTTGTCGCGGTGAGTTGCGCGGTTATCGGCGTTTTTTTGGTGCTTCGAAAATTTTCGATGATAGGCGACGGTTTGGCGCACACTTCGCTTGCGACAATCGCGCTTGGAATGTTAATAGGTTTTTCGCCGATAGCGATTTCTATTCCGCTTGTGATTCTCGCCTCGCTTTTTATAATGCGTTTGTCGCAAAAAGCGACTATTTGGGGCGATTCGGCGATAGGTTTCGTTTCGGCTACGGCGGTGGCTATCGCGGTAATGCTCGCTTCTCTTTCAAAGGGTTTCAGCAATGATTTATACAATTATCTTTTCGGCAATATTTTAACGATAACAATGCAGGAATTATGGATTTCCGTAATACTTTCGGTAATTGTAGTTGCGGTTGCGACTATTTATTATCGCGATTTATTTATGCTAACGTTTGACGAAGATTTTGCGCGAGTTGCGGGAGTAAAAGCGGATTTTTTTAATTCGCTGATAATAATTTTGACGGCTGTAATTGTGGTTTTGGGAATACGGCTCGTCGGGACGATGTTAATTTCGAGTTTGATAATAATACCCGCGATTACCGCGCTTCAAGTATCAAAAAATTTTAAGCAAACGATAATTTTATCGGTTATTTTCGCAGTATTTTCCGTTGTCGCGGGAATTTTGTCGTCGTTTGCGCTAAACATTCCGACGGGAGCGACAATCGTTTTGATAAACGGAGCGTTATTTTTGGGAAGTTTGTTTATAAAAACGTTAATAAATCGGAAATGATAAAACGCAAATATTATACTTTTCGCTCTAACATTCCCAGACAAAAAAATATTCGACAAAAAAAAGGGAACTGAAAATACCAGCCCCCTTTTTTCAAAAACTTTTTTATCTGCAATTACGCAATAACCTTCGGAAACGCATTTGTCGAAATTCTCGTAATCGCGCTTTTATTTTTTGATTTTATTTTTAACTCAACTTCAACAGCGCGACATTTTGAGTTATTTCCCTGCGCGAACTCTAACGTATCTTGCAAATTTTCCATTATACTGTCAAATTGATTGCTCATTTTAAAAATTCCCTAAAACAACCGACTTTGCTGTTCGCCAAACATCGTATAATTCATAATCTCTTCTAACACGGGTTCTGTTATTGTTGCGCCGACAATTTTAATTGCACCGGGAAGTTCTTCTTGAATTTCTTTCAAAACGCTCGGGTCATACTCAACAATAATTTTTTGACTATTCCCTCCTTCTAAACGAAATTCAGGAGCAGTACCCACATAATTTTCACCTTGTACGCAATAAGCCGCGCCTTTCAATGTCATCGTATTCACACCGTTGATTGGATTATCCATACCCAAACCAAGTTTTCCCGCACCACGCTTCACTACCAATCCCCTTAACGTTCCTTTATTACCCATTTTCATAGTGCTTCTACCGTTTTCAAAGAGAATCAAGGAATTGCTATTATTACTGCTTGTAAAAAGGTTTCCTATACTACCGTATTCACCGCCATTCCCGTTAAAAAGCAAAACCATTTTGCCTGTGAAAGGTACTCCGCCGCCGTTTTCGGTAAACGTTATATTTACTTGGTTCGTAGATAGAAGCATCCAACCATTTGGTTCATTGTTATGTTTAATACTGTGGTTTGAGTTGTATAGGTTATTTAGATGTGTTCCTGTAATACCATTCACCGGAACGCCTAATGAATGAATGTCGGTAAATGCATCCAACTTTGTTAAATCAATATCAATAGAAGGCGGGTCGTTTGATTTAATTTTCAATTTTTCGTACAAATTTACAGGAGTAGTATTTTCAGTTATATTGGCATCTAAAGGTTGCTCCGTGCTATTTGAATACATAGAAGGTATGGCGGCTTTCCCTTTAATGCTGTTGTCGGCAATCGTCCAACTTGTGTGAGCACCGTTAAATTTTCCATAAAGCGCCGTATTCAATACTTGCAACTTGCTATTCTGATTAAACCGCCATTCTCCCTTATCATTATCTTTATCACTTATTGCGTTTCCATTTAAAAACACGTCGCCGTTAAATATTGTAGGGCTCGCGGTTCCACTAAAAATTATTGTTGTTTCCGAACCGAAATTGCCATTGAATACGCACGGTTGATTTTGGAACAACAAACCAGCATCAGGAAAGCCATCTTCCAACCCAAAATAAGCGGGTCCATTAAACGTAGCGCCTTGCAAAAGTGCGTTAGGTACGTTTGCTGGACTGGTAGTTAGCAACGGGTCGGCAGGTCTGCCTCTTCGTCTGAATTCGCCGTTAAATATATGTCCACTATAATACACATTTCCGCCACCTTTCAAAAAAGTATCACCTTTTCTTCCTATTCCGTCTTCCGCTGTTCCGGGAACTCCTGTAACTTCCAAAACCGTGTTGATTTCACCGATACCGCCGCCAAGATACAATGCGCTGGAGGGAATTTGGTCTTCGTTTTGTTCTTCAAATCCGTAAACTTTGTAAAACGCGACGTTTTTTGCGCGGCTTCCGCTTTTGTCTATCGATTCGCATTCAATCGCTATGTTTATGGGAGACGTTTTGGGGTCGTTGCTCGTTCCTGTAATTTTTTTCAAAGCAGAAAAATCCATATTTATTATTCTTGCGCGATATTTCATACCGTTATTGTTGACATCTTCGTAATATTTACTCGGGTCGCTGTGAGTGGGAGACAACTGAAGCCATTTTTCGGAATCGTCGGGCTTGCTTGAAGCGTACTTTATCGGGTCGTGATAATATTTGTGCCATTTTGTCAAAAGTTTTTTAAATTCGGTTGTTTTTGTCGCGTCGCTAAAATTTATCGACAAAACCAAGCCCGACGTTGCGCCGTACCGCGCCAACTCCGAAGAATAACGCAGTGAAGAATCCGCTTTTTCTTTTTTCGCCATATTCAAAACGAGCGTGCCAATCGCTCCAACGCAAACAAGCGCCATAAGAACATATAACATCGAAACGCCTTTTTTATTCCCAAACATAACAACCCCCAAAATCTTGCGCAAATTTTTATCGCGCAATTAAAGTTTAATTTTTTATATTAAACACAAAAATAATTTAAGACATACGCAAAAAGTACTTTTTTAAAAAAATTATTGTTTTTTTTATATTATTCTAAATTTCTTTACTTACTTTTGCATAATCAAAGCCCGAATTGACAAGTAACGAAGATATATGCAATAATCTTGCAAAATCTCTTTTGTATTTAACGTGCGAATTTAAATTTGATTTTACTTGCGATGTTTCCCATAACTGCAATTCCCAAGGAAAATAAAAATTGTTTTTATTCTTAAAATATATGTGCGTACCTACATAACCGTCGCCTTTATCTCTTGTGTACCAAGACATTAAACCGTATTTTTCTTTCCATTCGTCCAATTTTCCTTTTATAATTTGCAATGCTTCGGCAGACACCGTTTTTCTACATCCAAAAATATCGTTTAGCCATTGATTAACCGATAAATTTTCTTTATCTCTGAATCTACTTATTTTATCTAAAATGGATTCCGCCGTTTTTACTCTATACATTATACTCAAATTAACTAAACCTAACGTTTGAATATAATCGTTTATGCTTTCGTGCAAATCTAATCTGTATAATAAGATATAATTCACATCTACTTGCGAAATATTGTTTTTCAAATTTATGGGAACAATTCCTTCTTTATTAAAATATTCTTCCGAAAATTGAACGTGCAAATTATTTACCCCGTCTATAATTGCCTCTACTTGTCCGACTTCTACCAATGCTAACGACATAATTTACGCCCCTTTTTTTGTTAATTCTAATTAAAATACTATATTGCCGCTATATTTTATCCGATTTATTTTTAATTCTTATTTTTCTAAAAAATTCTTGCAATAAATCTCTGCATTTTTCTTCGCAAATTCCGCCCGTAATTTCCACATCGCGCATATAAGCGGTTTTAGCGATTTCTATGTAATTTTTATTCGATATTGCGCCGAATCTGCTGTCGCCCGCGCCGTAAATTATTTTTTTAATTCTCGATTGAAAAACCGCGCCCAAACACATAACGCACGGCTCAAGCGTTACAAACAATTCGCAGTCGTCAAGCCGCCACGTGCCAATAACTTTTGCCGCTTCGCATATAGCGACAATTTCGGCGTGCGCGGTGGGATTTTGTTCTAATTCTATTTTATTGAATCCGCGCGCAATTATTTCGTCTTCTTTTACTATTACCGCGCCTATCGGAACTTCGTCGTTGGCAAACGCTTTTTGCGCTTCGTCGTATGCGGCAAGCATAAATTTTTCATAATCTTGCATAATATTTTATCCGAAAATTATTTTTTTTACCACTTAAAAACCAAATCTACGCAATGCTCCAAACCCGCTTGCGCCCCGCTGTTTGAAACCGCGTAATTTACCGCGAATTTTTTGGACATACTCCAATTTGGAATACTCTCTAAATTTACGCCGATTCCAAATCCTAAACGCGGATTATTTTCGTCGCGCAAAAGCGGGCGGTCGACAAATAAATTGCGATTTATTAAAATGTCGCGAATACCCGTCCTAAACGTTATAATAAGATTTGGCGACCATTCGAATCCGTAATTTGTAGCAAGCGCGGTGTGTTCGTAAGCGTTAAAAAACGAATTTATTAAATATCCGTTAAAATCCGCGCTAATTTTTACTTTTTGCGTGTCCGCAATTTCAAATTCGTATTGCGCGGCGGCTACAAAGAGCAAAGGCATAGTGTCCGTAACCGTGCTTATAGTTCCGTTGCTAAAACTCGCGTCTTTATAACTCCAATCGCTATAAGAAAAAATATCGCGCGCGCCAAAACTTATCGACAAATTTTTGTTTTTATACATTCCCATAAACGAAAGTCCTCCGAGCGTGCTGCTGGAATTTGTTTTTATTGTGTGGCTTTCTGGAACAAAATCGACGGGAATTTTTGAATAATACCACGAAACGCCGAATCCAAGCGACCATTTTGCCGAAAGAATTGTGCCAACTCCAATTTTTGTCGTCATATTTATATAATTTGTGGAACTATAAACTTCGCCGTCTTTTCGCAAACTGTCGAGACCCGCTATTCCTTTATACGAAAACGCGCCGCCGATTCCCACTCTTTTGTTTGGAATTTTATATTCGCCCGACAAAAAATTTTCGTATCTGTCCAAAGTCCTTATCGTATTTCCTATTGCGAATTGAAATCCGTTTGCAAAAGCAAGTTTTGCGGGATTTTGCCAAACTATGGCGTATTCCGGATTTGCCGAAACTGCGTTTCCGACCGCCATCGCCTGCGCGGTAAGCGGAATGCGTTCGTTTCCGTTGCCATATACGCCAAGTCCAGCGCAAAACGCGGAATTTACGAGAAAAATTAGAATAAAAATGTGTTTTTTCATAATATTTTAATTCCTCGCCACGACTACTTTTCCGAAAGCCGAGAGTTTTGTTTTTTGCGTCGTTATCTTAAAATAATACACTCCCGGACTTACGGGACGTCCGCCTCTGTTGCTTACCGTACCGTCCCATCTGTCAAAAATTTTGTCGGTCGAATGTTCGTTTCCTTTGGCTAATTTTCGCGGCGCGTTTTCAACTATTCTGCACACAAAATCCAAATTATAATTAAAAATATCAATGGTAACATTGTCGTCTTTTTCAAGCGAATATTCAAAGGTGCAAAATTTATCTCCTCCGCTCGCCGACAAAATTCCCGGCTCGGCATAAACCTGTTTTAATCCGATTTTTAGCGGAACGGCTTTGTAAAAATGTTCAAACGGCGCTGTATTTTGCGAATTTTGCGGCTCGTTTTGCGAATAAAAAATTCCCCTGTTCGACGAAAACGCTATCGAATATTTAGACGAATTGCCGAAAACGCAAATATCCGTCAAAAATTTATAATCGGAAGAAGTATTTACGCTATTAAATCTCGCGTTCAATTTTATATTGCGCTCTTTCGCTTCGTCCGACGATTCGCCGTTTCTATTCAAAACGTTTAATTTGCCGTCGCTGTCCAAAATATATATAAATCCGTCGGGAGTCGCGACCGCTTTTGAAATATCGCCTTCAAAAATCAATTTTTCGCCGCTTTTTTCATTCCAGCGATACAAATTATTTTTTTTTATGATAGTCGTATCGATAGTCAAAACCAAAATTGAAGAATTATCAACGTCTTTAACAAACTTAAACGCCTCGTTGTTAGGTTGTAATTTCAGATGATAAATACTGTCTTTTGCGTCTTTTAAAATTTTCCCGTCGGGCGAAAGCGCAAAAAAATCGTCGCCGCCGTAATCGTTAGCAATGGAATTTACGATTTCAGAAGCAGATAATATATTATACGTTTTTCCTTCAAAACTAACAACTCCGCCGTCGCCGAGCGCAAAGAAAAACGTATTGTCGCGAAAAAAACCGTCGTAACCGTATAATTGCATATCGGATTTTGCGTTTGGAATTTCTATTTCAAAAACGGTGTCTTTATCTCGCGTCAAATCATAATGTAAAAAAGATACTATATTGTCGTTTTTTAAGTCCAATCTGACCATAAAACTGTTGTCGCACAAAACTATGTTGTCCAAATTATAGTTTTCGTTTGCCCAAAAAGGTTTGCAACTTACGTTTTTCCATTCGCCGTCGTTTTTTAATCGCCAACTTATACCCGATTTTGAACCGACGACAATTAAATTTTCGTTTAATTCTACGTCTAAAATTTCGTTGTCCAAAAGTCCTTGCGCCGACAAAATACACGCGCAAAAAATTATAATTACGCCGCTAATTTTCATAAATTTGAACTCCCTGCGGAATTACAAAGTTGAATATATTATCCGAAACGTTTTTCAAAAACGTCGTTTTTTCAAAATTGTACGTCGTAACGTTTTTTTCGGTATCGCTTGTTATAATTTTAGAAATTTGCGAATTTGCAAAAAAAACTTCTACTTTTTCATATCCGTTTTTGAGCGTTTCTTTGTCCTGCCAAATTACCGAATTTGTTTTTTTATTTTCCGTAAAATTGGCGGTTTTTAGAAGTTTCAAAAGTTCGGTCGGAATTGATTTTGACAACCCCGGCGTAACTTTTTGTATAGTTACTCGTTTTTGCCGACTATCGTATTCCCAAAACGTTTCGCCGTTGCAGACAAAACTCGTTCTGTTCACGGAAATATTGAATTTATTGTCCGTTCCCAAAATAATTTTTCCCTTAAATTTCGATTCTTTTTCGCGCACGTGCCAATATGTTTTTTGCTCAAAATCAATTTCGACGGGCGAATTTGTATATTTGTCCAAAATTGCGGAAAAATTTTGCTGAGCGCACGCGACAAAAAAAGCAAAAATTAAAATTATTATAGTTTTTTTCATTTAATTTATAGCCACCTTTTTTGAATAAAATCTTCCGTCCGAATCGATTTGCACGATAATCGCGTTTTTTGCGGATTTTGGAATCGTAAACGAAATTTTATCTCCCGAAACGTTTTTATGAAACAATTTTCTTCCGTTTACCGAAAATCCTGAAATTTTCATAGTTTTTGAATTTTCAAGATAAATTGAAATTTGACGATTATTCAATAAAATTGTCGGCTCTACTTTCTTTTTTGTTTTTGCCGAAATTGCAGTATTTTCGCGGTTTTCTTCAAGTTCGTCGCCTTCGTTGTTTTCTTTTTCGCTCGTCGGTTTTTCGCCTTCCCAAATCTTAAAATCGTCAAAATAAAACGTTTGGTCTTTTGTTTGCGGCGCAAAATCGACGGTACTTCCGCCCGCAAACGTCGAAAAATAAAAAGCGTCTATGCCAAAATCGTCGCTGTCGCGCAAAACTAATCCGCGCAAATCCAAAACGAGAACATCGTTAAGCCAAGTTTTTATAACGCTGTTGGATTTGTTCGCTTCGGTTTTGTCGGCGTCGTTCATTTTTATGTAGGTTCTGACCGTATTCCATTTTCCAATTTCAAAATGCGCGATATACGGTTTTAATTTTCCCCAATAACTGCAAGGCCAAGCGTTGCCGTAAGACGTTTTTATAACAGACCAATAATCGCGATTGCAGGCGTTATAAAGTTGCGGGTCGCTAATTTCAAGATTTTCGGGCAATTTTCCCCAATAAAAATCGTCGCCGCAACTTTCTTTTTTGTCTCTATAATACATATATTGCGTGGCGTAAATATTTTCTGCGTCCGAAAGCGCGCTTCCGCTTCGCCACATAACTCTTGCCGAAAATCCGTCCGCTTTCGACATACTAACGCAGCCGGACGGCATTGTTCCGCCGTCAAATCCGGGAAGTTTTCCGCCCGTACCATAATCGCCGCCTTCGGGAAAAAATACTTTGTATTCTACCGTTGCGCTATCGTAATTTTTACCTAAATTATATTGCCATTGAACGCCGCTGTTTTGCGACTGCACTTGTTTTTGCGGATATAATACTGCCAAAACTTTTTTTTGTCCGCTTATATTTTCTTCAATTCGAGCGCGAGCGCTGTCTTGCGGTCTGCCTTTTTCGCCGTTAAAACCTATTCCGTTGTTCCACGACGGACTTTCGCCTTTGGGATTTTTCCAATCGTTTTTTACTTGCTCCCAAGTATAAAGCCCCGCTTCGTTTTCGCTGAAATCGCATTGAAAAATCAATTCGCCACAAAACGCGAAAGAAAACGTAAAAATCGCAATAATTATATTTTTTTTCATAAGTTCTCCCAAATTATGCCGATAAATATAATTATTGTACGAAGCGAAAATGTATTTTTGCACTATTAAAAATATAAAAAAGGATATGATTGTGATAAAAATAGCCAGCGTAATTTTAACGTTTTTTGTTTTTGCCTTTTGCGGCGAATATTCGCTTAAAGCGCTTATTGATTCGGCTTACAAACACTCGCATCCGCTTGCCGTCGCAAATATTATGAAAGAAAAAGGCGCAGAAGCAATAGACGAAGCAAAACGAAATATGCTTCCCAAAATCACGTTTTCGGGAGATTACAGTTTCGCGATAACCACCTATAATTCTATGGCGAATATGGTCGAATGGGAAGATATGTTTTATGGCTGGGGCGATTTTTCTACGGACGATTTATTTTTGTTTCCTAAAAATACGCTTTCGGGCAGAATAGATTTGCAACAGACGTTTTTTGCGCAAAACAAACTTCGACGCGCCGTCGAATACGCGCTAATTCAAAATCGCGGACTAATTTGCAATTGGCAGGACGTTCGTATGAAAGTGAAAGCGGATATGACGAAAATGTATTACAACGCGCTAATATCGCGGCAAAGAATGCTTATAGAAGAACAGAGTAAAAATATTTCCGAAAGTCGCCATAATCAAACTCTTTCGCTTTTTGAGTCGCGTATGTTATCCGAGATAGATACGCTGAACAGTTTTATCGATTTTTCGCAGGCGTCGGTTCGGCTTTCGGAAGCAAAACGCGGCGAACGCGAAATTTATCGCTCAATTGCCGTTGCCGCGGGACTTAAAGAGCCAGCCGACAGCATATTTTTGACGGATACTCTCTTGCCCGCCGCTACAAAATTTGACTACGAACTTTTATTGGAACATTTTTTATCGGAAAACAAGGATTTGCGAATGTTGGCTACGGAAGTTAGTTTAGCCGAAGTTCGCGTAAAAATAGCCAAAGGCGATTATTTTCCTATAATTTACGGCGGACTTTCGCTTAATAGAATCGCGCAGTTTGATAAACTTCAAAAGCCAGCCAACTTTGATTTTGCGCCCGAAAGAAAACTGTATTTGGGAATGACTTACGACGTTACGCCCTTTGGATTGCGCCAAATTCGCGTAAAGCAAAGCGAATACGATTTAAAAATAACCAAGCGTAATTTTGAAGAAAGACAAGAACAATTAACGCTTCTTTTGCGGTCGAATTACGAAACGATAGACGAAGAAATTACAAAAATGCAGGAAGGCGAAAAAATGCTAAAAGCGTCCGAAAAAGCGCTTATTTTAGCGCAAAATCAATACGCGAGCGGACTTCTTTCGCAAGTCGATATGGAGACGGCGGAGCAGAGATTTCGCAATAGCGGGCTAAATTATTTACTTGCGGTTTTTCGCTATAATTCGCTGTTAATCGACCTGCGAATTATGGGCGCGGACTATTTGTACGAACCCATAGAAAATACGAAAAATGAAAGATTTGACGGTTTTAACAATTATTACTTGCGCGGCGAATAACAAAAAACATATATTTATACGGGAAATTTAGCGTTTCATAACGGAGGAATTTATATGAAGGTGCTGCTTGTTGACGATTCTTCAACTATGAGAAGAATACAGACGAACCAGTTAAACGGATTGGGAGTAAGCGATATTGTAGAAGCGGAAAACGGTCAAGACGGTCTTGACAAACTTGCCAAGAGTATGCCGCTCGACGTCGTTTTGCTCGACTGGAATATGCCTGTTAAAAACGGTTTTGAGTTTTTAACCGAGGCGAGGGCAAATGCCGCTTACAAGGACGTAAAAATTATTATGTGCACGTCGGAATCGGAAAAAACGCGAGTGCTTGAAGCGCTTAAAGCGGGCGCAAACAATTACATAGTAAAGCCGTTTACGCCCGAGTCGCTTAAAGAAAAATTGGGTTTGTAGAAGCGTTTGTTTTTTGTTTCTAAACGAATTTTTGTCGAACGTATGAATATTAGTAGAGTATTTCTTTATATTCTCGTTCTCTTTTCCGTTTTGTTTTCGCAAGATACGGACGCGGTAAGCGAAGCGTCGGCGATAGTCAAAAATATTCAGGAAAACGGTTTCTCTTTGATTCAGGGAGTAATTACGACCGTTTTGATACTCGCGCTTGCGGTGCTACTGATAGTCGTCGTCGGCGTATTTTTTCGCGAACTTTGCAATAATTTGACTTTATACGGCGCAAAACATTTCAAATCGATAAAAATAAAAAGGTATCAAATATTAGACCACGAACAAATTCAGCAAGGAGTTTTGTTTTCTATAAATTTGGCGAAATGGATTATTTACGCGTTGATTTTGTTTTTAACCGTTCCGACGGTTTTCTCAATTTTTCCTCAAACGCACGACTTTGCAACTACGCTTTGGGGATATTTTTTGGCGCCCGTAAAAAAAATCGTTCTCGGAGTAATAGGTTATTTTCCTAAACTTATAACGATTATTGTAATTTTGTTTTTCGTAAAATACGTTTTGAAAATGCTAAAATTTTTCAGCGACGAAATAGAAAAAGGACGTCTTACCATAAAAGGATTTTACGCCGACTGGTCGAGACCCACGTATTTGTTGTTAAAATATATGATTTACGCGTTCACCATCGCTATTATTTATCCGTATTTGCCAAATTCCGACACGCAGGTTTTTCAGGGAGTTTCGCTGTTTGTCGGACTTATAATTTCCATCGGTTCTTCTTCGGCAATAGGAAATTTAGTCGCGGGACTTGTGATAACTTATATGCGCCCGTTTCAAATCGGCGAGAGAATAAAAATCGGCGAAAACGAAGGAACGGTCGTGGAAAAAAGCGCTTTCGTCGTCAGAATTTTAACGGACAAAAAAGAATACGTAACCTTTCCGAACATTACGATTTTAACGTCGAATATAACGAATTTCAGTTATTCAAAAGAAACGGGAAACGGACTTATAATTCACACGAACATTACGTATAATTATACGGTCGAATGGCGAAAAATCCACGAATTGCTTATTGACGCGGCGAAAAAAACGCAGTTTATAGAACAAGAACCCGAGCCGTTTGTCTTGCAAAAAGCGCTTGACGATTTTTATTGCGTTTACGAAATTAACGCTTATACGAAAGAGATTGCGCAAATTAAACTAATTTATTCGGAATTGCACAAAAATATTCAAGACGCTTTTGTTGAGGCGGACTTGGATTTAACTTCGCCGCATTATGGAATTTATAAAAAAGAAGATTAAAAAAGGAGAAACGTAAATTATGAAAGTATTACTGCTTAACGGAAGTCCGCACAAGGACGGCTGCACAAACAGGGCTTTGTGCGAAATTGAAAAAGAACTGCGCGCCGAAAACATTGAAACGGAAATTCTTCAACTTGGAATAGACCCTGTTTCGGGTTGTCGCGGATGCGGATATTGCAAAAAATATAAAAAATGCACAATAAGCGATTCCGTAAACGATTTTGCGCATTTTGCAAAAAGTGTCGACGGTTTTATTTTCGGTTCTCCCGTTCATTACGCAAGCGCCGGCGGAACAATAACCGCGTTTATGGACCGACTTTTTTATTCGGCTTCGGCAAATTTTGAATATAAGCCGGCAGCCGCAATTATTTCTTGCAGAAGAGGCGGTTCAAGCGCCGCTTTTGACCAACTTAATAAATATTTCGCAATAAACAGTATGCCTATTGTTTCGTCGCAATATTGGAATATGGTTCACGGAAACACGCCCGAAGAAGTTGAACGCGATTTGGAAGGATTGCAAACTATGCGGACACTCGGAAAAAATATGGCGTGGCTTCTAAAATCAATAGAATCGGGCAAAAATTCGGGCGTTAAAATTCCTGAAAAAGAAGAGCGCGAAAGAACAAATTTTATTCGCTAATTGAAGTAGGACATAGCCCTGCGGCTCGTCTTACCGCATTGCCCGCGTCTATAAGTCCGTATGCGTGTCGCAGGGAAAAACCGTTTGCGTCGTACATACTTTCATCGCCTGTTTTTTTTGCGGTTTGCGTAATTATTTGATAAATTTCGTCGACCGTAAGCGTCGGATTTGCCGCTAAAATAAGCGCCGCAACTCCCGAAACAATCGGCGCCGAAAACGACGCTCCGCTTCTGTATCCGTAATTTTCGTTCGCTTCGCCGTTGTGATTATTGCTGCCTTCGGCTCCCATTAAATCGGGGGCGAGTATTCTGTCTCCGGGAGCCATTATGTCTAAATTGCTTCCGAAATCCGAACCGCTCGAAAGAACGCCGTATTCGTTACTTCGCGAAACGCCGATAACCCACGGAAGTTCGGATTCGTCTCTTATATTGACGTTATCCAAATTTTTACGGTCGTTTCCGCAGGCAAAAATAATAACGGTTCCGTTTTCGTAAAGTCCTTCGAGTAGCGATTCAAGCACGGAACTCACGTTATACGTTCCCCAAGAGCAATTTATAACGTCCGCTCCCCAATTTTGCGCGTAATCAAACGCCTTTATAAGTTGAGCGTCCTCGTAAAAATAATCGTCGTTGCCGCCGACAAACAATAAATCGCATTCGGGCGCGACTCCCATAGTTCCTACGACGTTTTGCCGCGCCGCGACGACTCCCGAAACGGCTGTTCCGTGCGAATACTCGCTTCTTTTTACGGGGTCGCAACTATTGCCGTCGTCTATAACGTTATAAACTTCTATGTTTTCAAAATCTTCGTGTTCTTTTTGGAAATCGTTGTCTATAACCGCGACTTTCACGCCTCTGCCTTTGGTAATTTCCCACGCGGGAGCGATATTTATCGAAAAATTATGCGTACTCTGCAAATGCCATTGAAGCGGGAAAAAATTATCGTATTCGTCTACATCTCTAATCGGCGGTTTGTACTCGTAATCGCATTCGACTTTTACGCCGATTTCTTTGTTTTCCGAACAGGCGAAAAAACACAAAGCGACGCAAAAAAACAAATAAAAAAACTTCATCGCGCTCTTATTTCTCTCACAAAATTGGGATGCGAATTTTTTACGGCGTCGTTTTCTAAAAGTTCGCGGGAAAGTTCAAATTGCTTATTTTGAGCGTTTGGAATTACCAAAAAAATATTTTGCGACAACTTTTCAAAAGATTTTATTTCGTATTTTGAAAAAACAAAGTTGGCGTTTGAGCCGTTTTTTAATTCGACTATCACTCCTTCGGCGATTTTTACGCGATTTCCGTGTTGCGTAACAAGCCAGCCGTCTTTTTCGCCGCTTCTTGCGGACTTTTCAGGATAAAGAAAAATCGTGTCGCCGCGTTCTATATAAAAATCTTGGGCGAAAATAAAATTTGCCGAAAATATTAAAAAAATTGCGAAAAACGTTTTTTTCATATCGCGTTTTTCTCTATGTAATTTTTTAATGTTTGCAAATTCGCGTCGATTTCTCTTACTTTTGCGGGCAAGGTTTCTATTTCTTGCAAATGTTTTGGAATCGGCGGTTTTTTTCCCGTCGCGTCTCTAACGTTTTCTTCAAATTTCGCCGCCAAAGCGGTTTCCAAAACTATTGTTTTTGTCGCGCTGTTGCGAAGTTTTTGCGCTACGACAAATCCGTCAGCCGTGTGCGTGTCAATAAAAATTCCGTGCCGAAAATACATATCGCGAATAGCCGTAATTCTTTCGGGGTGCGTGCTTTTCGACGAAATAAATCCGTATTTTTCCTGCATAATTTTCAATGTTTTCGCGTCAATAGAAAAATCGCCGCCGTTTTCGACGGTTTCCCACAATATTTTCAATTTTTCGGATTTGCGGTCGAGCAAATCAAAAACAAATCTTTCCAAATTTGACGCTTTGCTTATGTCCATAGAAGGCGACGAGGTTTGAATCGTATCTTCGTCGGTGCGCGGAGCGTATTTTCCCGTTCTAAAAAATTCGTCCAAAACGTCGTTTTCGTTTGTCGCGACGATTAACCTGTTTATCGGCAAACCCATTTGTTTTGCGATGTGTCCCGCGCAAATATTCCCGAAATTTCCGCTTGGAACGCAAAAATCGACTTCTTCGTCAATATTTTCGGCGACGGCAAAATATCCCTTAAAATAATAGACGATTTGCGCGACGATTCTTCCCCAATTTATTGAATTTACAGCCCCGATTTTATATTTTTGCTTGAAATCTTTATCTTTATTTACCGCTTTTACCAAATCCTGACAGCCGTCAAACATCGCTCTTACGGCAATGTTGTGAATATTTTTGTCTTGAAGCGAATACATTTGCGCGCGCTGAAACGGCGACATCTTTCCCGCGGGCGAAAGCATAAATACGTTCAGCGAATTTTTGCCTTTCATCGCGTATTCCGCCGCGCTTCCCGTATCGCCCGAAGTCGCGCCCAAAATGTTTATTTTTTCGTTTTTTGCCTGCAAAACGTATTCAAACGCATTTCCTAAAAACTGCATTGCCAAGTCCTTAAACGCGAGCGTCGGTCCGTTAGAAAGTTCTTGAAGGTATAAAGTATTGTCTATTTTTACGACGGGCGTAATTTCGCCGCAACGCTCCGCAGTTCTTGAATTGCAGAAAATTTGCGGAGAATACGAATCGTTTATGATTTTGCGCAAATCGTTTGGCTCTAAATCGT
The DNA here is from genome assembly GCA_009787445.1 of Chitinivibrionia bacterium. Classification (GTDB taxonomy): domain Bacteria; phylum Fibrobacterota; class Chitinivibrionia; order Chitinivibrionales; family Chitinivibrionaceae; genus WRFX01. Next base: position 24,759 of record WRFX01000001.1, on the reverse strand, counting down.
CCGCAAACGGCGATATTATTTCAAAAGATAAATCGCAGTAATTTAATTTTGACAGTTCTTTCAATTTTTCCTTTGAAAATTTTGGATAACTTTCGGGAACAATTAAGCCGCCGTCGGATGCAAGTCCGCCGAGAAGAATTTGCGAAAAGTTTTGCGCAGGCATATTTCCGCGAGTTGAAACATATTGCATAAAGCGCCTCCTTGTAATTTTTTTTGTAATTTTGCCAAGTTTCGCAGATAAAATACAATTTGTATAAGTAAAAAATTACTTTTTTCAAAAAATTTCTCATTTCTTTACGAGTATAAATTATTCTCGGCGACAATAAAAAACTCTATTTACGAATGGCAAATATTATTTTTGCGCGGTAAAATGTAAAAAAGTAGAGGAATTTATGAAAGGAATTATTCTTGCGGGCGGATTTGGTACGCGGCTTTTTCCCGCTACAATGCCCGTTTGCAAACAACTGCTTCCCGTTTATGATAAACCGATGATTTATTATCCGCTTTCTACGCTTATGCTTGCGGGAATCAGAGATATTTTAATTATTTCTACGCCTGACGATACGGCGAGATTTGAAAAACTTTTTGAAAACGGCTCGCATTTGGGACTTAACGTTCAATATAAAATTCAAAAATATCCGCGCGGACTTGCAGACGCTTTTATCGTCGGCGAAGAATTTATTGGAAACGACAGCGTCGCGCTTGTTTTGGGCGACAATCTTTTTTACGGATACAGTTTCACAAAATTACTAAAAAAAGCGGCGGCGCAAAACGAAGGCGCGTCGGTTTTCGGATATTACGTCGATAACCCCGGCGAATACGGAGTGGTCGAATTTGACAAAAACGGCGCGGCGATATCCATAGAAGAAAAACCGCAAAAACCAAAATCGAATTACGCGGTTACGGGCTTGTATTTTTACGACAATTCGGTTATCGATATTGCAAAAAACGTAAAACCGTCCGCAAGAGGCGAAATAGAAATAACCGCCGTAAACGACGCATATCTTAAAAAAGGCAAACTCAACGTAGAAATTATGGGACGCGGTTTTGCGTGGCTCGATACGGGAACGCACAGCGCGCTTTTGGAAGCGGCGTTTTTCGTAAAAACCATAGAAGACAGAACGGGGTTGAAAATCGGCTGCATAGAAGAAATTGCGTGGAAAAGCGGATTTATAGATAAAAAACAGTTCGTAAAACTTGCCGAACAGTTGCAAAAATCGACTTACGGCGAATATCTTATTAAACTTGCCGAAAGGGAATAAATTATGCCTTTTAACGTCGAAAAAACGCCGATTGACGGCTTAATAATAATTGAACCGAAAATATTTTACGATTCTCGCGGATTTTTTATGGAAACGTACAAACAAAGCGATTTTTTGTCGCTTGGAATAAGCGAACAATTTTCGCAGGATAATCACAGTTGTTCGGCGAAAGGCGTTTTGCGCGGAATTCATTTTCAGCGCGAACCGTTTGCGCAGGGAAAACTCGTAAGAGTGCTAAAAGGAAAAGTTTGGGACGTCGCGGTGGATTTGCGAAAAAATTCGCCGACTTTTAGCAAATGGTTCGGCATAGAATTGAGCGAAGAAAATTCAAAAATGTTTTATATTCCCGCAGGTTTTGGACACGGATTTGCCGCTCTCGAAGACGATACGCATTTGTTTTATAAATGCACGAAAGAATATAACGCTTCGTGCGACGGCGGAATAAAATACGACGACCCCGATATTGCCGTCGATTGGAAATTGGGCGAGATTAGTCCGATAATTTCGGATAAAGACGATAAACTTCCTTTGCTAAAAGAGGTAAAATTATGATTTGGTTAGTCGGAAAAAACGGAATGCTCGCGCAGGAAACGTCGCAAATATTATCTAAAAACAATTTGGAATATTGCGGAACCGACATCGAAGTCGACATAACGGACATTGACCAAGTAAAAAAATTTATAGACGGGAAAAATTTTTCGCACATAATAAATTGCGCGGCTTACACAGCGGTCGATAAAGCGGAAGACGACGCCGAAAACGCAATGAACATAAACGTATACGGCGCGGCTAATTTGGCGTTTGCCGCAACCGCCTTAAATTCCGTTTTAATACACATTTCTACGGATTACGTTTTTGACGGCGAAAGCGACGTTTCTCTTTGCGAAAAAGATACGGTAGGTCCGACGGGAGTTTATGGAAAAACCAAACTTTTCGGCGAATATTCCATAGAATTGTCGGCGTTAAACAGATATTTTATTATCCGTACCGCTTGGCTTTACGGAAAGTATGGCAAAAATTTCGTAAATACTATGCTTGACCTTATGAACGCGAAAGAAAGCATAGGAGTCGTGGCAGACCAATGGGGAAGTCCCACTTGGGCGAAAGATTTGGCGGAATTTATTGTACTTATTGTAAAAAGCGAAAGTAAAAAATACGGAATTTATCATTTTTCCGGCGAAGGCAAAACAAATTGGTACGAATTTGCGAAAAAAATTTACGAATACGGACGAAAAAACGGCTTGATTTCAAAAGATTGCGCAATTAACGCGCTTACGACGGAACAATATCCTACAAAGGCAAAAAGACCAAAATATTCGTATCTTTCAAAAGAAAAAGTAATTGAAAATTTTGGAATAAAAATAGCGAAATGGGAAAAATCTTTACAAAACTATTTAGAAAAATAAAAAATTGTCCGATATAAGTTGTGATGTTATGTACCGATTGTGCTATTTGCAAACGGCAAATAGTATTTTCCGAAAAAATTCGAGGAAGTTTAGGGCTTTTTATGAAAAACTTTTTACTGTCATATTCGGCGCTTATTATCGCGTTTTGCGTATTTAAAGCGGACTGTTCGGGAGTTATCTCCGCGTATTATTCTTTATATGGAAATATGCACGGACGTTCTTTGGAATTTGGCGGAACGTTAGACAACAAACTTATGTTGAGCGCGGACGTATCGCTTATCGCGAAAGAATGGAATCTCTATTTGAAAATAATGGAGCCGCTCGGAGGCGGATTTAATTTTTCCTACACTTTGCAGCCCGCTAAACATTTTCAATTATTGCCGATAGGAATTTCGGCGGGTTATTGGACGTATAATTTCGGCGAAACCGAAAAAGGCGGCTTGTATGAAACTTCTTCGGAACTTTTTGTCGGATATTTCGCCCGAATGCGCATAGGCGGACAAAAAGTGTGGTTTGACGTTTCCGACAGAGTGCTTTTCGGCAGAACGAATTACGAAAAACCCGAATATAATCCTGAACTTGGAAATTATTTATCGCATAAAAAAGATTTTCTTGCGATAAACAACGTATATTTCGGCGTAACTTGGACTCCGTCGCTTGCGGACAGAAAATTGGTAATTAAAAAAGAACTTGCGGCGGAGATAGCGATGGTAGAAGCGACTGCCGACTCCGCGCTTGCGACGGTCAGCGAAATAAAAAACGCTATTAAGAATATTGAAAAAATGCAGCAAAAAATCGTCCACGACCAAATACGAATAAATCTTGCTTTAGACGCCGTATCTCCCACTCGCATAGAAGAATCCGAAATACAGTTGGCGTATCTTACAGAAGCGTTTCACGATTTATTTTCCCGCGTAAAAAGCATTCAACTTCTCCCGATAATCGCAAACGCGAATCTGCCCGCGACGAGACCTCCGGGCTTTACGGTTTCGACCGCGCCTTTGCTTTTTGGCGGCAACGAATACGCGCTTTATAGTCGCGCGCTTGATTCTTATCGCAAAGGATTTTACGACGAAAGCCGCGATATTTTGAGCGAATTAGTAAATCTTTATCCAAACGGAAGATATTCCGACAGAGCGTATTTTTGGATGGGCGAAAGTCATATTTTAGAAAAAAATTACGCGCTTGCGATACCGTTTTACGGAAAAGTGTTTGATTTTGCCGAAAGTTCAAAAGACGACGACGCGCAGTACAGAATTGCTTTTTGCTATAAATTATTGGAAGAACAGGACAAAGCGTTTGAAGAGTTTACTAAATTGGTTCAAAGATATCCCGCGAGCGAATTTGTTCCGCAGGCAAACAACGAAATCAGAGAAATTACTTTGCGGCGAAACGGCACTTTTGCGGCTGTCGAAAGCGCGACGCAACCGGATTCAAGTATTTTGGCAATACAAAACGCTTTTTTGGCTGATATAGAACCCGTAATTGTACCTGTATTTGTTCCCGAACAAGCGGAAAGCGAACAAACGGAAAGCGAAGAATCGGAGCAAGACGAAACGTCGTCGCAAATTTTAGCGCTAAAACAACCGACAAAAGATAAAGATTTCGACAAAAGACAAAAAAGTATCGTTAAGTTCACAAAAGATTTGGCAAAAATGGAAAAAATGTTGGAAGAAGTAAAACAATCCGCCCCCGCGACCTATGGAGTCGCAAATTTTTCTGTGGAATTGATGAAAACGCTGAATCGTATGCAGGAGCAAAAATCGTTTGACTTTGACGAAATTCTTCCTTTCGTTTTGAAGGCGACTTTTATGACTCTTCCGCCAAACACGATTCCCGCAAACGCGCAAATAAATACGGATATTGCGGTTAAATTGTTTCCATTTTTGACTGTGGATTTTAATTTGTCGCAAAATCGCGCGGTATCGGTTATAAACTCCGCTCTAAAATCGTGGAACGGCAAAAGTATTTACGATATTAAAAACGAAATGGCAAGCGCACCTCCCGCGCAAAAAGTAAAAATTGCGGCTCTTCTAAAATATTCTACGGGAGTTTTTGGCGCAGCAATCCCGCAATTAACCGTTACGATAAAGGCAAGTTTGTAAATTTAATGAACAAGCCGAAACTTTGGACGCAAGATTACGTTTTCGCCTGCATAGGAAACCTTCTGGGATATTTCGGTTTTTGTATGGTTTTGCCCGTTTTGCCTATGTTTCTTATTGAAAATTATTCGATACCGCAATCGAAAACGGGAATAATACTTGCGTCTTTTACTTTTTCGGCTATGCTTTCCCGTCCGATTTTCGCGTATTTGGCGGATATTTACAACAGAAAAAAAATTTATTGCGCGGTTTTGCTAATTTTTGCGATTTTGTTTTTGCCTTATCCGCTCATTACGGGCGGAGTTGTTTTTTTTGTAATTTTGCGTTCGCTTCACGGTTTTGCGTTTGGCGGACAATCGGTTTGCGGAAACGCGATTCTCGTCGATATCGTAAACGAAAAACGTCGCGGCGAAGGATTTGGATATTTTGGAATTTCCAACAACATAGGAATGGCTTTGGGACCGATGACGGGAATTTACATTTACGAAACGGGCGAAAGCGGCTTTTTTTGGATGTTTGTAGTGGCGTTTATTCTCGGAATTGCGGGATTTATGAGCGTACTTAAAGTTCGTTTGCCAAAAAATACGACAGCCATAAATATTCCCGAAGACAAAAAAATATCTTTCGACAAATTTTTTCAAATACAAGGAATTTACGCGGGAATTTCCTTGATGTTGCTGTCGTTTCCTTACGGACTAATCGTATCTTTTTCGGCGCTTTACGGAAAAGAACTCGGCATTGGAGCGCATTCGAGTTTGTTTTTTGTGTTTATGTCGCTGGGACTCGTGTTTTCGCGGCTTTTTGCGGGAAAAGTTATAGACGGCGGCGGACTTACGATTGCGATAAAAATATCCGCGTTTTTCATATCGATAACTCTTGCGCTTTTTGCGTCCATTGACCTTTTGAAAGTAGAAAACGTCGCGGCGATAAAGACATTATTTTATACGGTCGGATTATTTCTCGGACTTGGTTACGGCGCGCTTTTTCCGTCGTTTAACACGCTTTTTGTAAATCTTTCGCCCGATAATCGCAGGGCGGCGGCAAGTTCTACCTATATGACAAATTGGGATTTGGGACTTGGCGCGGGACTGATTTTCGGCGGAGTAATTATGGAAAAAACGGGAATGTCGGCGGCTTATTTAACGTCCGCAGTTACGTCGTTTGTCGCGGCGCTATATTTTACGCTCTTTGCCGCAGGACACTTTGAACGACATAAATTGCGTTAATTTTCGCTTGTTTTTTTTATTTGTCTCGGATGAAAATGATGATGCGTTTCAATTAAAAACGTACTCGTTACGTGCGTGTAAATTTCGGTCGTCGTAATGCTCGAATGCCCCAAAAATTCCTGAACTATGCGCAAATCGCAGCCGCCTTCGAGAAGATGCGTCGCAAAAGAATGCCGCATAGTATGCGGAGAAATGCCGCCGAGTATTCCGGCGCGTTTTGCCGCTTTTTTTATAATATCAAAAACCGCCATTCTCGTGAGTTGCTTCCCAAATTTTTGATTTATAAACAAGAAATTTGCGCTTGCGGGTTTTACAAATTTATCGCGTTCTTCGTTTAAGTATCTTAAAACCCAATCGCGCGCGATTTCGCCGACGGGAACCAAACGCTCCTTGTTTCCCTTGCCCGTTACCATCATAAAATCTTTGTTTGTTAAAAACTGTTCGGTCGTAACGCTTACGCATTCCGAAACGCGCATTCCCGTAGAATAAAGAAGTTCCAAAATTGCGCGATTTCGCAAAGGTGCTTTTTCGTTTTCGTCCGCGGCGTTGTCCAAAATCTTAAAAACGTCTTCTACGCACAAAGTATATGGCAAAGTTTTCGCGAGTTTCGGCGATTCCAAATTTTCGGTCGGGTCGTGGTTTATTATGTCTTCGGCAAATAAAAATTTGTAATATCCGCGAATTGTCGAAATATGCCTGTGAATCGTCGTTTGGACAAGTTTTTCTTTTTCTGGCAAATTGCAAAGATATGTTATGTATTTTTGCAAATCTTCTTGCGAAATCGCTTTTTCTTCGAGATTATTTTTTTCAATATATTCCTGAAAACGAGTTAAATCAAAAAGATACGACGTTTTTGTATTGTCCGAAAGTCCTTTTTCCGCCGAAATCCAGCCGAGAAAAAACTTCATATTTTCCGATATTTCCGTCGGATTTTCTACAATCGCGCTAATTTGGCTCATTTTTTTTGAACCTATTGAAAAAAGCGATTTGTCATTTTCTCTTTGCCGATGGTTGAAGCGTAACCGTGTCCGGGAAATACGTGCGTTTCGTCGGGAAGAGTGAAAAGTTTATTTTCTATGCCTTTTATTAACGCTTCGCCGTCGCTGTAACCCCAATCGCTTCTGCCGACGGTTCCCGCAAAAAGCGAGTCGCCCGAAAAAAGCGCGCTCCCGTCAAAAAAGCAAATTCCGCCCGGAGTGTGTCCCGGTGTGCTAAAAACTTCAAACTTAAAACTGCCGACGTGAAAAATTCCTTCGTTAATCGGATTATAACGTCCGTTGTAAGAAGCGCGTTCGGAGTTGAACATTTGAGCGCCGTTAAGATAAGCGTCCTTTATCAAAAATTCGTCCAACGGACTAAAATAAAGCGGAATATTTTTGTCTATTTCGTCCCAAATGTCAAACATTCCCAAAAAATGGTCGAAATGTCCGTGAGTAAGCAAAATCGCCTCGATTTTCAAAGCGTCGCTTTTTATTTTTCCAATCAATTCAAAGGGGTCGGGGGCTGGGTCAATCACAATCGCGTTATTTCCTTCAATAACCAAATACGAATTTGTAGAAATCCTTCCCGACTGAAAACATTCAATTTTGTACATTTTGCCTCCGTTTTTTTTATTTTTTAATTTATATTTCATCGTCAAAATCGCCTAAAAACACGACTTCGGGTTCAAGAATCACCTGAAATTTTTCTTTTACCGTTTTACGAACTTTCGCCATAACCTTGCGCACGTCTTCGGCGGTCGCGTTTTTTTTGTTCACGATAAAATTCGCGTGTTTTTCGCTAACCTGCGCGTCGCCTATGCAAAAACCTTTTAGCCCCGCTTCTTCAATCAATTTTCCCGCGTAATTATTTTGGGGACGTTTAAAAACCGAACCGCAAGAATGATATTCCAAAGGTTGATTTTCTTTGCGTTTTTTCAAAATTTCGTTTTGAGCGGACAACAAAATTTCATAATTTTTTTTCATATTAAACTCAAAATCAGCCCAAAATATTACGCCGTTTTTTTTTTGAAAAACGCTTGAACGATAGCCGAAATTCGCCTCTTCCTTTGAAATTATAACTTCCGCATCCGAGTCGCAATCGTAAAAACATATTTTCGTTACAAAATCCGAAATCGTTTGCGAATACGCGCCTGCGTTCATAACGAGCGCCGCGCCGACGGTTCCCGGTATTCCCGACAATTCTTGCGTTCCAAAAAAATTTGCCTTTATCGCTTCTTTCACAAACGCGCTTATACTCGCTCCCGCTTCGGCGCGAATCGCATTGTCAAAAACTAAAATATTATCCATTTTTCGAGTGCAAACGACAAGTCCTCTAAATCCCTTGTCGCTAACAAGCAAATTGCTTCCGTTTCCCATAATAAAATAAGGAATATTTTTTTGTTTTGCAAATTTTATAGAATTTTTTATATCTTGCGCAGAGTGAACGTCAATATAATAATCCGCTTTTCCGCCTATTTTATATCCCGCGCTTGTTTTATCGGACAAAAAAACGTCGGTTTGAATTTCTTCAGACATTAAGCCGTCCTTCGCTTATTTTTTCTGATTTTCAATCACTAATTTCGCTTCTCTGCTGTCGGGACATTCTTTTTTCAACAAATCCCACATCGCGTCCCTGTTTTTTACCTGACTTTGTTTGTTAAAAATCAAGCCGAGTTTATACAAAGCCGCGCACGCAAACTTTTCCGTTCTGTTTTCTTTGAAATATTGTTGAAAAAACGCTTTTGCGTTGTCGAGCGAATTCATCGCGTAACTCGCTTCCGCCTTCCAATATAAAGCGGCTTTCGCGTCGTCGCTGTCGGGATATTTTTCTATATAATCTTTAAAATCATTTACGGCAAGAGAGAAATTACCTTTGTCGTAATTGCTCTTTGCCAAACTAAACAAATCCAAACGTTCCTGCTCTTTAATAGTCGCGACAAGAGAATCCTGCCGCGCTTTTTCAGCCATTTGCGTCGAAATTAAGCCCGTTCTTTTGCTGATTTCGGAAATTTTCGCCAAATTTTCGGTTACGTTTCCCGACAACTGCATAAGTTTTTCGTCCATACTTTTGAGCGTAATTTCTACGTAAACTCTGTGCAACTCTTCTCTCACCATTTCTTCGTCGATGTTCTTTTTGAGAACCGCGATTTCGTGGCTCAATGAGTCGCGAACCGCGGTGAGTTCCTTTGTTCTCAAAATAGTAACTTGGGAACACGAAACGCAAAAAAGAGACAAACAAATCAAAAGCGGAATACGTTTCAAATTAAGCGCGTCCTTATTTCTTTATGACCGTGTATTCTACTCTTCTGTTCATAGAGTGGCACGACTCGTTGCCGCCGCAATTTAAGTTTACGGGTCTTTCTCTCCCAAAAGACGTGGTTTCAAGACGTTGGGAATCGATTCCGTAACGAGTTAGCGCGTTTCTCACGGCTATCGCTCTTTTTTCGCCCAAAGCCATATTGTACTCGGTTGTTCCGCGTTCGTCCGCGTGTCCGTCCAAACGAATTCTAATCTGACTCTGCTCTTTAAGAAACTCGGCGGCGATACGCAATTTTTGAAGCGATTCGCTCGTCAAGTCATACTTGTCGAGGTCAAAATAGAGGGTCTGCAAATTTTCCTTGATTCTTCTGGCAAGTTCTGCTTCCAAATCGACTTCGGAAAATTTGTTTGTGTCCGGCTCCCAAACTTGAGGAGGCGGTGGGGGCGGGGTTTCGACAGGCATCGGCGCGGCTTTTTTGCATCCCGCAAAAAACAAGCACAATACAGGCAAAGAAATAACAAGCAACATTTTGACACTTCTCATTGTGTCTCTCCTTTGTTTTAGGTAATAAATTGTACAAAATCCATAATAAACCGCAGAAAAAATAATTATATTCGCAAATAGAAAGCAAGTATTTTAAAAAAAATCGTAAAAATTTTAAAAATTTTTTCTCGTTATATAAATTTTGACTATTTTAATATGGTAAATGTTACGTTATTTTTATTATTTTTGAAATTATTTCCGCCACTTTTTCAAAGCGTTTTTTAATTTCGTCAAATAGAAAATAAAAAACGCAAAACTTACAAAAAAATTATTTCGGTCAATAAACTTTTAAATTTTTATCGCGAATTTCTACCGCGTCGCCGTTTAGTTTTAACATTCCTACGCCAAATTTATTCGCCGCGTCTTCGGCTTGTTTGTTGAAACTTAAACCGCATATTCCCAAATAAAATTTGTATTTTGAATACATAGGAAAAAGAGTTTTAAAATTCTTAACCTGCTTTTTTACCAAATTTTCAACGTCTTTTTTATGAACGGTATATTTTACTTCCACTATTCCGAGCGAATCCTTATTTATTAGCGCAATGTCGTATTCTCCGTCGAGCGTTTTTCCGTCTTCAAGCGGAATCGAATTACTCAAATGCCTTTTTACCATATCAAAATGCACGCCGCCCAAAGTTTTTGTCGCGCAGAGAGAATTGAAAAAATAATCTTCTGCCACTTTTCCGTTGCTACTGTTTATTCCATCGACGTTTTTACTGACTTCTTTTACAAACTTTCCCAATTTCTCAAACTCTTTTGCGTTTTTTTCTTGCAGTTTCCATACTTTTTCAAATTCTTTCGCGTTTTCTTCTTGCAGTTTCCTAATTTCCGCGAAACCTTTCATAGTTTCCGCCATTGAAGCCCTAATTTCGGCTAATTCTCTTTCCCATATTTCCATAATTTTACTCCATTTTTTTGGAATTTCGTTATTATTATATATACAATATACTATTTGCACAAAATCAAAAAATAAATTTTGCACAAAACCCAAAAAAAAAACGGACAACCGCTTTCGCGGTCGCCCGTTTCAAAAAACCGCTTTTCGCTAGTTTTCTATTTCAACATCAATTTATGCTGCAAAACCGCCGCGCCTTTGGCGTCTTTTACGTTAAGCACAAATATTCCCTTTGCAAGATTATCCGTTCTCAAACCCGTCGCATTTACGCCGTTTACCGCGTTAATGTTTGCGGTAGAAACTAAACGACCCTGCATATTGTAAAGATTTGCCGTATAATTGCCCGCCGTTAAACGAAGGTTAATTTGTCCGTTTTGTATTCCCGTAAAGGCGAATGCGTTAACTTTATTTGCCGTTTTGGAAATTGAAGTATTAGGTTGGCAATTACTGTCGAAACTAAACGGATTGCAATCGGCTCCCGCACTGGGGCTGGGAGTATTAATGTTATCGACGTCTACGTTCGATTCCCAAGTAGGTTCTACAAAATCTTGACCGGGATAAATAGTTACCGCGCCGACAAACGGATTAAAGTTCACAGACCAAGTTCCGTCGCTTAATTTTTCAGGAGCCAAACGAGGACGTTCTCCATTGCTATATTTAACGTCCATTTTATTATCGCTAACTCCGCTAATTATTACCGAAATCTCATCCTGATACGCCACGTCCAAATTGCTCGTTGTCGGAGTTATGGTATTTGAACTAAAACTTACGTTAGTTACAGCGTTTGCCGTCAAACGATATTTTACCGCTTCCGAAGCCGTATAAACTACCAAATCGTTCGCGTCTATTTTTTGCTTTAAATATTGATAATGCAAGCGAAGTTGATTTTTCGTAATACCGCCCCACCAGCCGCCCATTCCTCTCGCCGAAGAATTAAGGGGCCAATAAGTCGCGGGATTATTGTCGTACCAAGCGTTATCCGCAATATCGGCAACAGCGTGAAATTCGCGAATCATATAACCTTTGGTGGCAATTATTTGGTCAATCATATCGTCCAAACCCAAACGCACGTGCGCGTTACCGGGATATACCCACTCGCTGCCGGTGCTTTTTGGAGTCCAGCCCTGTTTTTCAATATAAAACGCGTCAAAGTCAATCGCATACGGATGAAAGAAGTCGTTAAACATAGGAACGCCCGATTTTGAACCCGCTCTCGCCATAAATACTTGATTATTGTACAGCGAGTCGTTAGACGCCGTGCTATACGCGTCCATAGGATAACCGTAATATTCGGAACGTTTTCCTTTTTTGAAATATTTGCCCGGATTCTGAATTTTTTCGTAAATACGAGCGTTAACCGAGTCGTTTGCGTCCTTAATGTTTCTTTTCCAGTCGTTTCCAACCCACGCTTTTACCGTAAAAATAGAAGCAAGCATACCGGGAATTCCCTCGTCCGCTTTACAGGCTACTTTACCGCTACACCACGGGGCTACGTCAAGTGGCGTTCCATTGCACGTACCACCCGGTCCGCTCCAGTCGGCTTTCTCACAACCTTGAGGTACGTCGGCAGGATTTACCCACCAAAATTCCGCCGGGTTTTGGGCATTGCCGTTCCAACCGTTTTCTCCGTAATTATTAAGCATCTCCACATCAAACCAAGCGGGAGTTGTCGCGGCAAGAAATCCTTCGTTAGACGCTTGTCCGGAACCGTCCGCGGGCAAATCGTTAATATTTGCCCATTTTTTAGTGTATTTTACGTACACTTGTACTCCGGTAGGCAATGTTATTTGTTCTACTCCTGCTTTTGGCGTTATTGTAATATTATTGTCCGTAGTCGCAAACGCGTTTTGTGTCCAATACGGTTTTCCAGTAGCAGTTACTAAATCGTTTTGAAGCGTAATTGTACTTGGAGCGGGGTTGGCAAACGCACCATTCGGATTTCCCCAAAGTCCTACTACTTTAAGTCCGCGAATCGCATAAGGAATAGACGGGTCAAAATCGGGAATTGTCTGACCGGGATAAAACCACTGATACTGGTCTGCCGCAGAGGTGTGGTCCATAGAGTGGTTAAACATTTCGTGCCCGTCTTTTACCATTTTAATAGCCAAATCCCATTCGTTTGCGTCCATTTCTTTTACAAAAACGCCCCAGGATTGTTTAATTTTTTCAAATCCCGTTTCGCTCGCAAGCGTATAGCCCGGTCCTATTGAATTTGCAAACGGCATAGAGCCAATATCATCGTGGGTCATAGAATATGCGCCTTTTGCGCCGTTTCTCCAAGTCGCTACAAACGGCGTTCCGCCCGTTCCCTGTCCTTTCCAAAGGTTTCTATTCGCTACGCCGTTGTTTTTTTGTGCCGAAAGCGAATTTATCATAACCCACGGAGACGTTCCTCCGCCCTGTCCTAATCCGCCCGGTTCGTCTCCTTTAGACCAAAACTTCGACCACCAATATAACGTACCATATACAGGGTGAGTCGTATAAACAGTGTCGCCTCTAAATTCAGCGTATCTGCCTTCGTATTCGGTTTCTTTATTCCACGCGCCTTTATTTGCGCAACATTCACCACGAAGAGCGCCGTTTTGATTTCGCTCGTCTGTTTGGCGCATTCTTTCTCTGTCAATCGCAAATCTCGCGTCATAGGGCGAGGGCAAATGCGCGCTTACCACAGCGGCGCACGCAAACACTGCCGCCGCCGCCAATTTTAATTTTCCATTCATAAACATCCTCCTGTTTAAAGTTAAAAAATTGTTTTAAATCCTATTTAACCATTATCTTTTGGTTCAACATCATTTTGCCCGCCTGCTTAACGTTTAGTATAAGCATTCCTTTGGCAAGATTGTTCGTTTTAAGCCCCGAAGCGTTTACTCCGTTTATCGCGGTTATTTCCGTTCTGCTTATCAGTCGTCCCTGCAAATTGTAAAGTTCTGCCGTATAATTTCCTTTTTGCAAATTAAGCGCGATTTGTCCGTTTTGTATTCCCGCGAACGCTACCGCCGCTTTTGTCGAAGGAGCGCGTTTGTCCGAAATAGAAGAAGACCAGTTTATATTTCCGTCGCCGTCTACTCCTTCCCAATTTCCGTTGGGAATAAGCGTAATTTCGCCGTTTGCTCTAAAAGGATTTACCGAAACCGACCAAACTTTTCCTTCGCCGTCCATTTTAACGGGCTTTCTGCGCGGCGCGACGTTTGTTCCCGACCCGTCGCTATATCTTGCCGCCAAACTGTTGCAAGAAGCGTCAAGCGCGACAATTACCGTAATTTCATCGCGATATTTATTGTCTATATCTTCGGTAGTCGTAAGTTTAAGTTTGAAATTGTTGTCGTCTTTGGTTAACGTTCCCGTTTTGTTTGTGGCGTTTGCCGTCATTCTGTATTTTACCGCTTCCGACGGAGTATAAACCGCAAGTTGTCGAGTTTTTATTTTTCCGTCGAGATACTGATAATGCGACCGCAACTGAAAAGCCGCAATTCCGCCCCACCAGCCGCCATAACCGTTGCCCGCGTTATTTACGTTCCAAAGGTCTGGGTCGGATTCGTTCGCGCTTCCGTTTTTGTACCAACTGCCGTCGTCGGAAGTAATGTTTGCCACAGCGTGAAATTCGCGAATCATATAACCTTTTTCATCTACGACTCTGTCGACCAACTGGTTAAGTCCCAATAATACGTGCGGATTTTCGGGATATATGTATTTTCCGCCCGCGCTGTTTGGAGTCCAATCGGTTTCCTGAATGAAAAACGCGTCGAAATCTATTCTATACGGGTGATAAAAATCTCCCGGCATAGGCGCGCCCGATTTCGCTCCGCCTCTTGCTCCCACAAATCCCGCTTGTTCAAGATATCTGTGCGTAGTTTCGGAATAAACGTCAAACGGATAGCCAAAATATTCGCTTCTTTTTCCCGATACAAAATGCTGATTGTCGCCGACTTGCGAGTAAAGTTCGCTGTTTATAATGTCGTTTGCCTGATTTACGTTTCTGTTAAGAAGATTAGCGTCCCAGCCGTTTGCGCTGTGAACTTTCAATACAAAGCCGGGTCTTCCTTTATCGTTTGTCGTTATTGAGCCGTTTTCGTAAAAAGGAAAATATTTTCTAATATCGGGAAGGTCAAACCAGCCGACCGCGTTTACCGATACTTTGTTCGCGCCTTTGTTTATATACATTTTTTGTCCTGTCGCAAGCGTTACTTCTTCAGTGCCGCCTTTTAATTCTATTTTCATAATTCCGCCGTTTGGCGCTTCTTCGTTGGGGCTCATTCCTTCCCAATACGGAAACGAATAAATATCTACAAGGTCGTTAGACGCCTTAAGCGTATCGATATACGCGCCGTTTTCATAATTCGGTTTTCCCAAAGGACCAGCCCAGTCGCCGTTTTGGTCGGGAATTGCGCCTCCAGTCCAAGTAGAAAGGTCAATCGTAGGCGTCCATCCGTTATTAACGTGGTGCAGCGTAATTTTCCACGCGCCGTCTACCGTAAGTCCGCGAACAGGTTCGGGAACGTCGGGGTCGCTCGACGATAATCTTTGTCCGGGGTTATAAACGCTCCATCTATCCGCCGCAGAGGTGTGGTCCATAGAGTGGTTAAATATTTCGTGTCCTTCCGCTACCATTTGTCTTTGCAATACCCAAGCGTCGCCGTTCATTTCGGAGCCGTCTACATACACTCCCCACGACTGTTTAATAAGCGGAAAATCCTTTGCGACGTCCCAGCCGGGTTTTACAGCGTCGTTAAACGGCATTGCGCCGATATCGTCGTGAGTCATAGAATACGCGCCTTGCGCTCCGTCTCTCCAAGTGGGAACTTCCGCCCACATATTTCCGCCTTTGTTTGCCAAATCGCCGTTCCAGCCCTTCCAAACGTAATTTGGCGTTCCCGTTGCCACAGCCGAAAGCGAATTTACAAGTACCCACGCCGAAGTTCCGCCTTGCGGAGGCGTCTCTCCCGGAATATCGCTTGCGCTCGGCGCAAATTTAGCGCGCCACCAAAGTTTTTTGCCTTTCCAGTCGCCTTTGGACACCGTATCGCCTTGACCGATGGTAAAGTCGCCTTTGTAAGTGCCATCCGCGCTCCATTCGCCTTTGTTTTCATAATCCACCCGAAGCGCACTGTTAGCCGGCTTTGCGCCGAATCCTCGTTGTCCTGTGCGCAAACTTGCGTCGTAAGACGGCGGCAAATGCGCAAATACGCTCGCAGAAAACAAAACTGCCGCGCCAAAACTTAAAATAATCTTTCCTGACATAAATCTCTCCCCGTTATCTATTAGGTTTATAAATTCTTTCTTTTCCAATTTTCAAAAGTTTTTTCAAAATTTCCAAAAACAAGCGATAATACCACCGTTTTTTCGCATCACTTTTTTGCACAAATTTCCACTTTTTAAAGTGCGCAAATATTATATTTACGGATAAATTTTAAGGAGGAAAAATGCCGACAATTTCACGATTTTTTGGTATTATTATAAAAATGGAATACAACGAACACAATCCGCCGCATTTTCACGCTGAATATAACGGAGAAAGAGCCGCGTTTGACTTTGAAGGAAATATTATTAGCGGAAATTTGCCGCTAAAACAAATACGGGCTGTTCAAGTATGGACGGACATTCACGTTGACGAACTCGCGGCAAACTGGGAAATATCAAGAGCGCAAGGCGAGTTAATTTACATTCTTCCTTTGCGGTAAATTATGAAATATACGCTTACATATCGGGATAGCGGCGATTTAATTCGCGCGGTAAATATTGAACCGTTGGAAAATTATTGTTTGCGCGTTTCTTTTTCTAACGGCGAAGTAAAAAGATTTAACGTTTTGCCGTTGATTAACAAAGGCGGAGTTTTTGCGCAGTTAAAAGATATAAACAAATTCAACGGCGTTAAAATCGCATACGATACGGCTGTATGGAGTTTTACCGATAGAGAAATCGACGATATAGACATTTGCATTGAAAGTTTATATTGGGACGGCGAAAGCATAAACGCGAAAAAAATGTATGCTTAAAAAAGCAATCCAATAAAATCAAATTAAATAAAATCAAAAATCAAAAGATTAAAAATTCGTCCTTGTTTTTCAAGCCAAATAGTATTTTTGAAACTCGCACGCAGGTCAAACGCACGCAAATATTTTTAATATCAATATCAAACAAAATCAAAGTAAGGATTTTATTTATGTTATACGCTTATATTCGCGTCAGCACAGACGCGCAATCGGTTGAAAATCAAAGATTCGCCATCGAAAACTATTGCAAAGAAAATTCAATGTTCGTAAACAAATGGGTAGGCGAAACTATTTCGGGAAAAACAAACGTAAAGAAAAGAAAACTCGGCGGACTTATGACAAAACTAAAAAAAGGAGACGCGCTTATTTGCTCGGAAATATCGCGTTTGGGAAGAGATATGCTAATGCTTATGGGCGTTTTGAACGACTGTATGCGAAAAGGCGTAAAAATCATCGCGATTAAAGGCAATTATCGTTTGGAAAACAATATACATTCAAAAATATTCGCTATGGCTTACAGCATTGCGTCGGAAATAGAAAGAGAATTTATTTCGCAAAGAACGAAAGAAGCGCTTGCCCGCAAAAAAGCGGAAGGCGTAAAATTGGGGCATCCTTTGGGAGTAAAAAACAAAAACAGAAAACTGCTCGGAAAAGAGCGCAAAATAGAAATTTTAATGCAAAATAAAACTTCGATAGCCGAAATTGCGCGAACTTTTAAGGTAAATAGAACAACTGTTTCTCGATTTATTAAAAGTATGGAACTGCCTTAAAAATATATAGTTACAAAAGTTTATTATTATAATTTTCGCAAGCGTTTCGTTTTATTTTGGAACGCCGCGCAGGCGTTTTGTGCGACATTAAAGTCCTTTTCTTCTGAGAAGTATTTCTTCTAAATTTTCTACGTCGTCTAAATCTCTTTTTCTTCCCGACGCAAGTTTATTTTTAATCAAATCTTCTATTGAAATCATTTTAAATTCCAATTCGTCTACTTCCACGTCTATTGCGTTTTTATAAACTTCGTCAAATTTAATTCCCGATATTGCCGTAAGAATATCTATACGATTAGGTTTTACTCCCATTTGAAACGTTGTTCCTTCTTTTTCAAAATCTTCTTTTGAAACCATTTCCATAGGAGCACCGTATTTTATCAACGCTTTCATTACAAGTTCGGCGTTTTGCGAATTTGCCAAAATAAACAAATCCAAATCTTGCGTTAAACGTTGATAACCGTACAATATGGTCGCAAGACCTCCGACTAATACGTATTTTACTCCTTGTTTATTAAATTCCTTAAACATATCCTTAAAATCTTCAACTAATTCTATTTCCGCTTTCATCAAATCTCCAATATTCTTTGTTAATAACATTTTTCTGCAATCTGCCGAAATTAACTTTACCTGACGCGGAACCGTTAATTTTCGCTTTACTAATCCATTTGGTAAATACAATAAATTTTATAAACGAATCCCAACATTCCTGCGGCGTTCCTTCCATTACCGAATAATTGGCGCGCCTAAATTCTTCGGTTCCAAACATAAACTTTTTTATTGTTACTTCGCGAACTCTTCCCATTTAAACCTCCTTAAAACGTGTTTAATTTTTCTTTTATTTCAAAAATTTTTTCTTCTTTTTCACTTGATAAATATACCATATTTTCTTGAAAATTGTCAAGTTTTTTCGCTAAAAAATTACTGTCTTTTTAAAGAAATATTTGGAAAACTAGTCGCAAAACGCAAAACTTACAAAAAAAATTATTTTGCTTAATAAACTTTTAAATTTTTATCGCGAATTTCTACCGCGTCGCCGTTTAGTTTTAACATTCCTACGCCGAATTTATTCGCCGCGTCTTCGGCTTGTTTGTTGAAACTTAAACCGCATATTCCCAAATAAAATTTGTATTTCGCATACATAGGAAAAAGCGTTTTAAAGTTTTTAACCTGCTTTTTTACCAAATTTTCTACGTCTTTTTTATGAACGGTATATTTTACTTCCACTATTCCGAGCGAATCTTTGTTTATCAGCGCGATGTCGTATTCTCCGTCGAGCGTTTTTCCGTCTTCAAGCGGAATCGAATTTCTTAAATGTCTTTTTACCATATCAAAATGCACGCCGCCCAAAGTTTTTGTCGCGCAGAGAGAATTGAAAAAATAATCTTCAGCCACTTTTCCGTTGCTGCTGTTTATTCCATCGACGTTTTTACTGACTTCTTTTATAAATTTTCTCAATTCGTCGTTCTGTTTTTTTTGCTCCATCCATTCTTTTGCGTTTTTTTCTTGCAGTTTCCACACAACCGCGATTTCTTTCGCATTTTTTTCTTGAAATTTTTCCAATCGCGTAAATGCCGACATAAGTTCTTCGTAAGTAAAAATTTCCTTTTTTTCCATAATTTTACCTCAATTTTTTGGAGTTTTCATTATTATTACGTATAATATACTATTTGCGCGAAATTAAAAAATAATTTTTTCACTAAAACCCAAAAAACAAACGGACGACCGCTTTCGCGGTCGCCCGTTTCAAAAAACCGCATTCGCAGTTTTAATTATTTCAACATCAATTTGTGCTGCAAAACCGCCGCGCCTTTGGCGTCTTTTACGTTAAGCACAAATATTCCCTTTGCAAGATTATCCGTTCTTAATCCCGTCGCATTTACGCCGTTTACCGCGTTAATGTTTGCCGTTCCTACTATACGACCCTGCATATTGTAAAGTTGCGCCGTATAATTTCCAGCAGTTAAACGAAGATTAATTTGTCCGTTTTGTATTCCCGTAAACGAAAACGCGCTTGTTCTGTTTTTCACGGTTTTGGAAATGCTCAACGGGCATTCAGGAATTAAACCGGCCAAAACGTCGCAAGGATAATTGCCGGAACCGGGACCGCCGCTCGCGTCTTTATCGCCGAAATCGGTCGGACCATCCCATTCGGGTTCTACAAAATTTCCGTTGCGAATCAATTTTACGCCCGCGCTTCCAGCCGTTTGCGGATTAAAGTTCACTGACCAAGCCGAACCGTCTCCGTTAAGTTTTTTCGGAGCCAAACGAGGTCTTGAACCGTTAGAATACTGCACGTCCAAAGAACTTGCCGCGTCTATTCCTACAATTACCGAAATTTCATCGATTTGACTTGAGTGCATTCCGCCTTTGCTTGCGTCAAAAGTTACGGTTAATTTATAGTCGTTCCCGTCTTTGCTTAAATTCGGATTGCTCGTCGCGTTGCCCGTCAAACGATATTTTACCGCCTCCGAAGCCGTATAAACTACCAAACGACCGTCGTTAATTCTGTCTTTAACGTAGTTATAATGCACGCGAAGTTGGTCTCTGGTAATACCGCCCCACCAGCCGCCTTTGCCTTCCGCAGAAGAGTTAAGCGCCCAAAAAGACGGATTACTGCCCGGAGAAGCCCATTGTCCGTCAGGAATATCGGCAACTGCGTGAAACTCGCGAATCATATAACCTTTGTGATAAATAATAGAATCCACCATTTGGTTTAAGCCAAGCCATATATGCGCATTGTCGGGATATACGTATCCAGCGCCTTGTTTTGACGGATTCCAGTCGCTTTTTTCAATATAAAACGCGTCAAAGTCGATGGCGTAAGGATGGAAAAAGTCGCCTTTCATAACCTGCGGAGTTTTAGAACCGGCTCTCGCCTGCAAAATTCCGTATTCCTTCAGTTTTAAGTTAGAAGCCGTGCTGTACGCGTCCATAGGATAACCGTAATATTCGCTACGTTTTTCAACGGCGAAATATTTGCCCGGATTTTGAATCTTTTTGTAAATTTCTTGGTTAATTTTGTCGTTTGCATCTTTCATATTTCGGGTAATATCACTTGGTTCCCACGCTTTTACCGTAAAAATAGAGGCAATTAAAGCAGGCGCTCCTCCATCATTCGCGACACCTAATCCTGCTACTTCAAACGAAGGGCTAAATACAGTACTTCCAGACCACCCGTTTTCGCCGTACAGGTCAAGTTGATTTAAATCGTGCCAAGCCGGAGTCGTCGCGTAAAGGATACCACTATTTATTATACCCTGTGCGGAACCGTCTTCAGCCAATCCGGCAATATTTGCTTTGCCTCCCGAATTATATTTTACATATACATCCATCCCGCTGGGCAATTTTATTTTTTCGGTGCTTCCTTTTGGAGTAACTACCAAAGGAATCTTTTTTTGAAAACAAGGGTCGGACGAAAACGCAAGCCCTGTCCAAAACGCCGCGCCTTCAATCTTTATGTCATCGTTTTCAAGAACAAGTTTTCTAATAGGGTCTGCTGATTCTGTAGGGTTCTCCTTACTTGCACAATCAGTACCAACTTTTACGCCTATATCGCTTACATTTTTATTTTCACTGTTTGGCGGAACGCCGGGAGTTTGCCACGAATCTTTATACCACGGAGCCCCCCACTGTGGATTTCCCCAAAGCGATTTTACCGTAAGTCCGCGAATAGCGTAAGGAATAGACGGGTCAAAATCGGGAATTGTGCCTTTGTTATAAAACCACTGATATTGGTCTGCCGCAGAAGTGTGGTCCCAAGAGTGGTTAAACATTTCGTGTCCGTCTTTTACCATTCCGATTGCGTATTTCCATTCGTTTTCGTCCATCATTTTTACAAAAACGCCCCAAGATTGCTTAATTTCTTCAAATCCCGTTTCTTGCGCGAGTTCATATCCCGGAGCAATCGACTGCCCAAGCGGCATAGAACCAATATCGTCGTGAGTAAAAGAATACGCGCCTTCTGCTCCGTTTCTCCAAGTGGCGACTCTCGCTTGTCCGTTGCTTATGCTTCCGTTAGGACCGTAACCCTGCCAAACGTAATTTTTTCCATAACTGTCGGAGTTAATTAAAACCCACGGAGAAGTTCCGCCGCCTGTGCCAGGGTCGCCCGGTTTATCGCCTTTTGCATAGAACTTCGCCCACCAATGAAGCGGTTTTCCGTTCCACTCGCCAGATATAACCGTATCTCCCTGATATGTGAGATAACTACCTCTATATTCTTTTTCAGCATCCCACTCCGCCGCACTTTGAGCGCGTAGCGCACCTCTCGTTGCTGTTTGCAAATTCCCCAATCTTTCTCTTTCCCTGTCAATCGCAAATCTTGCGTCGTAAGGCGAGGGCAAGTGTGCGCTTACCACAGCGGCGCACGCAACTACCGCCGCCGCCGCCAATTTCCATTTTCTCTTCATAAACATCCTCCTGTTTAAGGTTAAAAAATTGTTTTAAATCCTATTTTACCATTATCTTTTGGTTCAACATCATTTTGCCCGCCTGCTTAACGTTTAGTATAAGCATTCCTTTGGCAAGATTGTCCGTTCTTAATCCCGTCGCGTTTACGCCGTTTATCGCGTTTATATCGACTTTGCTTATTAAACGTCCTTGAACGTTATAAAGTTCAGCCGTATAATTTCCGCTTTGCAAATTAAGCGCGATTTGTCCGTTTCGTATTCCTGCAAACGCTACCGCCGCTTTTGCCGAAGGAGCGCGTTTGTCCGAAATCGAAGTCCAGTCGATATTTCCATCACCGATATTTCCATCACCTTCTACGCCTTCCCAATTTCCGTTGGGAATAAGAGTAATTTCGCCGTTTGCTCTAAAAGGATTTACCGAAACCGACCAAACTTTTCCTTCGTTATCCATTTTAATCGGCTTTCTGCGCGGCGCGACGTTTGTTCCGCTTCCGTCGCTATATCTTGCCGCCAAACTATTGCAGGAAGCGTCAAGCGCGACAATTACCGAAATTTCATCGCGATATTTGTTGTCTATATTTTCGGTTGTCGTGAGTTTAAGTTTGAAATTGCCGCCGTCTTTGGTTAACGTTCCCGTTTTGTTTGTGGCGTTTGCCGTCATTCTGTATTTTACCGCTTCAGACGGAGTATATACCGCAAGTTGTCTATTTGTTATTCTTGTGTTTACATACTGATAATGTGCGCGCAACTGAAACGCCGCAATTCCTCCCCACCAGCCGCCATAACCGTTTGCCGCGTTGTTTACATTCCAAAGGTCAGGATCGTCCGAATTTGCAGTTTTGTCTTTGTACCAACTACCGTCGTCAGAAGTTATATTTGCCACCGCGTGAAATTCGCGAATCATATAACCTTTTGACGCTACCACTTTGTCGACAAGTTCGTTAAGTCCTAAAAGTACGTGCGGATTTTCGGGATATATGTATTTTCCGCCAGCGCTACTTGGATTCCAATCTTTATCCTGAATAAAAAACGCGTCAAAATCTATTCTATACGGATGATAAAAATCTCCCGGCATAGGAACACCAGATTTTGCGCCGCCTCTCGCTCCCACAAAGCCCTTTTCTTCAAGATATTTGTGCGTAGTTTCGCTATAAACGTCAAACGGATAGCCAAAATATTCGCTTCTTTTTCCCGCTACAAAATGTTGATTTGCCCCAACTTTTTCGTAAAGTTCGCTGTTTATAATGGCGTTTGCTTCTACCACGTTTCTATTAAGAAGAGCCGCATCCCATCCTTTTGCGCTGTGAACTTTCAATACAAAACCGGGATTGCCTTTGTCGCACGCGGTCGTTAATGTTACATTCGGACATTTGTCAGAATTTATTGGCGCTTTGTTGTAGTAAAATGGATATTTAGATATAATGTCGTTTTCTTCAAACCATCCGATAGCATTTACCGATACTTTGCCCGCGCCTATATACATTTTTTGTCCCGTCGTAAGCGTTACTTCCTGCGTGCCGGACTTTAATTCTATTTTCATAATTCCGCCGTTTGGCGCTTCTTCGTTGGGCATTCTTCCATTCCAATATGGATACGCATAAATTGTTAAAAGTTCGTTTTCTGCTTGAATCGTATCTATGTACGAACCTTTTTCATAGTTCGGTTTTACCAAAGGACCTTTCCAATCGCCGTTTAAGTCGGCCGCGTTATATCCTATTTGTCCTTTGCCACCGGTTTTTTCTCCTGCCGTTTCGTAGTCAAGCCAACCAAGCCATCCGTAAGTTGTGTGGTGGCTTCTCATTTTCCACGCGCCTACTACCGTAAGTCCGCGAATAGGTTCAGGAACATCGGGGTCACTTGAAGACACTCTCTGATTTGGATTATAAACGCTCCATCTGTCCGCCGCCGAAGTGTGATCCATAGAGTGATTAAATATTTCGTGTCCTTGCGCTACCATTTGTCTTTGCAATTCCCAATCCGCGTCGCCGTTCATTTGATCGCCCGCGACATACACTCCCCACGACTGTTTAATAAGCGGAAAATCCTTTGCGACGTCCCAGCCGGGCTTAACAGCGTCGTCAAACGGCATTGCGCCGATATCGTCGTGAGTCATAGAATACGCGCCTTGCGCTCCGTCTCTCCAAGTGGGAACTTCTGCCCACAAACTTCCGCTTTTGTTAGATAAATCGTTGTTCCAACCCTTCCAAACGTAATTTGGCGTTCCCGTAGATACAGCCGAAAGCGAATTTACTAATACCCACGCCGAAGTTCCGCCTTGCGGAGGCGTTTCGCCGGGAATATCGTTTGCGCTCGGCGCAAATTTAGCGCGCCACCAAAGTTTTTTGCCTTTCCAATCGCCTCGCGACACAGTATCGCCCTGACCGATGGTAAAATCGCCGCCGTATTCGCCGTTCGCACTCCATTCGCCTTTGTTAGAATAAGTAGCGCGTAAAGCACTGCCAGCAGCAGTCGGCTTTGTCCCAAATCCTCTTTGTCCTGTGCGCAAACTTGCGTCGTAAGGCGACGGCAAATGCGCAAAAACGCTCGCAGAAAACAAAACTGCCGCGCCAAAACTTAAAATAATCTTTCCTGACATAAATCTCTCCCCGTTATCTATTAGGTTTATAAATTCTTTTTTTCCAATTTTCAAAAGTTTTTTCAAAATTTCCAAAAACAAGCGACAATACCACCGTTTTTTCGCATCACTTTTTTGCACAAATTTCCACTTTTTAAAGTGCGCAAATATTATATTTATCACTAAATTTTAAGGAGGAAACAAAAATGCCGAAGTATCTTGACCCGAAAAACGATTTATTGTTTAAAAAAGTATTTGGAGAACATAAGGATTTATGTATCAGTTTGCTTAATTCTCTGCTGAAATTTGAAGGAAACGCGCAAATAGATTGGATAGAATAC